>NZ_JBCHKV010000004.1:0-441230 GCF_039023525.1 Mycobacterium sp. 050272 | reverse complement strand
CGACGCGCCGTGGGCTTCCCCGGCAACTGTTCCTTCGGCATACCTGCATCCTCGTTTCCAAGGTCAGGAGCCTCCGGGATTTCCAGGGCGTTTCAGTTGCTTCCCAGCGGCAAGTACCTCATTTTTTATAGGTGGCCCCGCAACTCGTCCGCATCCGGGTAAAGCGAGCCGCCGGTACGGCCGTCTCGGTCGGTATGTCAGCATTTGAGAATGAGTGCACTCAGGCTTGTTCGGATTGTCGGCGTCGCTGCAGCGATGATGTGGGCGTTGGTTGGTTCGCCGATTTCACCTATCGCGGCGGCCGATCCCTGCTCTGACGTCGAGGTGGTGTTCGCTCGAGGCACTCACCAGGAGCCCGGCCTCGGGAACATCGGTCAAGCATTCACCGACTCCCTGACGTCGCAGCTCGGCGGGAAGTCCGTCGGGGTCTACGCGGTCAACTACCCGGCCAACGACGACTACCACGCCAGTGCTCCGGCCGGCGCCGATGACGCAAGCGGGCACATCCAGGGCACCGTCGCCAGCTGCCCCAAGACGAAGATCGTGCTCGGTGGATACTCGCAGGGTTCGACGGTGATCGACCTCGCCACTCAGGCGATGCCGCCCACGGTCGCCGACCATGTCGCCGCGGTCGCCTTGTTCGGCGAACCGACCAGCCAGTTCTCCAGCGCGCTGTGGGGCGGTCAACCGCTGCCCACGATCAATCCGATCTACAGCGGAAAAACCATCAGCCTGTGCGCGCAAGACGACCCGATCTGCTCGGCGGGCGGCAACATCATGGCGCACGTTTCGTATATCCAGTTGGGGATGACCAATCAGGCCGCGACCTTCGCCGCCAACAAGATCCGTTAACCGGCCGTCGCGCAGCGCCGCGAGTGAGGTTTCGCCGATGAAATGCGTGCTGGCCGGCTATGGGAGTCGTGGCGATGTCGAGCCTCTGGCTGCCGTCGGCCGGGAGCTGATGCGACGTGGTCACGAGGTGCAGATGGCCGTCGCGCCCAACATGGTGTCCTTCGTCGAATCCGCGGGGCTGCGGGCGGTCGCGTACGGCCGGGACACGCGCGAACAGATGGACTTCGCCGCGGCGTTCGTCGGCAAGATATCGAATCCGGTCACGATGTGGGCCGACATTGCCCAGCATGTCAACGAGATCAAGGCCGAAAAGAGTACGGCGCTGACCTCGTTGGCCGAAGGGGCAGACCTGCTGGTCGCGGCCTTCAACGAGCAGGGCCTAGCCGCCAATATCGCTGAGTACTACGGCATTCCGCTCGGCGTGCTGCACTACTTCCCGGCGCGAATTCTGGCCGGTGGCACGTTCGGTCCGCAGATCACCAAGGACACCGACGACGCCCAGCGTGCCGCGCTCGGCTTGTCGGACGTCGCCGGAGATTTGGCTCAACCGACCATCGAAATTCAGGCCTACGACGAGGTCTACTTGCCGGGAACGGCTGCCGAATGGCTGGACTCGGATGTGTCGGCGCTGTTCGTCGGCGCGCTGACGCTGGGACTGCCCGCCGATTCCGACGACGAGGTGCTCTCCTGGATCGCCGATGGCACGCCGCCGATCTACTTCGGTTTCGGCAGTACGCCGCTTGCATCGCCCATGGAGACCGTCGCTGTGATCAGCGAGGCCTGCGCACGGGTCGGCGAGCGGGCGCTGGTTTGCACCGGCCCGAACGACGTCGCCGGCCTCCCGAACGTCGAGCACGTGAAGGTCGTGCCCGCGGTGAACCATGCCGTCGTTTTTCCGCGGTGCCGCGCCGTCGTCCACCATGGCGGCGCCGGGGCAACGGCCGCCGGCCTGCGGGCCGGACTTCCCACGCTGATCCTATGGTTCTGGCTCGATCAGCCTGTCTGGGCGGAAGGAGTCACGCAGTTGAAAGTTGGCTCTGGACGGGCGTTTATGGAGAGCACCCTGGACTCGGTGGTGGCCGACCTGCAGGGCATCCTCACGCCGGAACGCGCGGCACGGGCCCGCGAGGTGTCCGAGTTGATCAGCACGGCTGACGAAAGCCTTGCGCGCGCAGTCGATCTCCTGGAAGGAGCCGCACGGCCTACGTGATGATCACATCGTCTTCGTTAGCACGCGGTGTGCCAACATCTTCGGCGGCCGGATGGCTCACACCGGGTGCCTGGTCGCGTGCCAGCGCGACGGTAGATGCCACCATCGCGGCGACGGCGACGAGCAGGCCGATCGCTGCTGAGCCCCGCACCGCAAGGTGTTCGCCGAGCACGATGACTCCAAGCATCACCGCGACAACAGGCTCCCCCACCAACATCAGCGGCACCGAGGCCTGTAACGCGCCGGCGTGAAAGGCCGAGCTCTGCACCATGGTGACCGCCACTGCCAGCACGACCAGCAGGTACGGCGCCGGCACGGTCAGAAGTCCGTGCCATCCGCCGATGGCATAGCGGTGCGTGCAGATCTTCGTCAACACGGCCACCATGCCCAGCAGAACCGCCACCGTGACCGCCAGCAGCATCGCGCGGGTCCGGCCGTGGGTGCGCCGGGCCGCGAGGAGACACACGATGACCAGCGGCGCGGTGAGCATCACCGCCATCGTCCACGACGGTATCGGCGAACGGTGATGGCCCTCGCGGGGTTGACCGACGAGCACGAACGCCGCCAGCGCCACGGTCAACACGATCGCCCAAGCCCACTCGGCCCCGGTGATGCGCTGATGGCAAAGCCTCGCGCTGAGCGGCAGGGCAAACAGCAGCGACGACACCAACAGCGGCTGCACCAGCAGCAGAGATCCGTTAGCAAGGGCCAGGGCCTGAAACACGTAGCCGGCGATGGCGGCGAGAATCCCGGCCCACCACAGCGGCTGACGAACCACGCTCGTCACCGTCGGTCGGGACCGCTCCCCGTCAGCCGGCACGCTTTGGGCGACTCGTTGTCGAACGACGATGCCGACGGCTGCCCAAAACGCGGCGAGTAAACCGGAGAAGATCGCGACGGCGTGCGAAATCACCCACCCCATGTTTCGGACTGGTACCCCGGATTGCAACGCCGCTAACTCTGGCCACACGAGATGCAGCCTTGCGCACCCGCGATCGGTCGCGGTCGCCGGGTCGCCACGGACTAGTCTGGCGGGCATGGCAATCGAGTCGACAATGCTCGCCCTCGGCACGCCCGCGCCGCCGTTCACGTTGCCCGACCCGGCAACAGGCGCCCTGGTCAGCCTCGATGAGCTCACCGGTCCGGCGCTGGTCGTCACCTTTATCTGCAACCACTGCCCCTACGTCAAGCATGTCGCGGCGGGGCTGGCCGCCCTGGGCAGAGACCTCGCCGAGCAAGGCGTCGCGATGGTGGGAATTTCCAGCAACGACGTCGCCACCTACCCGCAGGACGGGCCCGACGAGATGGTGACCGAGGCTCGCCGCCACGGCTGGACGTTTCCGTACCTGTACGACGAGACGCAAGACGTTGCCCGCGCTTTCTCCGCGGCGTGCACGCCGGACACGTTCGTGTTCGACGGCGAGCGCCGACTCGTCTACCGCGGCCAGCTCGACGACTCCCGCCCCAAAAACGACGTGCCGGTAACGGGCGCCGACGTCCGGGCAGCCGTCGACGCTGTGCTGGCCGGACGTCCGGTCAACGCGGATCAGCGGCCGTCGATAGGCTGCGGCATCAAATGGCGTTGAGCCGACTTCACGCCGACGGCCGGCCGGTGCCAGCTACTTACGTCGGCGGGGCGTGAATTCGACTGCGGCTGTGCGCTGTTCGCACGGCGAACACGCCACCGCAGTTCCGATCGGTGGGGTTTGCTGCGAACGCGTGTGGAATATCACTCGTTTGGTGATCGGCACAGATGGGCATTTATGTGGACATGATTGCCGGTTACGTCATTCGCTTGATGGGTGCTGCGGCCGCAGCAACTGCGAGTCTTGGTGCCTCTGTCCTGTTTTCGCCCGTCCCCTCGTCCGCCGAGCCATGCCCCGACGTCCAGGTGGTGTACGCCCGCGGCACCGGCGAGCCGGAGGGGGTCGGCGCGACCGGGCAGGCCTTCATCGACAACCTGCGCGGACGCGAGGGTGGAAAGTCGGTCGACGTCTACGCGGTCAATTACCCCGCCAGTAATGAGTGGGACACCGGCCTCGACGGCATCCGGGACGCGGGCGCGCACGTCGTGTCGATGGCGGCCAGCTGCCCCAAGACCAAGATGGTGCTCAGTGGCTTCTCCCAGGGCGCGGCGGTGATGGGTTTCGTGACGTCGGACGCGGTGCCCGCCGGTGTCGACCCGGCAACCGTGCCCAAGCCACTTTCACCCGAGATCGCCGACCACGTCGCCGCGGTGGTGCTTTTCGGCATGCCTAACGTGCGGGCGATGAACTTCCTGGGTGAGCCGCCTGTCGTCATCGGACCGACCTACCAAGCCAAGACGATCAAGGTGTGTGCGAACGAGGACCCGGTGTGCTCGGACGGCATGAACTTCGCCGCTCACAACACCTACGCCGACGACGGCACCATGATCGACAAGGGCGCGTCCTTTGCCGCCAGCCGGATCGACGCGGGCCCCGCCGGGCCGGCCACGGTGGTGCGCACACCCCCCAATAGCTTCGGCAACTAGACGCCTAGGGGTCGAGGGTGACCTGCTCGCCCACCCGGATGGTGCCTGCAGTTGTGGCTTTGAAGTAGATCCCCGCGCATGCGGCCACGCCGCAACTGCCTGCTTGCAAACGGTTCTCGGCGGCGGGCGTCCGTAGTGCCTGTGGCGCTTTCGGCAGTCGACCGTGCTCGAGTGTCGGGACCACACACCGCGGGGTGAGTTCCAGGCCGCGCAGCCGCACCGATCCGATGGCCAATTCACGTTCGACCCAATCATTTTCGACATATGGCGGCCAGTCGGCCGGTGTCGCGATCACCAGATTCGGCCGGTAACGCAAGGCCTCGACCCCGATGTGGTCCAACGTAGCGGTAGTGATCGCGTGCAGCGGAGCATCGTCAGTGAACGAATCCCCAGGCGTGCCCAACCCGATCTCCAAGATGCGGCCGGCGACATCGGCGTCCAACCCGAGCTCGAGCAGCTTCTCGGGGTCCGGGCGCTCGACCGTCGCGCCGTTCGGGCGCTTACCTACCAGTCGGACCGAGCGCCCCAACAACTTCGATAGCACCTCGTTGGCGTCCGGATCATCGGCGGCGACTGTTGTACCGTCGGGCAGCCCGATGCGGACGTGGCCGACATCCCCGATGGCAGTGCACTTCAACAGCTCGCGCCATAGCCGCGCCTGTTTGGCGCTGGCCACATGCCCCGTCGTGGTGTCCACGAGTGCGAGCCGGCGGTCTCCCTGGGCGCCGCGTTCGTCGACGAACAAGCTCTCGACGTCCTCCCCAAGCATTGATTTCACCGGATAGCGGCGCAAACTCTCGACCTGCATAGCGACCATCTTCCATCAGTTCGACGCGGCTCATTGCCGCGGTTCAGGCGACAAAGCCGCGAACGATCCCGGCAAATAGCACCGACATCACTCGCCGGGCGTCAGCGCGATCCGCAGGACAAACCGCGGCTTTCGGCCGCGGGCGAGGATGGCCTCGATGAAGGTCACCACGCGAAATTCCAAGCCGTACTTGCGTTTGACGAGCGATTCGACGCGGGTGACCTCCGCCGGATCGGTGATCACCTCGGCGGTCCCGGCGAAGACGGGCTGACCGGGGGCGACCTTGCCGGTTCGACCGCACACCGCAAGCGTGACCCGGGGATCGCGCCGAACCCGCTTGACCTTCCACGAGTCTGCCGGTGTCCACACCGAGAGCCGCGCGCCGTCACCGACGACCCACATCGGCGACGCGACCGCATCGCCGTTGCGCTTGAACGTCGTCAAAGACACGAACTTCTTGGCACCCAACTGGGCGGTCACATCGTCGCTCATCATCTCCCCTTCTCGGCCGCGATCGGCTCGCCGGCTATCCCGCGCCCCATTGTGCAGCCAGCAACTCGGTCGTGTACAAGAGTCTGATGGAGGATCGCGACCGCAGATCTTTCGACCCGGCGACGCTGCGCGACGCAATGGCCCGTCGGTTACACCGACGAATGATGTCGGAAGGGCGGCTTCATGTACCGGCCGTTCCCGGCATGCTCGACGAGTACGTCAGAATGTGCACGACCGTCTTCGCCGGATTGGGCATACCGTACACAGACGAAGAGACCGTTCAGCTCAGAGCGGTGTTGGAAGGCGAGTTGGCGAAAGCCTTTAAGGCTTCGTCTCGTTCGAACATCGTCATAGAGTTCAATTCACCGTTCGGTACGACACTGAACTACCGCGTCAAACCTCAGTGGGCAACGATCGGGGCCGATTACGACAATTGGGTCGACACTCGCGAGGGGTCGCTGTTCGGCACCGAACCCGATGCCCGTGTCTGGTCGCTCGCCATGGAAGCCGACGATCCCAGCACCTATCGGATACTCGACGTTGGCGCGGGCACCGGGCGAAATGCCCTCGCCCTGGCCAAGCGCGGTCACCCGGTCGACGCGGTAGAGCTGGCCGGGAAGTTCGCCGACATCATTCGTACAGAAGCCAAACGAATTTCGGTTGATATCAACGTCATCCAAAGCGATGTCTTCGTGGCGATGGAGGGCGTCAGCGGTGACTTTCAGCTGGTCGTGTTCTCCGAAGTGGTGCCGGACTTCCGGACGCCACAGGAACTGGGCGGCATGTTCGAACTGGCCGCGCAGTGTCTGGCCGCCGGTGGATTCTTGGTGTTCAACGCGTTCCTGCCGCGCGAGGGCTACACGCCCGACGACGCCGCCCGACAACTCGGGCAGCAATGCCACACCATGATCTTCACCCGCGACGAAGTCAGCAAAGCCGCGGCCGGTTTGTCGCTTGAACTCGTTTCCGACGAGTCGGCGTACGAGTACGAGAAAGCCCATCTACCGGAAGGCGCCTGGCCGCCCACGGCCTGGTTCGACGGATGGGCCAGTGGCCAAGACATTTTCGATGTCGAGCGGGAGGATTCCCCCATCGAGTTGCGCTGGCTTGTATACCGGAAAGCGGGTTGAGTCAGCGGGACGAGCGTGTCAATGCGATGCGGTCAAGTCTCTGGTGGCGGGCCCTTCTAGCAGCGTGCCGTCCGGCGCGAATCGCGACCCGTGCAGTGGGCATTCCCAGGCCTTGTCGGCGTCGTTCCAATTCACTATCCCGCCAAGGTGCGGGCAGACCGGCGAAACGCGGTGTTCGGTACCGTTGACGCGACTCCTGGCCTCCAGCTGCCACGGGAGTCCGCTCACCACGCCGCCCTCGTCAGGGCCGGGGCTGCGCCGGCCGATGCGAGCAGCCGGGGTGATCCAGCCTTTCGCCAAGTCGAATCCCACCTCGAGGTTGGCCTGGATGGCCGTGGGCAGGCCAGTCAGCTCGTGCGGGCTCCAGCTGGCGAACGCGCGCGCCCAGTCCATCCGGCCACCCAAAATGCGGCTGGTCAGTGCCAGCGCAGCGGCGGCGCCGTTGGTCATGCCCCACTTGTTGAAACCCGTTGCGATATAGATGGATTCGTTATTCGGCAGGATCGGACCTACGTATGGCAGATGGTCGATCGGCGTGTAATCCTGTGCCGACCAGAAATGAGTCTGCTTGGCGCCCGGAAAGTGTTTGCGTGTCCACGACGAGAGTTCGGCGAGGGCCTTGGCCGGACTCTTTTCACGACCCACGGTGTGTCCGGCACCCCCCACGATCAACAGCTCCCCGTCGGAGACCGGGGCGTACCGCACCGAACGAGTCGGTGAGTCGGTGGAAATCATCATCGGCCGGGTGATGTCTCCGGGCACCTTGAACGCCAGGCAGTACGACCGGCTGGGCTTCACTCGCGCGAAATATCCGCCGCGATCGAGGATCGGGACCCCGGTGGCAAGGATCAGTTTCCGAGCCTCGAGTTCGATGTCGCGCTGTGCCGCGTCGTTCACCTGCACATGCACCTTGCCGCCGCGACTCGACACCCGCCGGACCCTGGTGCCCTCTACCAGTCGTCCGCCGCGTTCGAGCAGCTCGGCGGCCAGCGCGTCCAGGAACTCCACCGGATCGAACTGCACTTGGTTGGGCAGCCGCACCCCGCCGTGGTAAGGGAACGGCACGTCGGCGTCGTCCGCCCATTCGACAGGCAGCCCAACCGCCTGGCATGCCTTCAGTTCCAAGCGGGCCGACGGCACGCCCTTGGCGGACTGGGCGTAGGTGTAGGCGTCCTCGCGTTGCACGGCGATGCCGCGCGACCGGCAGTGCTCGACTATCCAATCCTGGCCCTCCCGGTTGCCTTCCACGTAGGCGTGGGTCAGCTCCTTGCCGTGCCGGGGTAACGCCTTCGACAGCTGGGTGCCCTGCAGCAGGCTGATCTTGGCGGTGGTGTTTCCGGTGGCGCAGGCGCCGACGCTGCGCGCCTCCACCACCATCACCTCCTTGCCGGCGCGGGCCAGCAGGACACCCGTCATCAGACCGGTGAGGCCGGCGCCCACCACGATGATCTCGGCGGAGCGGGATCCATCGTCGAGTTGGCTCGCAGTCCACGATGGCTGGGTTCGATCGGCAAGCCACAGAGAAGTCATGGCTGGCCTGATACCCGGCGTTGCCACCCGGAAACGCGGCCGCGGCTCGGAGTCGTGGCTAGCTTCGCTGCAGGTGCGCTTTCGCCTCCCGGAGCAGTTCGGCGGCATCGCGGCTGGCTTGTTGCGCTTTGCCGTAGTTCTTATCGGCGCGGTCGAGCTCGCGTTCCGCCCTGCGCAGATCGACAAGCGCCTCGTCACGACGCTCGCGGGCCGTCTGCCTTTCGGATTCCGACCGCGCCAGCCTGTCGTCGGCGTCGGCCTTATCGCGCTCGGCGGCGCCGACCGCCGCGGCGAGTTTCTCCCGTCGGCGCTCAACACCCTTGTCGGGCGGTTTGGCGGGTGCCGGTTCGGCGTCATCGCCGTACGCACCGAATCCCGACCATCGTTCGGGCCGGTCCAGTCGCCCCAGTCGCGCCCTGACCCCGGGATCGGCGATCGCGGCCTGCAGTGTGCTCGTGACGTCCTCACGCACCGCGGCGGACGCGCTGATGCCGGCCTTGTCAAAGGCCGACCGAACCAGGTCCTGGATCAGTCGATGTTGCTCGCCGGACAGCTCGCGGATGCGGTGGCCATCCATCGCGGCGTGCGCGGAACGCAGCCTGTCGCCCAGGTCGGCGATACGCCGCGCGACATCCTTGTCGCGGATCGCAAGTTGATTGACCACCCAGGCCGCGGTGGTCGGTTTGCGGCTGGCCGAGATCCGTTTGGCGGCGGCCTCGTCGCCTCGGCGCCGAGCGGCCGCGGACAATTCGGTGCGCTGGGCCGTGAAGCCACTGGGCCGCGCCGAATACAGCGCGTCGAGTTCATCGTCGGCCATCACGCCATGATCTCTCGCAGACGTTTCAGGACGTGCCGGTGGGGCTACTTGTTAGGCAACGTTGTTTCCGCGCGGGTTCAACCTCGAGCCGGCTGATGAGTAACCCTCAAGGATGCGCATCCAGATGAACCCCAGGAACGGTGCCGAATTTTTGCGGCGGCTTCGACCGGCGCACCGGATCTTGCTGTGCGTATTCGTCGTCGTCGGAATTTGCGCCGCGATCCAGCTCGCCGCCTCACCGCGCTGCACGAGTTGTGCTACGAAAGTTACTGATGCTCTGACGATTTCGTTTACTCCCGGTGTCAATGCACGAGATGTCGATCCGGTTTCGCCGGTGCAGGTGAAGGTTCAGAACGGGACGCTCACCGAGGTCCGTATGGTCAACGAGGCCGGCAAGTCCATCGACGGCGTGATGACGCCGGACAACACCGTCTGGAAGCCGACCGCCCCGTTGGGCTACGGACGTACCTACACTCTCAATGCCAGCGGCCGCAGCCCGGACGGCGTTGTGGCGAACCAGGTTTCGTCGTTCTCCACCCTGCGGCCGTCGAATCAGACAAAGGTCTCGTTCACCACCACCTCCGAGGCTGCGCTGCGCGACGGCGGTACCTACGGCGTCGGGACGGTCGTGGTCGCGCACTTCGACGAACAGATCACGGATCGCGCGGCCGCCGAGCGTCAACTGAAAGTGACGACCAACCCGGCGGTTGCGGGCTCGTGGTACTGGATCGACGGGCAGCATGCCCATTGGCGGCCGGAACACTACTACGCACCCGGCACCACCGTCACCGCCGAAGCCAAGATTTACGGAATCGCTTTGGGCGACGGCCTGTTCGGGCAGGAAGACACCCGGGTGTCATTCCGGATCGGTGACGCGCATGTGTCGATCGCCGATGACGCCACGAAAATGGTGAGCGTCTTCGACAACGGGGCACTGGTCCGCACGATGCCCACCTCCATGGGGATGGGTGGCGAGGAGAAGATCGGAACGCAAACCATCTCGCTGTGGACCCCGCCGGGCACCTACACCGTGCTCGACAAGGGCAACCCCGTCGTGATGGACTCGTCAACCTTTGGCCTGCCGAAGAACTCGCGTCTGGGTTATCGGGAGACCATCAACTACGCGACCCGAATCAGCATCGACGGCATCTATTTGCACCAACTCGACGCCACGGTATGGGCCCAGGGGCACACCGATACCTCGCACGGATGCCTGAACCTCAACGGCGACAACGCGAAATGGTTCTATGACTTCTCCGTGCCCGGAGACGTGGTGGAGATCCGTAACACCGGAGGACCACCGTTGAAGCTGACTCAAAACGGCGATTGGACGCTTAGCTGGGACCAGTGGCGTGCCGGCAGCGCCGTAAAGCCGGCTTCCTGACGTCAAATTTTTACGGGGTGTTGCCCCGAGAAACTCTTGACCGAATCCAGATAAGCGGGGCATATTGGCGTTGTGTCGTCAACGTCGGACTACGCGGAGCGGCTGCGTTCGGCCGAGCTGCGTGTGACCCGGCCCAGGATCGCCGTCCTGGAAGCAGTGCACGCCCATCCTCATGCCGACACCGAGACGATCTTCTCCTCGGTGCGGACCGGTCTCCCCGACGTCTCGCGCCAAGCCGTGTACGACGTACTCAATGCCCTGACAGCGGTGGGCCTGGTTCGGCGCATCCAGCCGTCGGGGCTGGTCGCACGGTACGAATCCCGGGTCGGCGACAACCACCATCACGTCGTGTGCCGATCCTGCGGGGTGATCGCCGACGTCGACTGCGCGGTCGGCGATGCCCCGTGCCTGACGCCAGCCGACGACGACAACGCTCTCGACGGCTTCGTGCTCGATGAGGCCGAAGTCATCTATTGGGGCCTGTGCCCCGACTGTTCGACCGCGGATTCCTGATCACAGGTCGTGATCACAGCCCAATCACCCACCACTGGAAAGGAATGCTGTGTCATCAGATATCTCCGAGAGTCGCCCGCCGCAGCCGGACGCCGATACGTCCAGCACGAGCGAAAGCGAGAACCCGGCAATTCCCTCGCCCAAGCCCAAGGGCGACGCTCCCCTGACGAACCAGGACTGGTGGCCCAACCAGATCGACGTATCGAGGCTGCACCCGCATTCGCCTCAGGCCAACCCGCTCGGTGATGACTTCGACTATGCCGAGGAGTTCGCCAAGCTTGACGTCGAAGCGGTCAAGGCCGACCTGATCTCGGTGTTGACCACCTCTCAGGACTGGTGGCCCGCCGACTACGGCCACTACGGCGGCTTCTTCATCCGGATGAGTTGGCACGCCGCCGGTACCTACCGGATCTTCGACGGCCGCGGTGGTGGCGGTCAGGGCATGCAGCGCTTCGCCCCGCTGAACAGCTGGCCGGACAACGCGAGCCTGGACAAGGCCCGCCGGCTGCTATGGCCGGTCAAAAAGAAGCACGGCAACAAGATCTCGTGGGCGGACCTGCTGCTACTGGCCGGCAACGTGGCTCTGGAATCCATGGGGTTCAAGACCTTCGGGTTTGCCTTCGGTCGCGAAGACGTGTGGGAGCCCGAAGAGATCCTGTTCGGTGAAGAGGGCGAGTGGCTTGGCACCAACAAGCGCTACTCCGGCAAGCGTGACCTCGCGCAGCCCTACGGTGCCACCACGATGGGTCTCATCTATGTGAATCCCGAAGGGCCCGAGGGTAAACCGGATCCGGTCGCCGCGGCGATCGACATCCGCGAGACCTTCGGCCGGATGGCGATGAACGACGAAGAGACGGCCGCGCTGATCGTCGGTGGCCACAGCTTCGGCAAGACCCACGGCGCCGGTGACGCCGACCTGGTCGGCCCCGAGCCGGAGGCCGCTCCGATCGAACAACAGGGGTTGGGCTGGAAGAGCTCCTACGGCAGCGGCGTGGGCAAGGACGCGATCACCAGTGGCCTGGAAGTCGTCTGGACGCCCACCCCGACCAAGTGGGACAACACGTTCCTGGAGACGCTGTACGGCTACGAGTGGGAGCTGGTGAAGAGCCCGGCCGGAGCGTGGCAATACCAGGCCAAGGACGGCGCCGGCGCGGGCACCATCCCCGACCCGTTCGGCGGGCCGGGCCGGGCGCCGACGATGCTGGTCACCGACGTCTCGCTGCGTGAGGACCCGATCTACCGCGAGATCACCCAGCGGTGGCTGAAGAACCCCGACGAACTGGCCGAGGCGTTCGCCAAGGCCTGGTACAAGCTGCTGCACCGCGACATGGGACCGATCTCGCGTTACCTCGGCCCCTGGATTCCGGAGCCGCAGTTGTGGCAGGACCCGGTTCCGGAGGTTGACCACAAGCTCGTCGACGACAAGGACGTGGCCGGCCTGAAGAAGAAGGTGCTCGAATCGGGCCTGTCGGTACCCCAGCTGGTCAAGACCGCCTGGGCGGCTGCCGGCAGCTACCGCAACACCGACAAGCGCGGTGGAGCCAATGGCGCACGTATTCGCCTTGAGCCGCAACGGAATTGGGAAGTCAACGAGCCTTCAGAGCTGGACCAGGTGTTGCCGGTGCTGGAAAAGATCCAGCAGGACTTCAACGCCTCGGCCTCGGGCGGCAAGAAGATCTCACTGGCTGACCTCATCGTGCTGGCCGGCTCTGCCGCGGTCGAGAAGGCGGCCAAGGAGGCCGGGTACGACATCGCGGTGCACTTCGCACCGGGCCGCACCGACGCCACCCAGGAGAACACCGATGTGGAGTCGTTCGCGGTGCTCGAACCGCGTGCTGACGGGTTCCGCAACTACGCCCGGCCGGGCGAGAAGGCCCCACTCGAGCAGCTGCTGCTGGAGCGGGCCTACCTACTCGGTGTAACCGGCCCGGAGTTGACGGTGCTCGTCGGCGGCTTGCGGGCTCTCGGTGCCAACCACGGCGGCAACAAGCACGGCGTGTTCACCGACAAGCCGGGCGCGTTGACCAACGACTTCTTCGTCAACCTGCTCGACATGGGCACGGAGTGGAAGCCGTCGGAGACTCAGGAGAACGTCTACGAGGGCCGCGATCGGGCCTCGGGGGCGCTGAAATGGACCGCGACCGCGAACGACCTGGTGTTCGGGTCGAACTCGGTGCTGCGCGCGCTGGTCGAGGTTTACGCGCAGGACGACAACGCGGGCAAGTTCGTAGAGGACTTCGTCGCCGCGTGGGTCAAGGTCATGAACAACGATCGATACGACCTGAAGTGACCTGATCATCAGCACGAAGCGACACCCCGCGGGCCCGCCCAGCTCGCGGGGTGTCGTCATTTCGTGGTGGACGCGTCGGACGCGTGAGGCCTGCCACACTATTACCCGCCAGTAACCTACGAAGGCGTAAGTTGCGTATTCTTGGGTAATCGCCGGTGTATCCAACTACCACCAAGGCTGGGGCAAACGGTCTGATTATGAGCGAATTGAGCTACCTCGAACTTCACGGCGACCGGATCGCCTACCGCGAAGCGGGCCACGGCCACGCGCTGCTGCTGATCCACGGAATGGCAGGCAGCTCGGCCACCTGGCGAGCGATCATCCCGCAGCTCGCCAAGAAATACCGCGTCATCGCGCCTGACCTGCTCGGTCACGGCGAGTCGGCAAAGCCACGCGGTGACTACTCACTGGGCGCATTCGCGGTCTCGCTGCGTGATCTGCTCGACGAACTCGGCGTGTCCCGTGCCACCGTGGTCGGGCAGTCGCTCGGCGGCGGCATCGCGATGCAGTTCACCCATCAGCACCGCGACTACTGCGAGCGCCTGGCCTTGATCGGCAGCGGCGGCCTCGGCCCGGAACTCAGTCCGGTGCTGCGGATGCTGTCCGCACCCGGTGCGGAGTTGCTGTTGCCCATCGTCGCGCCGCGACCGGTGTTGAACCTCGGCAACAAGCTGGGCTCGTGGCTGACCTCGGCCGGCATCCGCGCGCCGCGAGCCGGCGAGATGTGGCAGGCGTACTGCTCACTGTCGGATGCGCGGACCCGCCAGGCGTTCCTGCGCACCTTGCGCTCCGTCGTGGACTACCGCGGTCAGGCCGTCAGCGCGCTCAACAAGCTGCATGTCGCCGCCGGTTTACCCACGGTGCTGATCTGGGGCGACCAGGACCGGATCATTCCCGTCGCGCACGCCTACGCCGCCCATGACGCGCTGGATGGCAGCCGTCTTGAGGTACTCGAAGGCGTCGGACACTTCCCGCACGTCGAGGCGCCGGCGGCCGTGGCGGACATCCTGGAGAACTTCATCGCTTCGACGACGCCCCAGGCGACCAACAATTCGGTGCCGCTGGGCATGTAGGGACGGCTCAGCGGCCGAGATCCCACTGTCCGTAGTCGGCCGCGAGAACGTCGTCCACATCGACGTTGATCCCGCCCAGCAGCGGGCCGGGGTTCGACGGGCTGTTGACGACCGCCTGGTACAGCACCGCCATCGGCTCGCGCTGGCCGTGCGACCATGACCGAGTTTGCCACGCCCAGCGGTGCCCCGGGCTGGACGAGGTGCCGATCACCCCGTCCCTGATAGCCCACCCACACGCGTTGTAGTGGCCGTAGATACCGGTGCGGCCCACGCCGAGGACCGAGTTGATTCCCCGAAACCACTCGACGGCAAGGCTATTCCAAGTGTTTTGGTCGATATCGTCGTCGACGCTGAAGAAGATCGGCGCCGAATTCGGCCCGCCTGCCGCGGCATGCAGCTGCTGAGCCGTTTGAGCGTCCGCGACACCGCCGTCGTGTCCGCGGGTCAGATCCGACGGGGTGGCCGGCCAACCGGGCTTGCCGTATTGGAAGTTGCTGACGATGTGCAGGCCCGCGGCGCGTAACGAGTCGGCGTACCAGCGGGTGAGGGGCTTGGCCTCGAAATGGGCTCCCGGTCGCTCCGCGGAGACGTAGTTGATCACTCCGGCGTAGCCCGCCGCCTTGATCTCGTCCGGTGCGATCCTTTTCTCCGCAAAGTCAATCAGCTGGATGTCGGCGGCGGACGCCTGCCGCATGCCGAAGGGCGTTGCCAGCGGTGCCACACTCAGCAGCGCCGGTGACAACGCGTACTTCAGGGCATCGCGTCGTGAAAGAGATCGTGGCGCAGCCGAATCGGGCACGGCGCGATCGTAGCAAAGCCGGCTACAGTCCCTGTTCTTTCAGCCAGGACACCATGTGGCCGGCAAGGGTCGCCCACTCGGGTTCCAGCGTCACGCTGTGCCCCATGTCGGGGATGATCGTCGCGCGGGTGCCATAGGCCTTTGCCGTCTTGTGCACGACGGAGGGAGGATAAATCTCGTCGTGCTCTCCCCCGACCACCAGCAGGGGCGTGTTCACTCGTGCGGTCTTGACGAGGTTGAGGGCGACCATGTCGCCGATGATCGCGCGCGTGCTGTCCGGCTGGAGACGCGCCACGCTTTCGGCTACCAGGGATTCCGGCGTCGACGGCGCAAAGAGCAGCCCGCGCGCACCCGCGAGTGTCCCGCCGTACATGTCGGCGGGCCGGCCGCTGACGGCGAATTTGTGGCAGCCCCAAGGGTGTTTGCGCATTGCCCGCAACAGGGTGCGCAGGTGTCCGCGTGGCGGTGCGGCGGCCAGCAGGACACCCGCGGGGGCGTCGTGGTTTTCCAGGTACTTCTGCACGATAAATCCGCCCATCGAGTGCCCGATCAGGACAGGCTGCGGCGCAAGGGTTTTGGCAATCGAGGTGACGTCTTCGACGTAGTCCGAGATCGAGCACAGGCGAAGGGGTTTGTCCGCTGGACTCGAGCCATGACCCCGAAGGCTGGGTGCCAAGACGTGAAACCCGTGATCGGCGAAGTAGTCCAGAAAGTGCACATCCCAGCTCCATCCAGCCTGGAAGGCGCCGTGCACGAAAAGCAACGGGTGTGGGTGCTCCTCGCTGGGCTGACCCTTGTCGATGACTTCTAACATGATTTCGAATTCCTATCGAGGCGTTGATGATTGGTCGTCAGGGATTCGTTGCAGTATGCGCGGCGGACTGGTTTGCGGCCCGACATCATTTGATGTCAGAGCCGATGTTCGGCCTTGATGAACTGCGCGGCGCGCTCGCCGATCACGACGCAGGGTGCCATCGTGTTGCCGGTGGTTATGCGCGGCATGATCGACGCGTCGGCGACGCGCAGATTCTCGAAGCCATAGACGTTGAGCCGCCCGTCGACCACCGACATCGAGTCGCGGCCCATCTTCGCCGTTCCCGATTCGTGCCAATAAGTGGTCACCGCGTCGCGCAAATACGTTTCCAGCTCGTCGCCGGTCAGGTTGCCCGGCATGACTTCCCTGGTAACAAGCGGCCGCAGCTCAGCGGAATTGCCGATTTCGCGCAGGGTTTCAATGCAGGCGATCGCCGTCTTGACATCGTGTGGATCCGACAACGCGTTCGCTTCGATCCGAATCGGGTCGTGCGCATCGGGCCCGGTGAGTCGCAGCCGGCCGCGGCTTTTCGGATGCGTCAGTGAGCCGAACAAGGTCCAGCCGTTTTGCGGCACGACGTATTTCGCGATGTTCTCCGGGGTGGCCATCGGGAACGCGCCCAGGCAAGCGAAGAGATCCGGTCCATCGACGTCACCGAGACCGGAGTCCCAGAACAAGGCCGCTCCCGCCTGGGTGCTGGCTTGGTAGTCCTCGGAAAACTCCCATACGCAGCCGAACCCGTAGTGGTCTTGAAAGTTGCGTCCCACCCCGGGCAGGTGCTGACGGACTCTGACTCCGACGCGATGCAGCTCGTCGGAGTCGCCTACACCGGACCGCATCAGCACCTTGGGGGTATGCATCGCCCCGAGGGACAACACCACCTCGGTGTCCGCCGTGATGTGGTGGACTGCGCCGTCGTGGATCACTTCGACGCCGGTGGCCCGATCGCCCTGGAAGGTCACCCGCGTCACCAGGGCATGCGGCACCACGGTCAGGTTTGGCTTCTCAAGATGGGGCGCCGTGTAGGTGCGGAAAACGGAAAGACGCTTGCCGTCGCGGTATCTCACGTCGGTGATTGCGGCACCCCGCATCTCTTCCATCAGTCGGCCGTTGGGGCTCTGATAGGTCGGAATCCCCAGTGTCCTAGCGGCTTTCACCGCCGTTAGGGCGACCGGGTGTAGGTCGGGCGTCGGCTGCACGAAGACCGGCCCTCCGGTGCCGCGATGATTCGGCTCACCCGTGCCGTGCCAGTCCTCGAGGTGCCGAAACAAATCCAGGACCGGCTCGTAACCCCAGGCCGGCTCCCCGGATTCGGACGCGAAAAGGTCCCAGTCGCTGCGGTGTCCGCGCGCCCAGATCATCACGTTGATGCTGGAACCGCCGCCGAGCACCTTGCCCATCGAAAACGGGATCGAGCGGCCGTTCAGCCCCGGATCGGGCTCCGAGGCAAATCCCCAGTCGCGGTCGGTGCCCAGGTTCAGTGGCCACTGGTTGGCCTCGGTGACGCTGGGCGCCTCATCGCTGCCGCCGGCCTCCAAGAGCAAGACGGTCACATCGGGGTTCTCCGCCAATCGTGCGGCGACGACCGAACCCGACGATCCCGCTCCGCACACGATGAAGTGATAGCGCGCTCCTAGTACAGCATTCACGATGGCTCCTACCGGGTCTGCTAGGTATAGCTTCCAATATCTAGCCACGCGCGGACTGGCCGAATGGTTCACCCGTATCGCGAATTACCGCGTGACTGAACCTGATTCGGAGCACTCGTCGCGAAGGTTGTCTCGTGTGACGTAAATTATCGGCGTTCAGCCGCTTTCACGAGGCGACTGGCAAGGAAACTGACCACGCCGCGTAGAAATACGCGCATGATTTGTCCCGTGCCGCGCAAACCTTCAGTGAAGGACCCCGTCCAGCGGATGTCGGTGCCTCCCGCGAGATTGGGCGTCAGCAGCGTGGCGGCCGATGCGCTTGTCATCCAGTTGATTTCGAACGTGAAGACTTTGCCGGGCATCTCAGCGGCTTGCATGGGTCATGGCGGCCGCGGGCCGCAGCATGCGGGCGCTGATCAAGGCCGAAAGCCAGCCTGGTGAGAAGCGGCCACCGGCGGTCATGATCCGGTTGCGCCACCCGGGAACCGCGACGACGCGGCCTCGGTCGAGCGCGCGCAGCCCGGCGGCCACCACTGGTTCGGGTGCGGCCAGGTGCCGGTAGATCGCGGTGTGCGACACATCCGATCCCAGCGCGTCGACGAATCCCGTGCGGGTCGGTCCAGGGCACAACGCGGTCACCGTGACGCCCGCCCCGCGGGTTTCGGCCCACAGGGCCTGGCTGAGTGACAGCACGAACGCCTTCGAGGCGCCGTAGGTCGCCTGATAGGTCCCGGGCACAAACGCGATGCTGGAGGCGACGTTGAGAATGCCGCCGCGACCGCGGGCGATCATGCCGGGCAGCACCGCGTGGGTGAGACGGACCAGCGCGTCGACATTGACCGCCACCAGCTGGTGCTCGCGGTCGGCGTCCAGTTCCGCGAATCGGCCGTAGGTGCCGAACCCGGCGTTGTTGACCAGCACCTCGATCGTCCGCCCCGACAGGCGGGCCGCGAGCGCAGCGACGCCGTCCTCGGTGCCGAGGTCGCCGACGACCAGTTCGACCTCGACGGGGCCCGCCTGACGGGCCCGCTGCGCTACCGCGTTGAGCCGGTCCTCGTCGCGTCCGGCAAGCAGCAATGACAAGCCGCGCCTGGCCAGCTGGTCGGCGAAGACCGCGCCAAAACCGGAGCTGGCACCGGTGATCACCGCCCAGCCTGTTCTTGGTTGAGATGACATTTCCGCTCCTCTCGGACATGTGAATGTGATTAACATAGGCCAACCATGTTAATGTCGTCAACATGTCCGGAAAGAAGTCCCCCACGGCGGCCAAGGCGCGCCGGGACAGCTACCACCATGGCGACCTCAAACGCGCGCTGACCAGTGCCGCGCTGTCGCTGGTGGCCGAGCGGGGGCCCAAGGGCTTCACCTTGACCGAGGCGGCCCGGCGGGCGGGCGTCAGCGCTGCGGCGCCATACCGGCACTTCTCCGACAAAGCCCACCTGCTCGCTACCGTTGCCGAGCAGGGGTTTATCGACCTCCACGCCACATTGACCGCGGGCGTCGATGTCGCGTCAGGGCCGACCGACAGGCTGGTCGAAATCGGTCGCGCCTACGTCCGCTGGGCAATCGGGCATCCGGACCAGTATCGGGTCATGTTTGGTGCGGATACCGACAAAACCAGGCATCCGAACCTGGCTGTCGCCGCTGGTCAAGCGTTCGGAGTCCTGCTTGACGCGATCGCCGGATGCCAGGCCGCCGGGTTGCTGCGCGGCCGGGCGCCGCGCGAGGTGGCAGGACCGCTGTGGTCGCTGGTGCATGGCATCGCATCCCTTGCCATCGAGGGCGAGCTGCGGAATGTCGAGATCGACCAAGACCCCGAGGACATGGTCTCCGACGCCCTGTCCGACCTGTTCGATCGCTGAACGACGGCGCCAGCGGCGGGCGTCCCAGCAAACAAGGCCGCCGTCTGGTCCGGCACCGCGCCGACCATTGCCTCACAACATGTTACGACTCTCGGTGGGCTCCACGCGACCGGGACCAGTTATTCAACGGACCTCGACGTCCGACGAAAATCGCCGCTACCTAGTATTGAAGGGCACCGATGGCGCGTTGCGTCGATTAGCTGATCGAACTATAGTCTGGACACATGTCCAGTTTGCTGTCACGGAGTTCGGGAGCCCGTTGATCGCAATGGATTCGGCGCCCTCCGCGTTCGTTAACCAGCAAAGAAGAGTTGAGTATGCGAATTGCCTTGCTGTCCTACCGTAGTAAGACCCATTGCGGCGGACAGGGCGTCTACATACGACATCTCAGCCACGGTCTGGTGGAACTCGGTCACGATGTCGAAGTGTTTTCCGGGCAGCCGTATCCGGAATTGCTCGATCCTCGGGTGCGATTGACCGAGGTGCCGAGCCTCGATATGTACCGAGAGCCCGACCCGTTCCGGATCCCCCGGCCCAGCGAGATCCACGATTCGATCGACCTTCGGGAACTTCTGACCGTATGGACGGCGGGCTTTCCCGAACCGCGGACTTTCACGCTGCGCGTCGCGCGTCTGTTGGCCGAGCGCGCATCCGAATTCGACGTCGTCCACGACAATCAGAGTCTGGGAACCGGCCTGTTGACCATCGCGGCCACTGGAATGCCGGTGGTGGCCACCGTGCACCATCCCATCACCCGTGACCGGGTGCTCGATGTCGCCGCAGCCAAATGGTGGCGAAAGCCGTTGGTACGCCGCTGGTACGGGTTCTTGGACATGCAGCAACAAGTGGCGCGTCAGATTCCGGAGCTCTTGACGGTCTCGTCGTCTTCGGCCGCCGACATCGTCTCCGATTTCGGTGTGTTGCCCGAGCAACTCCACGTGGTGCCGTTGGGCGTGAACACCGAGCTGTTCAAACCGGGTTCGGGTCCACGTCAGCGCGGCCGGGTAATCGCGATCGCCAGCGCCGACACGCCGCTGAAGGGCGTCAGCACCCTGCTGCACGCGGTCGCCAAGACTCGGGTGAACCGCGATGTCGAGTTGCGGCTCGTCGCCAAGGTGGAACCCAATGGGCCCACCCACAAGCTCATCGCAGAACTGGGGATCTCGGACATCGTCCATATCACCAGTGGACTCACCGACGCCGAACTGGCCGCCTTGTTCGCCTCGGCTGAGGTGGCCTGCATACCGTCGCTCTACGAAGGGTTTTCGCTGCCCGCCGTGGAGGCGATGTCGAGTGGTACCCCGATCGTCGCGAGCCGGGTAGGTGCGCTGCCCGAGGTCCTCGGGACCGACGGCGCCTGCGCCGAGCTGGTCCCGCCCGCCGACGTCGACGCGCTGACCCGCGCACTCGGCGAGCTCCTCGACTCGCCGGAAAAGCGACGTAGCCTCGGCAAGGCGGGACGCGCGCGCGCAGTCAGCGTGTTCAGCTGGGAAGCCGTCGCCGCACAGACCGTGCGGATCTATGAGCGCGCGATCGCACGAGGTGCCCTCACCCAAGGCGAACTGCAATGCTGACAGTCGATTTCGATCGGCTTGGCATCGGGCCTTCCAGCAAGGTGATCGACGTGGGCTGCGGAGCCGGTCGGCACGCGTTCGAGGCGTACCGCCGCGGTGCCGACATCATCGCGTTCGACCGTGACGAGGCCGAGTTGAAGTCCGTGGAAACCATTCTTCGCGCAATGGCCGAAAACGGCGAAGCGCCCGCCGCGGCAACGGCGGAGGCGGTCGTCGGCGACGCGTTGAGCTTGCCGTATCCAGACGAGACGTTCGACTGCGTCATCGCATCCGAGATTCTGGAACATGTCACCCAAGACGACGCGGCGATTGCGGAATTGGTCCGGGTGCTCAAAGTCGGTGGGACGCTGGCAGTCTCCGTGCCCCGCTGGCTTCCCGAACAAGTGTGCTGGCTGCTGTCCGACGAATACCACGCGAATCTGGGTGGCCATATCCGCATCTACCGGGCCAGTGAACTGCGGGACAAGATCGCGGCCAATGGCCTGGAATTAACACATTCGCATCATGCGCATGCGCTGCACGCGCCGTTCTGGTGGCTGAAATGTGCTGTTGGAGTTGATAATAGCGACCATCCGGCGGTGACTGCCTACCACAAGCTTCTGGTGTGGGACCTGATGCAGCGCCCGAGGCTCACCCGGTTCGCTGAGTCGGTGCTCAACCCGCTGGTGGGCAAGAGCGTGGCGATGTACTTCACCAAAGCGCAGAAGGCGGGAACCGAGGCAACTCTGGGGTGTTCAGTTGCGTCGATATAGCCCACCGGCCGTTCCGGGTGTGTTGAGTCCGGAGCAGTGTCGCCAGACGGCCCTGTCCATCGCCGCCGAGCAGGAATCATCGGGTGCCATCCCCTGGTTCCACGGCGGTCACACCGACCCGTGGGATCACGTCGAATCGGCCATGGCGCTCACCGCGGCCGGATTACTGGAACCGGCCCGAGCCGCCTACGAGTGGAGCCGGCGTAATCAGCGGCCGGACGGATCCTGGCCGCTGCAATTTCGTTCGGGAACAATCGAAGACGCCAACAGCGACAGCAATTTCTGCGCCTACATCGCCACCGGCGTCTGGCATTACGTGTTGGTCACCGGTGACAGGTCCTTCGCCGCATCGATGTGGCCGATGGTGCACAAGGCCATCGACTTCGTCATCGACCTGCAGGTCGGTTACGGCGAGATCTGTTGGGCGCGAAGCGAAACCGGCCCGGTGCGTGAAGCCCTGCTCACCGGTTGCGCCAGCGTGTATCACAGCATCCGGTGCGCATTGGCGCTGGCCGCTCTGGTGAGCGATCCCCAACCCGAATGGGAGCTGGCCTTGGGCCGGCTGGGCCATGCGCTGGTCGCGCATCCTGAGGCGTTCACCGAAAAAGACCGGTACTCGATGGATTGGTACTACCCCATCCTCGGCAGCGCGCTGCGGGGCCCGGCCGCCGCCGCCCGTATCAAGCACCGCTGGGACGACTTTGTCGTCGACGGCCTTGGCATCCGCTGCGTCGACGACCGGCCATGGGTGACCGGCGCCGAGACCTGCGAGCTGGTCATGGCGCTCGAGGCGATGGGTCAACGGTCGGTCGCGCACCGGCAATTCGCCGCAATGCAGCATCTGCGGGAAAAAGACGGCTCGTATTGGACGGGTTTGGTATTCGCCGACGGGAAGCGCTGGCCCGAGGAGCGCACGGCGTGGACGGGCGCGGCGGTGATCTTGGCGGCAGATGCGCTGTCGGACACCACCGGAGGTGCCGGGATCTTCCGCGGCCACGACCTGCCGCTGGGTCTGCAGACCGACTTCGATTGCGAGTGCGTGGTTACCGGCCCGGGTCGGTAATTTCGATCGGCTCGCCGACCTGACCGCTGGTGCGTTCGAGCACCCGCAGCGAGCCGAGGGCGGAGATCTCTCGGAATTGGCCGGAATCTATTGCGCGGCAATAGATGTAATAGGGTGGCCGCCCGCCGTCCTTTGGATCGGGAAACACGTCGTGGATGACCAGGGCCCCGCCGACTTGCACCCACTTCGCCCATCCGTTGAAGTCCTCGGTGGCCGCGGCCTCGGAGTGGCCACCGTCGATGAACAAGAACCGCAGCGGTGACCGCCACCCGCGGGCCACGACCGGTGATTTGCCCACGATGGCGACTACGTGGTCGTCCAGTCCGGCGGCGTCGAGCGTGCGACGAAACGTCAGGAGGGTGTCGAACAGTCCGGTGACCTCGTCGACCAAGGTGGCATCGTGGTATTCCCAGCCGGCCTGATGTTCTTCGGAGCCGTGATGATGGTCCACCGTGTAGAGCACACCGGCCGCCTGCTGTGCCGCCGCACCGAGCAGCAAGGTGGATTTGCCGCAGTAGGTACCGATCTCGACACCGACACCGCCGTCCAGATAGCGCAGCGCCGCGTCATAGAGGGCGCGCCCTTCGTCGTCGGGCATGAAGCCGGTGACCTGTTCGGCCAGTGCGAACAAGCGCTCGGGTGCGCTGCTGTTGGTGTTGCTCATCAGCTGAACCTATCGCCCGGCGTGCTTTGACCGACAGCGTGGTCAGAGTCGGTATGCCGAGCCGTTCACCCCGCCAGGCGCAGGCGCCGGGTTCGTCCTAACATCGTGCTGTGCGCGCTTTACCTCCCCTCAAATCGTGTGGTGTGTGCCTGGCGGCGGTCATGATCGCGGGCGCACTGATATTGGCTCCGGCGGTGCTGCCCTTCCGAACGCTGGGTGCCGTGCCGTCCGCGGCGGCCAGCTGTCCTCAGGTTCAGGTGGTATTCGCCCGCGGCCGCTACGAATCGCCGGGGCCGGGTCAACTCGGCAACGCGTTCATCAACGCGCTGCAATCCAAGGTCGGCAACAAGAGCTTCGGCTCGTATGCCGTCAAGTATCCCGCCGATACGCAGGTCGACATCGGCGCCAACGACATGAGTCACCACATCCAGGACATGGCCGCCAATTGCCCGGACACCCGACTCGTGCTCGGCGGCTACTCACTCGGAGCGGCGGTGACCGATGTGGTGCTCGCGGCGCCGATCGGCGCGTTCGGCTTCGACAGCCCGCTGCCGGCGGGCATGGACCAGCACATCGCCGCGGTCGCCTTGTTCGGCAATGGCAGCCAGTGGGTGGGGCCGATCACGAACTTCAACCCGACCTACAACGACCGGACCATCGAGTTGTGCCACGGCGCCGACCCGATCTGCAACCCGGCCGACCCGAACACCTGGAAAGAGAACTGGCCGCAGCACTTGGCCGGCGCGTATATCGACGCCGGCATGGCCAACCAGGCCGCCGACTTCGTCGCCGGCAAGCTCAACTAGAGCCACTCGGCGCGGGCGATCAGCACGTCGCGCAGCAGGTCCGCGCGATCGGTGATGATGCCGTCCACGCCGATATCGAGCAGGGCACCCATGACCGCCGGGTCGTCGACCGTCCACGCATGCACCTGACGTCCCGAGGCGTGAGCGGCCCGGACCAGCGTCGGCGTGATGACGGGCAGCCGACCCAGTCGCGGCGGCAGTTGCAGGCAGTCGCTGTCGTGCAGCAGCCGCCAGGCGTACGCGCGGCCGGCCGGGGTCTTCGCGGCCACGAGTGCAGGGAAGGCGACCGTGCCCGCCGAACTCGCGACCCGTTTGGTCAGCAGACCCAACGCGCGGCGGCGACGCCGGTCGGAGAACGACGTGACCAGCACTCGGTCGTGCGCGTTGAGGCGTTCGATGACCGCGACCGTGGGTTCGATGGCCGACTCGGCTTTGATATCGATATTGACCCGCATCTGAGGCAGTGCGACCAGGAGCTCCTCCAGTGCCGGGATGGTCTGCCCCGCACCGAGATCCGCCGTCCGGGCTTCCCGCCATGTCAGGCGGTCGATTGTTTCCGGTAGCCCGCACTGCGCCGGGAGCCGGCGGTCGTGCAGGATCACCGCCACACCGTCTCGGGTGGCACGCACGTCGGTCTCGATGTAGCGGAATCCGAGCTTGGCGGCCTCGTCAAACGCACCCATCGTGTTCATCGGAAACTTGAACGACGTGAATCCCCTGTGTGCCATGGCGATTCGCCCAGTGCTGCGCAGATACTCGCATGCTGGCCCGTCGCCGCGACTCATGGCGCTAAGGCTACGTCGCACGACCGGGATCGGCCGACCAAAGCTGCCGATCTAGGCCGGACTGTACGCAATCCGGGGTGCAGCCGGGCCGCGAAGTGCATTGACGTGGCCACTGAGGCTGGGATTGAATGCAATCTGCACCCGCCGAGAGGACCCGCAATGCCGCGCCTGAATCCCGTTCCCAGAGGTGAGGTCGATGACGAGTTCACGCTCAAGATGTACGACTTCATGTTCGGCGACCGTGACCCGGTGGCTCAACCGGGTGCCGTCGGCGGTACTCCAGGGAATTGGTGGACGGTGATGGCGCAGTCCCCCGCCGCGCTGCGTCATGCGGTGCGCGGCTTTCGCCTGTACCGCGAAGAAGTCAGCATCCGGCCCGATCACCGTGAGCTGGGCCAGATCAGGGCGGGCTGGGTGGTCGGTAGCCAGTTCGTGTACTCCCAGCATTGCAAGGCGTGCCGGTCGGCCGGGATATCCGAGGAGAAGATCGCCGCGATCCCGTCGTGGCAGACCGCTGATTGCTTTGATCACACCGAGCGCCTGCTGCTTGCCTACGCGGATTGCCTTGCGGGGCAGCAGGGCCGGGTGCCCGAGCGGTTGTTCACCCAACTGCGCGAAGAATTCGCTGACACCGAGATTCTCGAATTCACCTACACCACAACGATGTACGTCATGCACGCGATCATGTCGCGGGCGCTGCGCCTGGAGTTCGACGACGTCGACGACCCGATTGTGGAGGTCGACGACCCCGAAGGCGGCGGGGTGCTCGACATCGGCGCCGCGACGTCCGGGGGCGACTGAGATGACCGAGATCGACGGCCGGTCGGACCTGGCCTACCGGCTGATCCGTCGCGCGATAGCAGAGGGTGACTTCGAGCCGGGTTCACGGCTGGTCGAACAGCGAATCGGCGAGATGTTCGAGCTGTCTCGTACCCCGGTACGAGAAGCATTGCGGGCCTTGGCCGCCGACGGCCTGGTTGTCATTGAGCGCAACCGGGGCGCAGTGGTGGCGACGATGTCCGAGGCCGACATCCGCGACCACTACGAGCTACGCGCGAGGCTGGAATCGCTGGCCGCCGAGCGTGCCGCCACCCGGATGGATGCCCAGGGAATCGCAGCCCTCGACGCGGCGATCGCGGACTTCGACGCGGGAATCGAGTTGGTGTCGAGCGGCTCGCTGGATGCGGGTTTGCGCCGAATCACGACCGCCAACAGCGCTTTTCATCATTGCGTTGTCGAGGGTTCGGGCCATCGAAGGCTGTCCGTGCTGCTCGTGCACGCGGTTGATATTCCGTTGGTATATCAGGTGTTCCGAAATCAATCGCGGGGCGATAGGGAACGGTCCAACCTGTTCCATCGAATGGTGCGTGACGCGATCGCGGCCGGTGAACCCGAGCGGGCCGGGGCGCTGATGGCCGAGCACATCATGCAGGGCCGCGACTGTGTTCTGGCGTTGAGATCGCACGCGCATCCCGAAGCCGAAACTCATGCCTCGTGATCGACATCAGGCGTGCGGTGACGCACACCTGCGGCTTCGTAGGTGACGTGGTACCAGTGCCTGACTGGCTGGTGGCTCGTGTCGTCTTGGCCCGCGTCCGTCGCGCTCACCACGTTGACGCCGCTGGCGTCGGGATTATGGGCTTCGATGTAGCGCTGCAGCTCGTGAACAACCGCGCTGTGCGGCTGATGCGGGTTGGCTAACGCCCTCGCTCGGTGTGTTTGCGGCACACCGAGAATTATGCCGACGTACTCTTCGATGTGCAGCATTCTCTATCACCTTGTCGCGCAAGCTGATTGGCGGCCTTTCGCATCCGAAAGCCGATGTAGGCGAGTGTCAGCCCGGCTCCGATTTCGCCGGCGGCGGTAAGCCAGGAGAACCATGTGACATTGACGCGCGGCCCGTAGCTGAAGCTGTCCTGATAGTCAGGCAGAAACGTCGGCAGGATGTGCGCATAGGTGAACAGTGCGGCACTGCCTAAACCAACGAGGGACGCGAATAGGGGCGCCGAAGGATGTTGTCGCAGAACCAGCACCAACGCGACAACGACGAAAACGCCCTGGATCATCCCGCCGACCATGACTGCGGGCGGAGATGCCGTCATCCCGCGTCGAAAATGATCGACGCCATGCAGTCCGAATGCCGCCATGAACGCGATCATCGCGACAGTCAGGCAACGGTCCGCCGGCAGCGGATTCGAGTCGTTGGACATCTTTGTCTCCCAATCCCGTCTACTACAAAGCGTAGTAGACGGGACCGCGCCTGTAAACGGGTTGGGATCAAAGAAGGGCAACGCCGATGATTTCGGCTTCGATTTAAGGATCTGGCGGTGGTGATGCGTTCCTGACTGCGCTGCGGCCCCGACCGATCATTCGGTGTCGGGCCGCGCGAATGCTTTACGCGGGAGTATCGCCGCTCGAATAAACCGTGAAGTGACGGCCACCGACGCCGACCGCGTGGTCAATCTCGGCAGCACCTCGGCGGCCCCGAAATGAGGGGTGACGACGCATGGATTCGGCGCGCTCGCGATCGCGTCGCCGGGCTGCGATCCAAGCCGGGTGTGACTGAAGGAAAATTACCGCCGAACCTGGTGCATTCGCCATAATCGTCAGCTCCTCTCAGCGCAACCGACTCAACCGCAAAGCAATGGACGTGTTATTTGTTCGTGTCCAGGATGCCCAGGCAATCCTGAGACCAAACCAAGCGTGATCATGAGAATTGACCGTGAATTCATCCCAAATCCCGAGCTAGTGCCGTTCCGCCGTCCGTTTCGGGCGACAGCGATCCAAATGCTAGCGACGGCCACCGACACAATTTCTGTTTCGACCCGGTGCCGCCCGGGCTGCTATCGTCGCTTGCTTATGCCTGAGATGGACCGTCGCCGGATGATGCTGACGACCGGGATCGGCGTGCTGGCCGCCGCGCTCCCCATCCCCGAGGCCAGGGCTTATCCCGGCCGGATCCCGCCGCCCAACGCGCCCAGTGGGCCGGCCGGAAGCTACATCTTCTCCGACGAGTTCGATGGTCCGGCCGGTTCGGCCCCCGACCCGTCAAAGTGGGCCATCGCGAAAGCGCGCGAGACGATCAAAGACCCGACGTATTGGGAGCTGCCCGAGCACATCGGGCAGTACCGCGACGACCGCAAGAACGTGTTCGTCGACGGCAATTCCAACCTCGTCCTGCGTGCCGCGAAGGATGGCCCCACCTACTTCAGTGGCAAGGTGCAAAGCCTGTGGCGGGGCGGCGTCGGCCACACCTGGGAAACCCGGGTCAAACTGAACTGCCTGACCCCCGGCGCCTGGCCCGCGTACTGGCTCGGCAACGACGATCAGGGCGAGATCGACGTGATGGAGTGGTACGGCAACGGCAGCTGGCCGTCTGCGAGCACCGTCCACGCCAAGGCGAACGGCGGCGAGTGGAAGACCCACAACATCGCGGTCGACAGCGCCTGGCACACCTGGCGATGCCAGTGGGACGAGGCCGGCATCAGGTTCTGGAAGGACTATTCCGACGGCGCCCAGCCGTATTTCGACGTGCCCGCCAGCTCGCTGCCGGATTGGCCGTTCAACGGCCCCGGCTACACGGTGTATCCAGTGTTCAACCTCGCCGTTGCCGGCTCCGGCGGTGGCGATCCCGGGCCGGGCAGCTACCCCGCCGACATGCTCGTCGATTGGATACGCGTCTGGTAGCCGGGCGCGTCAGCCGGGGATGCGGTCCCCGGCGAACCATGCGCTCGCGACCGCGCGGGTCTGCGGTGGCGGAAGGTGCGGGTTCCCCGCGCCCAGCTGACCGATTTTGACCGTCCACGTCGGCCCGGTGCGGTCGTCGATGCAGGACTTCGCGTCCGGGAGGCACAACACCGCGGGATTAGGGCCGCCGTTGCTGCACCCGTAACCGGCGACGTAGCCGTCGTCGCGCCCGCCCCAGGCCCCGCCGTTACGCAGCAAGCAGCGGGTGCCGTCGTCGAGAACGAGCGCATACGGTTCCGGTGAGGCAGGCGGGTGCACCGGCGGGAGCTGACCGTTATAGGCGACCCGATGCAAACGCTGGTCCCACGGATCGTCCACGCACAGCAGCGATCCCGGCGTTGACGGCCAACAGGTTGCGGCACCGGCCACGCTCGGCGAGCACGCGTAGACGTCGTCCGCCATTGCCGCGGGTGACGCCACGCAGTCGCTGACTACGGCGAGGTTCCCGTCGGGCGGAGTCTCGTGAAAGCCGTTGACGGGCTGCCCCTTGGACCCGACGGCCACCGTGGTGATCTGCTGAGTGGGTGGCGGATCGGCAGCGGCCGGTCCCGCGAACCCGAACATCGCCAGGACGGCGATTGGCATTACAGCAACTCGAGACGCGTTCATCGGGCTAACAATCCCCTACGCGAGCCGCCATGGAAAGGGTGGCGCGTTAGATAGCCACGATCGGCCGCGTACCGGAATCGAAAGCTAGGCAGCGTTTTAGCAATGCCTCGGTTGGTGGCTGGCGGAAGGCCAGCACCATCTGCTCGCAACCGAGCGAGTCGAACTCCGGCAACAAGGCCAGTTGTTCATCCACCTGGCCGGCTTCGGCCGGATGCAGCGACAGCTGTGCCGAGCGCAGGATCTCGCCCGGCGCGCGCTGCATTTCGGCGCACGCCTGGTCGAGCTGGGTGTTGACGGCACCCCATCGCTGCGGCCCCTCGTGTCCGGGCATGTTCCACATGTCGGCGTGACGCGCGACCACGCGCAGCATCTTCGGCTCGCTCCCGCCGATCACGATCGGCGGGTGTGGCTGCTGCAGAGGTTTGGGCTTGCACAGCGCGTTCTCGAGGGTGAAGAACTGCCCGTTGAAGGTGACCGAGTCCTGCGCCCAGAGCATGCGAAGCACGGTCAGCGCCTCGTCGACCATCGCGACGCGGGTGCCGGCGCCGGGAAACTCGATTCCGTACGCGCGATGTTCGTCCGCGATCCAACCGGCACCAAGCCCGAAGTAGAGGCGACCACCCGAGATGTGGTCGACGGTGACCGCCATGTTGGCCATGACCGCCAGGTTCCGGAACGTCACGCTGGACACCAGGCAGCCGATACGCGCCCGCTTAGTGACCGCGGCCATCGCGGCCAGGGAGGTCCAGCCCTCGTAATTCGGGTCGGTGTTTTCCCGCGGTCCGTAGAAATGGTCGTAATCCCACACCGCTTCGAAACCCAGGCGATCGGCCGTGCGCCACAACTGCTCAAGCTCGCAGTATTGGAAGCTCAGGTCGAATTTGACCGCGATCTGCATATCGCGATCCTAAGATCGGCGGCGAACTTTGGCAGGGCGAATAGTCCGCATTCCGGTCTTGTCCCCCGCTCGTAAGATGCCAGACGATCTGGATTAATGAAACGCCCGATCGGTGCGCCAGAAAGGCGCCGAATCGGTTGCGGAGGTGGCTCGTTGGTTCAGTGAGTCAGCAGGGCCGCCGCGCTCCATGGCCTGCTGCCGGGATGGCGCGGATCTGGTTGGGGCAGCCGTGCCGCCAGACGCATGATCATCGGCAAGCGGCGGAAGCGGCGGGCGGCAACAAGCAGCGATTCCACTTCGACGATGCGCCAGCCCAGCTCTTCGAAATAGGCCACGCCATTTTCCGGGGCGAATAGGAACGGCGCATTTTCCAGGATGCCCGGCATCTTCTTGTTCATCATCTTTCGCAGACCGGGACCGGCGAAGTCGAGCATCCACCAGGCCACCTCGGGCCGGGAGATCGCCTGCGACAGCGAAATGACGTCGGCCTCGGCGAGATACACCACGAGGCCCTCGGTCAGCACCAAAGCCTTCTGCGCGCCGTCGAGCGCGTCATCGAGGAATGCGTCCCGGGCTTGCGGATCGGCCAGGTCGACGGCCGTACGGCTCAACCGGCATCGCGGTGTCTGATCGGCAAGCACTTGTGTTTTCTCCGCGAGCAACGCCGGTAAATCCGCCTCTACCCACCCGAGTTCGGCGGGAAGGTCCAACCGATATGGCCGGGTGTCCAGGCCGGCCGCCAGATTCAACACCCGGTCGCAACCGTTGGCGATGGCCTCGGTGATCGCGTCGTCGATCAGTTTGGTGCGCGCGACCAGCCACCAACCATTGCGCGTCGATCGGGGCAGGTTGGCGACGATTGCGCGGCCGTGTTCACCGGCCAGCATCCCGGCGAGCGAGTCATGAAACAGCGCGTCGGGGCGAGCCGACTCGTTCGCCCGATGCAATGCCGTCCACCGTGCGGTATCGGAAACGTGGGTAATCGTGTGTTCCGCCATAGGTTGGGTTATAGCAGCCACCGCCGTCGGCGTAGCGTGCGCTCATGCCTGATCGAAATCGCCGCTTCCTATTGCGTGAGCGCCCCACCGGACGTATCGGCCCCAACACGTTTGAGCTCAGTGAGGAGGCGATCCCGGATATCGGGGACGGCGAGGCACTGGTGCGCGTCGAATGGATCTCGCTCGATCCGACCAACCGGACCTGGATCAATGACACGCCGACCTACCTGCCTCCGGTCGGTATCGGCGAGGTCATGCGTGCGGGCGGACTCGGCCGCGTCGTCGAATCGAAGAACCCCAACTATTCGGTCGGCCAGATCGTGCAGGGTCTCGTCGGTTGGCAGGACTACGTCGTCGTGTCGGACACGATGCCGTTGTTCGCGGTCGACGTCGCCGAAGGCATCTCACCCAGCGCCTACATGGGTGCGCTCGGGACCACCGGGCTCACCGCATGGGTCGGGATCCGCGATATCGGCAAGCCGCAGCCCGGCGAGACCGTGGTCGTCTCGGCCGCGGCGGGCGCGGTGGGCTCGGTTGCCGGCCAGCTCGCCAAGGCCGACGGCGCGCGTGTGGTCGGGATCGCCGGCGGCCCGGACAAGTGCCGGCTGCTCACCGAGGAGCTCGGGTTCGACGCGGCCGTTGACTACCGCGCCGACGACTGGCTCGCCCAGCTGCGGGCGGCCACGCCCAACGGCATCGACGTCGACTTCGAGAACGTCGGGGGCGTCATCATGGACGCGGTCTTCGCGCGCCTCAACATTGGCGCACGGGTGGCGCTGTGCGGCTTGATCTCCGGCTACAACGAGGCAGACCCACCGCCCGGACCGCGCGCATTCGGCAACCTGCTGATCCAGCGCGCGAAGCTGGAGGGCTTCATCGTTCTGGACCACTTGGGCCGCGCACCCGAGGCGGCAAGCGAGATCGCCGGGCTGATCGCCGCGGGCAAGCTGACCCCGCTCGAGACCGTGGTGGAGGGTTTCGAACAGCTGCCGACGGCGATCAACATGCTGTTCGACGGCAAAAATGTCGGCAAGCTCATGGTCAAGACGTCGAGTTAGGCCCTACGGCCTCGCCACGACGAGAACTGTCCAGTGATCCGCGGGATCGACGCGCACCGGGCCGTCGCGCAGCAGCCGTTCGCGATCGGCGCCCAGCGCGTGGAGTTCGGCAACGGCGTCGATCGCGTGCTGCTGGTCAGCCCTCGTGACCCGCTGTCCCGCACCGGTTTTCTTTGCCCGCTGGAACCAGCCCATGCAGCGCAGCGTACGTCAGTTGACAATTGGAATGGTCAGCAGCGGTGCGAGACGATAAGAACTATCGTGTTTGGCTACAACATTGGTTAGCTGGTGGCTACCAACAGCTTGGAACCACTAGGACGTGACACATGGCCGAGGACGTCGCCGAGCTCAATGCTGTTGTGCCCCAGCTCCACCGAGGCCTGTCCAACCGCCACATTCAGCTGATCGCGATCGGGGGCACGATCGGGACCGGTCTCTTCATGGGCGCCGGGCGAACGATCTCGCGCGCCGGCCCGTCGGTGGTCTTGGTGTACGCGATCATCGGTTTCTTCCTGTTCTTCGTGCTGCGCGCGATGGGCGAGCTGCTGTTGTCGAACCTGAACTACAAGTCGTTCGTCGACTTCGCGGCCGACCTATTAGGTCCTGCGGCAGGGTTTTTCGTCGGGTGGTCGTACTGGTTCGCCTGGATCGTCACGGGCATCGCGGAACTCGTCGCGATCGCGGGCTACCTACAGTTCTGGTGGCCCGGTCTCCCGGCCTGGCTACCGGCGCTGATCGCGTGTGTGCTGATCCTGCTCATCAACCTGTTCAGCGTGCACAACTTCGGGGAAATCGAATTCTGGTTCGCCCTGATCAAAGTCGTCGCGATCATCGGTGTCATTGTAGTTGGAGTCATCCTGCTGGCCACCAATTTCGTCTCGCCGCGGGGACATCCCGCAACGATCGAAAACCTTTGGAACAACGGCGGATTCTTCGCTACAGGCCTGACGGGCATGGTCGGCGGATTCCAGATCGCGTTTTTTGCGTTCGTGGGCGTGGAACTCGTCGGTGCCGCGGCGGCCGAAACAGCGAACCCGCGTCGCACCCTGCCGCGCGCGATCAACGCCGTGCCGCTGCGCGTGGCGATCTTTTATATCGCCGCGCTGCTGGTGATTCTGACCGTCGTCGAATGGCGGCGGTTCGACAGCAACCAGTCCCCGTTTGTCGCGATGTTCTCGCTGGCCGGTCTTGGCGGTGCGGCGTCGATCGTCAATTTCGTCGTGATCACCGCGGCCTGTTCCTCGGCCAACTCCGGGATGTTCTCCACCGGCCGCATGCTTTACGGTCTGGCTGACGAAGGAAGCGCGCCGGCGGTTTTCCGCCGGCTGAACCGCGGCGGCGTGCCGGCGTCCGCCCTGTTCGTCACGGCCGCACTGCTGCTGACCGCCATCCCCGTGCTGCACGTCGGCGGTTCGGTGATCGGTGCATTCACACTGGTGACAACCATTTCGGCGCTACTGTTCATGTTCGTCTGGGCGATGATCCTGGTCAGCTACCTGGTCTATCGCCGCCGGCACGCACAGCGCCACGCGGACTCCGCGTTCAAGATGCCCGGTGGCCGGGTGATGTGCTGGGTCGTGCTCGCCTTCTTCGCTTTCGTCACGTGGACGCTGACGACGGACACGGACACCGCGATCGCCCTGGCGTGGTTTCCCGCGTGGTTCGTGCTGCTCGCTGTCGGATGGCAGGCCATCCGACGCCGCCCGGCCCATGCCGAGCGTTATCGCCAATTCCTGGTCGAGATCAACGGGCCCGATCGAGGAAACGGCGCGGGCCGCCTTGGCCGCGCGTGACCGGTGGACCCGTTGTTGGGATCGGTAGCCGGTGTGGGCGGCTGTACTTGTCGCATCGACGTCGCCAAGGAGGTGGCGCCCCACGAAAGGAAGACAGCAAATGAACATCGTGCCGACCGGCATCCAAGAGCAGATCAACCGCGTCGATCGCCAACGGAGCCTGTACATCGGGATCAGCACCGGCCTGCTCGCCGTCTGGAGCCTGTACCGGCTGGTCTGGATGCTCTACATCGGAATGACGTTTGGCTGGTTTTTCGGAGCGATGGCCTTCCAGTTGGTGCTGTGGGGTGTGATCGGCACCGCCGCGGCGGTGGCGTCCATCGGGTTCCTGACCCGGTACAACAAAGGTTCTTGAAGCGCAGGGGCAGATAGCTCCGAACCCGCCAGGGTTCGGAGCTATCTTGTTGTGGCGCAGGGATTTACAGCTGGGCCCAGACCGACTTCGTCTTCAGGTAGATCTCGAGACCCTCTCTGCCGAACTCGTGGCCCCAGCCGGACTGCTTGTACCCGCCGAACGGTACATCGTGGTCGAAGACCAACTGGCAGTTGACCTGAACGCTGCCGGCCTGCAGTCTCTTCATGATCCGGTGAGCGCGGCCCAGGTTCTCCGTCCACGCGGTAGCCGCCAGGCCGTATGTCGTGTCATTGGCCAGCGCCACGGCCTCGTCCTCATCGTCGAACGGCAGGATGCTCACCACCGGCCCGAAGATCTCCTCCCGGTACAACCGCATGGCAGGGTCGACGTTGGTGAGCACTGTCGGGTGTACGAAGTAGCCCTTGCGATCCAGCCGATGGCCCCCGGTGACCACCTCGACGCCGTCCTTGCGGCCCTCGTCGATGTAGCCCATCACCCGGGTCAGCTGCTTCTGGCTGATCAGCGGGCCGCTGACGCAGCCCTCTTCGCTGGGAGCGCCCAGCTTGAACGAGTTCGCCATCATCGAGATGCCTTCCACGACGCGGTCGAACACGCCGCGCTGCACGAAGATTCGTGACCCGCACACGCAACCCTGGCCGGAGTGCACGAAGATGCCGAGCGAGGCCATCATGATCGCCTTGTCGAGATCGGCGTCGTCGAAGATCAGCACCGGCGACTTGCCGCCGAGTTCCAGCGTCACCTTTTTCAGGTTGTCGGCCGACGCCCGCACTATGGCCTTGCCGACCTCCGTCGACCCGGTGAAGGCGACCTTCTGCACGTCGGGATGCGCGGTGATCGCCGCGCCCGCGGTGTGGCCGTATCCGGTCAGCAAGTTGACGACACCCTCGGGCACGCCGGCCTCGTGAATGAGCCTGTCCAACAACACCGCCGACAGCGGCGTCTCCTCGGCGGGCTTGACCAGCAGGCTGCCGCCCGCGGCCAGGGCCGGCGCCAGCTTCGCGCTCGCATTGAAGATCGGACCGTTCCACGGGAATATCAGGCCCACCACGCTGTAGGGCTCCTTGAGCGTGTACGCGTGCATGTTGACGTAGGTGTCGGTCGCGATACCGTCGGTCTTCACGTCGTACGCGACGCCGTTGATCTTCGAACACCAACCGGCGTAATAGCGGAAGAACTCCGAGCAGGTCGACATCTGCAACTGCGCCTGCATCAGTGGCATACCGGTGTTGAGCGAATCGAGTTGGGCGAACTCCTCGGCGTGCTGGTCGATCAATTCGCCAATCCGCCACAACACCTTCGCCCGCTCGCGGCCCGGAAGGTCGGACCACACACCCGACTCGAACGATGCCTTCGCCCGCCCTGCCGCCTCGTTGACCGCGTCTTCGCCGCAGTCGGTGAATTCGGTGATGGTCTCTTCGGTCGCGGGATTGATGATCGCAATGACCTCACCCGATCCGGGGCGCTTACCCAGGTCGTCCAGTACTGCCTGCAGAGTCATCTATTCCCTTCCCGATCAACCCTGATCGAGCCCGGCGCTCCCGTGCCCGTGAATGCTGAGCACCTGCTTAGCATTGTGATCGTAGCCAGGTCAAGATTGCGCCGCGTCGCCCCCTCGACAAGGCCTAGCGCTTGGCTGCGCTGATCGCCTCGTGCACCGCCGAAACGCAGCGCAGCGCATCGGCTTCGGGCCCCAGCCCGACGTAGTAACTACCGGCTTGCTCGCCGCCGAAGCCGGTGATCGTGAATCCGGCGGCATCGTCGCAGACCGCCTCGGTGGCCATCGACGCCCGCGCCAACGGCAGGGACATGACCGTGGTCCCGCGCTTAGCCCCATCGGTGGCCACCAGAAGTTGGGTCGGATGCAGCACCACCGCGGTCCAGTGCTCCTCGTCGGGATCGGCCGGATTGGCGCGTCGCCGCAGCAGCTTGCCGAATGCCGAACTGGCCGGCGGGTTTTCGCTATGCGTCAACCACACCTGGACATCGTTGAGGTCGACTTGATGGGACGCGGCGTGCTCGGCCAATTTGCCGCAGATCGGGCGCGGCAGTTCGACGATTCGCGCCGAACGGGTGTGACGCACATAGAGCTGCATGGGTGCATCATGCCCGTGGGCCAACCCGGTCGCCATTCGCGCCGTGCAGTGTTTGGGGTTGTCTGGACTCCGCCGATTAGGGCTCAGGGTCCGGGCGCGACCGCCTTGCGCCACGCGAGCGGGTTGAGTCCGCGATATGGGTCGTCCTCTCGAAGCTGTCGCAACTCCACCAGGATTTGGTTGAGCGCACGCTGCGTCTGCTTCTTGACGACCTCCACCCAATCGCCCGCACCGATGCCCAGGGGTCTGCTGGTATCGATCGGTGCACCGAAACGTAAGTACATGCGCTGCGGTCGGGGGATCAGCGTCGGGCCGATCCCCCGCACCAACGGCATCGCCATGTCCGACCGACCGTTGAGCCTACGGCTCAGTGCGGCAGCGAATTTCGCATAGGCACTCTCCCGAGTCGCCAAACTGCGGTAGACGTCGTCGCCGCCGACCAGACCGGCCGGCACGATCGGATAGCCGTTTTCCATGCCGACCCGCGCGAACCCGGAACGGCCCTGCCAGCGCAGCGTGTACTCCTCGCCCTTGAACTTACCGATCTCGCGACCCCCGCCGGGAAACACCAGAACGGTCTGGTCGTGCGTCATCAGTTCGCGGGCGGTCTCGGGTGCGCCCACCACACCCCCGAATGCCGCGATCAGATCGGCGGGTAGCCCACGCATGCGGCCGAATTGTCGATCGGCCAGCGGCCGCACCCGGGTGCCGATCGCGCGCCGCACCGCATCGGAGATCAGAAATACCTCAGAGCCGGCCTGAGTGTGGTTGCCTACCAACAGGAATCGTCCGTCAGCGATTAGGTTCTCGGTGCCGTCGACGTACGGGCGGGAAAGGTCGACCACCGGGCGCAGGCGTTCGGTCATCGAATCGAGCATGGTGCGCAGCGTCTGCACCCGCCGATTCGGCGCCATGATGGCCGCCAGGTCGATGCCGTCAGTCATGGTCGGCCGAGCGGGAGAAGACGACGTTGTGTGATGGTGGGCCGAACCGCCTTGGCGGGGGCAGTGTTTGGAGCCTCATGCCCGGATCGGCGGCGCGGCCGAGCTCCTCGAGGGCCGACAGGCTGTAGGCGCGCAGAACGCTGATGAAGCCATCGTGCAGGCCGGGCCAAATCCAGGACCATGGCATTCGCGTGAGGTTGACCGGCAGGGCCAGTGCCGGGAAGAGCAGGGTACGCACGGGCGACTGGCGTTTGAGGTCGATCACCAAGAACCGCCCGCCAACCCGCGTCGCCTCAGCGATCGCACGGCACGCGATCGGCGGCGGCAAGTGGTGAAATGCGAGCGCGAATACCACCAGGTCGTAACTGGCGTCGGGGGCGTCGATCGCGGTGGCGTCGACGACCTTGACGACGGCTCGCGGGTGGCTGCCCAGCTCCCCGGCGGCGATGTTGGCCACGGAATCAGGATTCACGTCGCTGACGGTGACGGTGGCTGTTGGATGCAGTTCCAGAATCTTTGCCGACAGCTTGCCGTGGCCGGCGCCGAGTTCCAGAATGCGTGGATCTTTGATGTCGGCGACGACCTTCAACGCCGTGCGGGCGTGCTCCTCATGCTGGTTGCTCAGCGTCCCCAACCGGTCGAGCATCCCGATGACTTTCTGCTTGACGGCGTCTGGCACGTCGTCGCGGTCGAGATACTCCAGTGCATTGGTCTGAAACCGCCGATCGAGCCAGGATGCTCGTGAACCTCCCCTCGGCATCGTCGCAATCGCCTGCTCAAGAACGTTCGCCGTGTCCATCGTCGCTCCCTTTCTGGTTCGCTGCGACCACTATAACAAACGAACCGGTTCGTCTGCGTATGATGTTTTCGTGCGCACCAGGACCGAACTCCGCGACGAGATCCTCGCCGCAGCCCGCGCCGAGTTCGCCCAGTACGGGTTGGCCGGTGCGCGCGTCGACCGCATCGCCCGCGTGGCCAGCGCGAGCAAGGAGCGCCTCTACGCGCATTTCGGCGACAAGGAAACCCTCTTCCGGGACGTGGTTGCCACCGACGGTGCCGAGTTTTTTCGGGCCGTCGAGTTGCGCCCGGATGCGGTGCCCGAGTTCGTCGGTGGGGTCTTCGATCTCGCCCAGCGCCGGCCCGAACACATCCGGATGATCACCTGGGCCCAGCTGGAAGGTTTCCCGCTCGACAATCCTGAGGTGGACGGCGTACATCCGCCCGAGAAGGCCATCGCCGCCCTGCGACAAGCGCAGGCCGACGGACACGTCGACCCGGTGTGGGAACCCGAACAGCTCATCGTCCTGTTGTTCGCTATTGGCTTGAGCTGGGCGCACTTTCCGGATCCCGCGGCCGCTACGACGGATCCGGACGTCATCGCCGGCCGCCGCGCCGCCGCCGTCGAAGCGGCTGCCCGCGTTGTCGAACCCAGATAGCGGGTAGATTTCCATCCCGATGGGATGCTGCGATTTTCCCGCTGTGGCCGACGGTTGCGATTCGGCCTTCACCGTCGACGCTTCCCGCATCACGTTCGGACGTGGCTGCCTCGGTGAGTTGGGCGAGCGGGCCGGGACGCTGGGCATGCGGCGGGTGGCGCTGTTCTCCGATGCGAATGTGGCCGGCCTGCCCATCTTCGCCACGGCGCGCGACTCGCTGATTGCGGCCGGTGTGGACGTGGTCGCCTACACCGACGTACACGTGGAACCGACGGACGCATCCTTCGCCGAGGCGACCCGCTTCGCCCAGGAGGCCAGACCCGACGGTTATGTCTCGCTCGGCGGCGGTTCGGTCATCGACACGTGCAAGGCCGCCAACCTCTACGCCACCTACCCCGCCGACTTCCTGGCTTACGTCAACGCCCCAATTGGCGATGCAACGCCGGTTCCGGGACCGCTCAAGCCACACATCGCGTGCCCCACCACAGCCGGCACCGGCAGTGAGGTCACCGGCATCGCGATATTCGACCTGCTGTCGCTGATGGTCAAGACCGGAATCGCCTCCCCTGCGTTGCGGCCCACCGAGGCGCTCGTCGACCCCGATTGCACAGCCAGCCTGCCCGCCGGAGTCGTCGCCGCGGCGGGCCTCGACGTGCTGTCGCACGCCTTGGAGTCCTACACCGCGCGTCCCTACGTGCACCGGCCCGCTCCCCCGCGGCCCAGCCTGCGGCCGATGAGTCAGGGCGCCAATCCGTGGAGCGACCTGGGCTGCAGCGAGGCGTTACGAGTGCTGGGCGCCAATTTGGAACCGGCGGTTCGAGACGCCTCGGACAGCGCGGCGCGTGAGCAGATGATGTGGGCCGCGACGCTGGCAGGGATCGCCTTCGGCAACGCAGGCGTGCACGCGCCGCACGGCATGGCCTACGCGGTTGCCGGGCTGGTGCGTGACTTCCACCCCGCGGGTTACCCGGACGACGAGCCGCTGGTGCCGCACGGCATGTCCGTGATCGTCAACGCGCCCGCGGTATTTCGGTTCACCGCACCGGCCAGCCCGCGACGGCACATCGAGGCGGCCCGGTTGCTGGGCGCTGACACCCGAGACGCCGGACCCGACGACGCGGGTGAGGTGCTCGCGACCGAACTCATCCGCATCATGCGCGCGGTCGGCATGCCCAATGGGCTTGGCGGGGTGGGTTACACACCCGACGACATCTCCGCCCTCACCGAGGGCGCGTTCCCGCAGCAGCGCCTGCTGCAGAACGCGCCGCGCGAGATGAGCAAGCCGGTTCTGGCCGATTTATTCGGCTCCGCGATGCGCTACTGGTAGCCGCGCTTAGGCGCTGACGAGCTCCGGGTGGAACTTGATTGCCATGCGCCGCATGCCGTCACGCCAGTCGACCGTCGCGGCGCCGACGAGCTCGCGCATCCGCGTGGCGTCGGTGGGGTTGCCGCGCAGCGCCTGCGCGCTCTCCTCGAACACCGGCTCCTTGCCGACCAGTGATCCGAGGTAGGTGCACCACTCCTGCAGGCTGACGTTCTGTTCGCCGCACCAGTTGAGGGTGGTGGCCGGCACCGATGCCACCTCGAACAGCTTCGGGATGGTGGCGATGATGTCATCCTCGTGGATCGGGGTGTACCGGGCCGGACCGCCGGCCGGGACCGGAATCGGGATGCCGGCCAGCATCATCTCCATGTGATAGAAGGGCCACCCGCCGTTGTCGCCATAGGGGACGTTGAGGCGGGCGATCGTGGTGGGGACGTTCAGGGCGCGCGCCATCGTCCGGGCGACGACCTCGCCCGCGATTTTCGAGATGGAATAGGTGGGGAATAACGGCTTATGGTTGTCACCCAACGCGGCGTCCTCGCTCCGGACTTCGTCGTCCGGTGGGTCGTACACCGCCCCAGATGAGCAGTGCACGAAAGCTTTTGCGCTACGGCAATGTGCCATAAGAAGTCCGACGGATTCGGCGTTGGCGGCCAGATCCGTGTCCCAGTGGCCGCTCTTGGCCACCGCGAGATTCAGGACGTAGTCGAAGTCATTTGGCAGGCCGGCGAAGTCACCGGCGGCCAGGTTGACCGTCTCGCACCGCACGCCCGCCTTCTCGAGATCCTCGCGAACCGCGGGATTGGTGAACCGGGCGATGCCCCACACTTCGTTGTCGGCTGCCAGCGCCTTGGCGACGGGGGTGGCAACTTGTCCGGTCGGACCGGTGATCAGGATCTTTGAGCCGCGCATGCGCTGATGGTAAGCGACGCTCGCTGGGCGGCGACCATCGGCGTAACGTCGCGCTCGTCATGGCCGATTCGACGCGGTTCGTCGAGGCGAATGGGCTCAGATTCGCCTATCTCGAGGAGGGCTCGGGCCCCCTCGTGCTGATGCTGCACGGGTTCCCCGACACCGCGCATTCGTGGGACCAGCTGCGCCCGGCGATCGCGTCCAAAGGCTATCGCGGGGTGAGTCCGTTCATGCGCGGCTACGACCCCAGCGGGATCCCGGACCGCGACCCCGATCAAGAGACCCTGGCCCGCGATCCGCTGGCGTTGATCGAAGCACTCGGGGCGCGCGAGGCCATCGTGATCGGCCACGATTGGGGCGCCTCAGCTGCCTACGGCGCGGCCGCGCTCGGCCCGGATCGCGTGAAAAAGCTGTTCGTCATCGGCATTCCACATCCGGCAGCGCTCAAACCGACGCTGCGGAAAGTCTGGGGCGTCCGCCATTTCGTGGCCTACAAGCTGCCGGGTGCACCGAACCGCTTCGCGCGCAACGACTTCGCGGCGCTACCGGCCATCTACCGGCGATGGTCTCCGACCTGGAACCCGGATCCGAGCGAATTCGAGGCCGTGCGCGCCAGCTTCGCGAATCCGGCGAGTCTCAATGCTGCGTTCGGCTACTACCGAAAGCTCTCCCCCATACCGAGCCCGTCGCTGAAGGCGCGGATCACGGTGCCGACGGTTGTCTTTGCCGGACTGGATGATCCGGTCGCCGAGCCCGCGGATTATCGGGGTGCCGCCCGGATGTTCGAGGCCGACTACATCGTCGAGGAGGTTCCCGGCGGCCATTTCATGCACCGAGAACATCCCGAGGAATTCACCGAGCGGTTGTTGACTCACCTTTGACCGGATAGCCGTCCGCTGTGTGGACGAGAATTTGTGCCTTTGGCAGCCGTTCGCCTCGGTAGAATCAATGCAATCCGCCACGGCGCCGGCGCACACACACCTAGGAGCACGACGCACATGACATCCATGTCGCACGATCCGGCCGTTGCCATCATCGGCGGGCAGTTGACGGCAATGGGCGCCAGCGCCTTGGCTTCCGGAGCCGCCGCGGCACCGATGGTGACCGCACTGGTGCCCGCGGGCGCCGAGGAAGTCTCGATGCAGGCCGCGATGGCGTTTGCCGCCGAGGCCAGCAAGACGTTGGCCGCGCACGCCGCCGCCCACCAAGAGATTTCGCGGACCGGCGCGGCGCTGGTGAACATCACCCGGATGTATGCCCAGACCGACGCGACCGCCGCGGGCGCCCTACAGACCAACGCGGCGCGCACCACCGCCGTCGAATTTCAAAGCGCCGGCGCGCCCATGTCGAGGTCGTTGGCCAGTCCGGCTCCGGCCACCCGGCTGCTGCGTGCCGAAACTGTGCCCGGCGAGGCCGGGACGCCGGCCCGCACACCGGCATTGGCGAACCTGGTCGAAGGTGCGACGGTCGCGCCGACTCCCGCGGCCGGGGCGGCCTCGATGCCTACCACCATGAATGCGGCATCAACACTGCTCAGCGCCGGTAGCGCGCCGCTGAGCACCCTTAGTTCGCTCGGCTCGTCGCTGGGGTCGGTCGGCCAGGGCGGCCTGGGCGGCGCTACCGCCGGCGGTGCATCGACAGGCGGAGCGGCCGCGAGTGCGGCCGGCGCGACTGGCGCCGCCGCGGGTGGGACCGGGCCGGCACTGGCGTCGTCGCTGACGAACGACGACGGCACCCCGGAGTCCAAGGACGCCGACGGCAAGCAGACTGGTGGCGAGCTGGTTTAGGGGTCTGCCGGATTTATAACCCCGGCTGATCCTCGATGATGCCCAGCCAGATCTGGGCGGCATCGATGGCCACCTTCTCGCTGATAAAGGCGTGTTGAGTGCCGGTGTAGATGTCGCGGAACGCGCGCTCGAGGCGAGTGCCCTCGCGGATCGAGGTGGTCCCCGCGACCAGGTGGGCCCATTCGGCGCAGCCTCGGGCCGTATCGGTGGCGTAGACGGCGGCCACTCGCATATCCGCGCGCAACGCTGGGGTGAGGTCCTCGCCCGCGGCCACCGCGGCCTCGGCGGTGGTGAAGGCGTCGAGCACCAGAAGGCGCGCCGCGCGCCAGGCCGCGCGATGGTGTGCGAGGCCCTTCTGGAAGGTAGGGCGGCTGGCCAGAGAAGCCATGTCGCTCATCCGGAATTTGGTGGCGGCAAGTTCCTGCACGTCGTCGAGCATGCTCTTGGCTACGCCCAGCGCCCATGATGCGTGGCCGGCGGCGGTGACCGGCATCAGGCCCATCCGGGTGGCCGGCGACGTCCCGCGGTGCGGCCGGCGGGCGAATAGCTCGAAGGTGCGGCCGGCCGGCACGAACACGTCGGTGACGCTGTAGTCGTAGGACCCGGTTCCCTTGAGCCCTTGGACATGCCAACCGTCGTTGAAGCTGACCTGGTTTCGTGGCAGCACGGCCACGTGCATCTCGGGCAGGCCTTCACTGATCCAGCGCATCTCGCCGTTGTCCAGCGGCAGAAAGCCGGCCGCTACGTACTCGGAATGGCCGATGCCGGAACCGAAGCTCCACGAGCCGCTGAGCTGATAACCGCCGTCGACGACGATCCCCTGCCCGTTGGGAAAGAACTGGCCGCCCATCGTCACGCGGTTGTCGTGGGCGGTGAACACCTCGGCGAAACCCTCATCGGGCAGATAGGCCGCCGCGGCGAACGACGACGGCAGGTTGGCGATGCCAATCCACCCGAATGAGCCGTCCTGCCAAGCCATTTCGATCCAGGTGTCGATCATCTCGGTAAAGGACGGCTCGAGCCCCCCGGCCACCTCGGGGTTAAACGACGACATCAGCCCGCTGGCCCACATCTGGTCCACGATTGGCGTCGAAAGAGTGCGGATCCGCTCGGACTCGGCGGCTTGCTCGGCCACGAGGTCACGCATGCCGCGAGCCAGCGAAACCACGCGGTCGCTCGTATCGGCTAACGACGTCATCGGCGCTCTCCTGTCGATCCCGGGAACTGATACCGGTGACCGTACCAATTACTCAAAGTGTCTAGCCATCGAAATCGCGTATGGCTAGCTCAGTCCGGGGCCCGGGACGGGATCGACATCGCGTGCGGTCAGCGGGTTGCCGCACGCGTCGCAGGCGAGGCTGACGTGCGCCTCGCCCGGGCAGTCGCGATGGCGGAAGTGTACGGGCGGGCCGTCCGGGGCCATGTACCGATCGCCCCAGTCGCGCAGTGCCATCAACACCGGATAGACATCGTGGCCTTTCGGGGTGAGCCGGTACTCCTCGTAATTGCCGTCGCCGGACTTCGTTTTGGCCAAAATCTCGTGCTCGACGAGGCGGTCGAGCCGGTCTTGCAGCCTGCTGCGCGAAATGCCCAGAGCGGCCTGGAAAGCGTTGAAGCGACGGACCCCGTTGAACGCCGTCTTGAGGACCAATAACGTCCACCGATCCCCCAAAACCACCAGCGGCCTGGTAATCGAGCAGGGGAAATCGGCGAGTTCCTCGTAGCGCATGGCATCGATGTTACCCGCAGCGGTTTCAAAAAGAGACCACTCCTGCTAGCGTTTGGTCTCAAATTGAGACCGATACTCGGGAGGGTGTGTGACCACCGCACTGGAAGACTGGCGGCACGGCGGGCAGACGGTGGTAATGACACTGCGCGGTGCGCCACGGAGGGTCTTCGTCCGTCGGGTTGGCCAGGGCACGCCGTTGGTTCTGTTGCATGGGTTTCCCGCGTCGTCGTTCGAATGGTCGGCGATCGAGCCAGAGGTGGCACGCCACCACGAGGTGATCAGTTTCGATTTCCTCGGCTACGGCGCGAGCGACAAGCCGCTCGGACACCGCTACAGCGTGTTCGAACAGGCCGACCTGGCCGAGGCGGTCATCGCCGCGTACGCCACGTCGGCGCCGACGGTGGTCGCCTACGACTACGGCGCGATCGTCGCGACCGAGCTGCTTGCCCGCCGGGAAGAAGGGGGCGCCGACATCAAGCGCTGCATCCTTCTCAACGCCGGCCTGTTCTCCGATCGGTATCGGCCACGAATCGCGCAGCGCGCCAGCTTGATTCCCGTGGTGGGCGCACTGGTGGCGCGATTGTTCACCGAGTCGCTGTTTGTTCGCACCTGGGGTGAGGTGTTCTCCCCCGCGCATCCACTCGACCGCGAACGCGCCGTGCTGCACTATCGTGCGTTCCGGGAAAACGACCCCGGACATGATATCCAGCGAAAACTGTTGCGCTACATACCGGAACGTGCGGCCAACAAGGTCCGCTTCGAAAGCGGCCTCACCCGCACCACCGTCCCGCTTTCGTTCCTTTGGGGCATGTGCGATCCGGTGTCCGGCGCCGCGATCGCCGAAGAACTTCGCAACCGCATGCCGACGGCGGATCTAATCGAGTACGACGACGCCGGACACTGCCCTCACATCGAGATTCCCGAGCGAGTCGCCGCCGATATCCTGGTGCGCAGCACAGATTAGCGACGGCCCTAATGTGAGCTGGTGCGCTGGATCGTCGACGGTATGAACGTCATCGGCTGCCGCCCCGACGGTTGGTGGCGGGACCGTGACGGTGCGATGGTCGCTTTGGTAGACAGATTGGACAGCTGGGCCTGCGCACGAGGAGACACGGTGACGGTGGTGTTTGAGCGGCCGCCTTCGACTGCCATCAGGTCGACGGTGATCGAGATCGCGCATGCGCCTAAAGCGGCCGCGAACTCGGCCGACGACGAGATCGTCCGGCTGGTTCACGCCGACCCCAGACCGGACGAGATCCGGGTCGTGACGTCCGATCGGGCGCTGACCGATCGGGTGCGAAGCCTCGGTGCATCCGTCTTGGGCGCGGAACACTTCCGCGAGCTCGTCGATCCGCGGGACCGATGACCGCCGGCCGGGTCGCGCCCGCGACCAACCGAGTCTGCGAACTCGCGCGGATCGACATCCCGATCATCCAGGCGCCGATGACCTACATCGCCGGCGCTCAGCTCGCCGCCGCGGTATCCAACGCGGGCGCACTGGGAATCATCGAGACCACCTCCGATCAGGGGCGGGCCGACATTGCGCGGGTGCACACCCTCACCAGCGGCTCGGTGGGCGCGAACATCGCGCTGCTGTTCAACCGTGACCTGACGGTCATAGACCTGCTCGTCGCCAACGGCATTCGGTTCGTCACCACCTCGGCCGGGAGTCCCGCGCTGTTCACCGAGCCGCTGCACGACGCGGGCATCACCGTGTTCCACGTAGTGGGCACCCTGGAAGCAGCCAAGAAAGCCGTCGACGCCGGCGTGGACGGCCTCGTTGTCGAGGGAGTCGAGGGCGGCGGGTTCAAGAACCGATTCGGGGCGTCGACGATGGTGCTGCTGCCCTTGGTGGCCGCTCACGTCGATGTCCCGATCGTGGCCGCCGGCGGAATTTGCGACGCCCGGTCGATGGCCGCGGCGTTTGTCCTCGGCGCCGAAGCCGTCCAAATGGGCACGCGGTTGCTGGCCTCGGCGGATTCGCCGGTGCACGGCAACCTCAAACAAGCCGTCGTGGCGGCCGACGAGACCGGCACCGTGCTGCTGCCCCTCGACGGCAAACGAATGATGCGAGTGATCCGCACTGCCGCCGCCGAAAAGTTGGACAGGTCAGCCTCTTTCGAGGAGGGGGGCGCGGCGTTGCAACGTGTCCAGCGACTCTATTTCGAAGGCGATATGGACGCCAGTGTCGCCAACACCGGTCAGGTCGCCGGCCGGATCGACGACCTGCCACCGGCCGCCGAGATCATCAAGCACATGTGGGCCGGGTGCCGCGAGGTGCTGGCCGCCACCGCCGATCGGCTGCGGCCTTAGCTCGGGTGGGTTTTGACGTCGAATATCACGTTTTCGCCGTCAACCTTGGTGACTTTCATGTTGGCGACATACTCCTTGCCCTCCGGCCCGGTGAAGTGGCAGTCGAACTGGACGCCGACTTTGGCCTCTACACCGTCCGGGCAGTGCACGTCGGAGGGATGAAAGCCGGTCTGCTTGGAGACGACGTCGACCACCGACTGCGCTGCGCCATCGGGTTTGACGGTCGACTTGCTGCTGCAGCCGGCCAGCGGCACGGCCATCGCGGTGACGAGCACGGCCGCGGACGCGGCTTGGACGAAACGCATCATTGCGCGGTTACTCCTGTGTCTGCCGAGCCTGAGGCTAACGCGACGGGAATCGACAGGCTAACACGCGTCGGTGTCGGCGCCACAGCTCAGAAGCAGCGAAAGTTCGTCACCGCAACGAATATTCGCACTGCGGGGCAACCCGCGCGCAAGGTCGACATGCGGGCCGAAACGGTCCGGCTGCTCGGGTTATGACCCGAAGCTAGGCGCCCAGCGCGGCCAGCGCGGCGTCGTAGTCGGGCTCCTCGGCGATCTCGGGCACCAGCTGCGCGTAGGCGACATTGCCATCGGCGCCGATCACCACGACCGCCCGGCCGAGCAGGCCGGCCATCGGACCGTCGGCGATCGTGATGCCGTAGTCCTCGCCAAAGCTGTCGCGGAACGCCGAGGCAGTGGTGACGTTCTCGATGCCCTCTGCGCCGCAGAACCGCTTCTGCGCAAACGGCAGGTCCTTGGAGACGTTCACCACGGTCGCACCGCCGCCGGCGGCCCGCTCGTTGAACTTCCGGACGCTGGTCGCGCACACGGGGGTGTCCACCGACGGAAAGATGTTCAGCAGCAAGGACTTACCGCTGAACTGGTCGCTGCTGACGGCGCTCAGGTCGGCGCCGGTCAAGTTGAAGGCCGGGGCTTTGGATCCGACGGCGGGAAGCTCGCCGACAGTGTTGATCGCGTTTCCTCGCAGGGTTATCTGTGCCATGGTCACAGTCTGCCAAGGCCGCTCGGGCGGGGTTGGGTCAGGTCCGATGTCCTGATTCGTGGGGTGCTAGGCCTAGACGACATACCTTGGTTCGGCCAACACTGAATCCATGGTTCGCAAGGTCGTTATCGTCGGCTTTCCGGGTGTGCAGGCACTCGACGTCGTCGGACCCTACGACGTGTTCACCGGCGCGGCGCTGCTGACCGACGGCGGATACGACGTCGTCTTGGCCTCGGTGCGGGGCCGGCCGATCACCACCGGAACCGGCCTCGCGTTCGTCGGCGCCCCGCTGCCCGATCCCGACAACCTGATCGACACGGTCGTGCTGCCCGGCGGCGGTGGCGTCGACGCCGCTCGGCAAGACGCGGACCTGGTGGCCTGGATCAAAGCCGCCGCGGGCAGCGCCCGCCGCGTCGTCACCGTCTGCACGGGCGCCTTCCTCGCCGCCGAGGCCGGGCTGTTGGACGGTTGCCGCGCCACCACCCACTGGGCCTTCGCCGACCGGCTGGCCAGTGAGTTCCCCGCCGTCGTGGTCGACCCCGATCCGATCTTCGTCCGGAGCTCCGAGGTGGTGTGGACGGCCGCGGGTGTCGCCGCGGGTATCGACCTCGCGCTGTCCCTGGTCGAGGATGACCACGGAACCGAGACCGCGCAGACCGTTGCCCGCTGGATGGTGCTGTATCTGCGCCGCCCCGGCGGGCAGACCCAATTCGCGGCGCCGGTATGGGTGCCGCGGGCCAAACGCGTCTGCATCCGCGAGGTGCAGGAGGCCATCGAGGCGCAGCCGGGAGCCGCGCACAGCATCGGTGATCTGGCTCGCCGGGCGACGATGAGCCCGCGGCATTTCACCCGGGTGTTCACCGATGAGGTCGGCGAGGCGCCGGGCCACTACGTCGAACGGGTCCGCACCGAAGCCGCGCGCCGGCAGTTGGAAGAAACCGACGACACCGTCGTGGCGATCGCGGCCCGATGCGGCTTTGGCACCGCAGAAACCATGCGGCGCAACTTCATTCGTCGTATCGGCGTTTCGCCGGACCAGTACCGCAAGACATTCGCGTAATCAGAAAGGACCGCATCGATGACTCAGATCGCCTTCGTGGCTTACCCCGGATTCACCGCGCTGGACATGATCGGACCGTACGAGGTGCTGCGCAATCTGCCGGGCGCCGAGGTGCGGTTCGTCTGGCACGAATCCGGGCCGGTCACCGCGGACTCCGGGGTACTGGTGATCGGTGCCACGCATTCGCTGGCCGAAACCCCCTCGCCCGACGTCATTCTCGTGCCCGGTGGGCCGTCGACTCCGGTGCACGCCCGCGACGAGGTGCTGCTGGACTGGCTGCGCGCGGCACATCAAACCGCGAGCTGGACGGCGTCGGTGTGCTCGGGCTCGGTGATCCTGGCCGCGGCCGGCCTGCTCGAGGGCCGCCGCGCCACATCGCATTGGCTGGCGATCCCGATGCTGAAGGGATTCGGTGCGATCCCGGTCAGCGACGAGCGGGTGGTGCGCCAGGACAACGTCATCACCAGTGCCGGCGTATCCGCGGGACTCGACCTTGCGTTCTGGCTGGCCGGCGAGATCGGGGGCGAGGGCCGCGCCAAGGCGATCCAGCTCGCGATCGAATACGACCCGCAGCCTCCGTTTGACTCCGGTCACCTGTCGAAGGCGTCAGCAACCACGAAAGCCGCTGCCACCGCGCTGCTTTCGAAGGACAGCGCCAAGCCGGCCAACCTCAAGGCAACGACGATGATCGCCTGGGATCAGGTGCTGTCGACCGTCCGGTCGCGCCGCCGCAAGCGACAGCCCGACCTCGTCGCGGTTTCCCCGAAGGCCTAGTGCGCGTTGGGTTGCAGGAACTCGGTTGACGCGAACTGCCCGCCCGCCTCCATCCAGGCCGCGACGACACCGGGCGCATCGCGGTTGGGGTTGTAGATGTCTTCCTCGCTGGAGAACAGGCCGTTGCCCGCGTAGACCAGTCGAGTCCAGTTCGGGAACCAGAACGGTTCCCCATCGGGGTCCCTCGGGTGGTCGAGCAGATTCTTGATCATGATGACGACGGCGTCATTGTCCTCGTCGTAGGCGATCCAGTCGCTGGGAAAGCGCATGTGCGGGAATGGCGCCATCACGGCGACGATCCATTCCCTGACCGCCTCGCGGCCGTGAAAGACGCCGTAGTGGTGTTCGATGTAGACAACGTCCTCAGTGAACAAATCCGCAAAAGGCGCCCAGTCGCCGGACGCGCTGCACCCTTCCGCCACGGTTGTGTAGTGCTCGACGGCTTGCTCGATTTCGGCCCTGCTGAAGTTGCCCATAGCGGACACACTAGAACGTGTTCTGGTTCTGCGTGACTCGTCTGAATAGGGATATCGAATGAGCGTGTTGGAGTTGTTTGATTTGCGCGGCAGGACGGCTCTAGTGACCGGTGCGTCCACCGGTATCGGCAAAAAGGTGGCCGAGGCCTACCTGCAGGCCGGTGCGCAAGTCGCCATTGCGGCACGGCATACCGACGTCTTGGAGACGGTCGCCGACGAGCTCGCCGCGGCCGGTGACACGGTCGTGCCGATCACCTGTGACGTGACTCGGCCCGATCAGGTGAACCGAATGGTCGACCAGGTGGTCGCGGAGTTGGGCGGCATCGACATCGCCGTCTGCAATGCCGGGATCATCAATCTGAAAGCGATGCTGGACATGTCGCCGGAGGAATTCCAGGCCATCCAGGATACGAATGTGAACGGGGTATTCCTCACCGCGCAGGCGGCGGCGCGCGCGATGGTCCGCCAGGGCCGCGGTGGCGCCATCATCAACACCGCCTCGATGTCGGGCCACATCATCAACGTCCCGCAACAGGCGGGCCACTACTGCACCTCCAAGGCCGCGGTCATCCACCTGACCAAAGCGATGGCCGTCGAGCTCGCGCCGCACAACATCCGGGTCAACAGCGTCAGCCCGGGCTACATCCTCACCGAACTCGTCGAACCGATGGCGGAGTATCACCGGCTGTGGGAGCCCAAGATTCCGCTCGGCCGCATCGGCCGGCCGGAGGAACTCGCCGGCCTCTACGTCTACCTGGCCAGCGATGCGTCCAGCTACATGACCGGTTCGGACGTCGTGATCGATGGCGGATACACGATCCCCTGAGACCTCGTCACCGAACAACGCAGGGACGGCCGAAGCGGGTTCGTACACCTGGCGAATACAGGCCGCGCAGTCGGTCGCCGGCTCGCGGCACCGCACTGGCGTCGACCAGTTCGTCGCTGCACTCGAGAATCTGCGCCGCGCGCAGCGGCCACGGTCCGTGCTCGTTGGGCACCCACCACGTCCGGCCGGCGCGGCGGGTATGCGCGCCCCAACGAGCGGTGAGCCAGACCTCCAACGGCGTCGGCTCCACCTCGTCGCCGACGGCGACGGTCAGCCGGCTGCGCAGGCCGCGGCGCGGCCACCGCCGCACGCTGTCATAGGTGAGGTGGTTGCCAGCGCGGCTCACCCGCATCTTGGCCCAGGTGTAGGGGACGCCGAGGCCGATCCGGGTGACGGGAACGACGGCCAGTCGAGCGGTTTCCAGCGACCGGAACAGGACGCCGTGGCGCCCGGCGTCGTCGATCGAATACAGCCGGACGTTGGTCTCGGCGAAGCTGCCGAAGTACGGAAGCGGCAGGGCGACACCGACTTTGGTGCTCGTCATCATGAACGGGACCAACGCCACATAGGTAAACCCGTCGGCGAATACGTCGGGACGCGTCCCCGGTGGATACAGGCGTGCGACGCTGTCGGGTTGCACCGGCCAATGCACGAACGTCAGATCGCTCCACTGCTGGTCGAACGTGACCGGGCCGGGCAGCGGCGGTGGGTTGACCGGGTAACCGGCAAGCGCGTCGTCGGGTTGCCCGGTTGCGGTCACCTCATCATCGTGACACGCCCGAGGGTCAGCGCATCAGGATCCGGTAAGGATCCATTGCCGCGCCTCGTCCGGCTTTCCCGCCGGAAAATGCCGGATCTCGGCTGACACAAAATGCGAGGCCAGCCGCTCGGCGACATCGCCCAGGTGCGAATCGGTCACCACCGCAACCTTTTTGACGTGCCGATGATGGTCCCGAACGAAGCGGAAGTGGGTGACCATGGACCCAAAACTGTCCCAACCCGGGAACGACGCCGCGTTGACAATCAGGCCGGCAAGGTCGCCATGGGCCTCGATCAGGGGGTCAACCGCTTGCGCCAGTTCGACGAAATCTTGCTTGTCGAGCGCGGCCTTCGGTCGCACCTCCAAGATGGAATGCTCTTTGTCCAGATCGTATTCGATCATGGCAGGCTCCTCGATGATCGTGATGTTCGTCGCCGACGATGGCGATGCCGTCATGATGCCGCCCACCGACAGTTGCCGATAAGGGCCCAAAGGCATCACGCTGCCCCTAGAAAGGCCCTATCTCTCAATCTCACCGGAGATTCCGCGCTCGATGCTGGCCTGGGTGGTGGCGGGCAACACGATCAGCCCGTCGAGTTCTTTGCGGGCCGACTCGTAGGCGCTTTGCCGTTCCTGCGGCGCGGCGGCGGCGTCTGAGGCCATCCGCAACAGGCGCTGGGCGCGTGTGATGCGTTGTTGTTCCTCGCGTGAGAAGTCGTTGCGGCGTCTGCGTATTGCCTCGGCCTCGGCGACGTTGAACGCGGTCACGTAATCCTCGACGGCGACTTGATAGCGCGCGGCGGATTCGCGGTCATCGAGCAGATCCTCGGCCTTGACGGGCCGCAACAGGTCCGCACGCAGCTTGGCCTTGTGAAAAGCGACGGTCAGCGGATCGCGCAGATCCGTCATCAGCGGGAAGTCGAGCAGTTTGGCGACGTCGAGTTCGTACTCCAGCCAGCGCGTGTCGGTGCGGTGGTGCTCGTCGAGGATGCGTCGCAGTGATCGCCACTGCGCGGCTTGACTGTTGGCGGTGGGTTCGGGCGGCGGCGCCGTTGGCTCCAGCGCTTCGGAGGCCCGCCGCTTGTTCGCCCCGAAGGCGCGTACCGCGCCGATGGCCAGGCCTACCAGCGGCAGCAGCAGAATGAGGAACTCCGCCAGCCGGATGATCAGACCCATACGGCCAGGATGCCACCACCGGACCGGCACGGCGGGGACTCAGGGCGCCGGCTCTCGGCGTGGCCGGCTACAGAAGCCCGAAGCCGTTCAGGGCTTTGATCCCGAACCAGACTCCGAACACGAAGCCCACGACGATCATGATGGGTCGGTCGTTGTGTTGAAGCCAGGCCAGCGTCCGATCCAACACGGGGCGCGATCTTCCCGGGAAGATCGCCGCCAGGCCGACGATGAGTAGGTTGCCGATCGCGGCAAGCGCGACGAACACGACGTACGAAACGACGTTAGCCGCTCGGCCCAATTCGGCGTTGCCGATGACGCTGATCGCGGCCAGGGTGAAGACCCACGCTTTTAGCGAGACGGCCACGATCCCCGCGCCGATGAGGAACGCTATGGTCGGCGACGCCGATGTCAGCATGGTCATCCATTTCGGCGGCGGCGCCGCAGGATCGTCGGCCCCAAAGAGCTCTCGCGCCACTGTGACCAGGAAAAGCAACGCCACGACTAGAAGGATCGTCGACACAATCCAGTGGTGGGCGTGATGCGACTGCGCGTCGCGCTTTCCCCAATGCAGGATCATGCCGAAGATCAACCCTTGAAGCAGTCGGGTGCTGACATGCCCACCTATCCAGGCTCCGGCAGCCCGGACGCCCAAAGGCGTGCCCAGCAGCATGATTGTGATGATGAGTTCGATCGGCTCGAAAGCGCTTCCGGCAATCAGCGGGAGAAGACTGCTCCACATGTCGGTCACCGGTCGGGCCTTAGTGTTTCGACTACTGCGCACCGAGCGCGGCACGCATTTCCGCCTCCGCGATCGCGTCAGCCAGGTCGGCGGGGTGCGGGCGTACGGTGACGTCGATTCGGTCGATACCGCCGGTGAACCGATAGTCGTGCCCGTACGGCGCGACCGGGGAGCCGGTGTCGGTGCCTACGTCCAGGGTCTCGCCACTCATCGAGAATCGAAACGGCACGGTCAGCTCGACCCGGCCGCCGGCCACCGCGGTCTCGTCGACGTGCAGCGACACCGATGCTCCCTTGCCGAACCCGCCGCCGTCGTAGTCGAATGAAAGTCCCAGCGTGACTTGGCCTTCCGGCAACGGAGCCGGCGCAGCGATCGTCGTCAGCGCATGACCCAGATAGTTGTAGGCGAAATGCGGAATGCCGTCCCGCAGGTACAGCGTCCACCCACCCATCGCCCCGCCGAGACAGATCACCACCCCATGCGCGCCGCCCGGCGGGATGCGCAACTGTGCGCGCAGTTCGAACGACGTGCTGGTGTAGCTCAGCGTCGCGGTTTCGGGAATGCGCACCTGACCGGCGTAATAGGTGACCGACGTACGATCCGCGAGCAGGCTGGGCCGGTTGGCGGGCAGCGCCCGGGCCAATGTCGCATCGTTGAGCGGGTAGACGTCGTATTTGCGCGCCTCGGCGTCGAATACGGCCTTGAGTTCGTTGAGCTTCTCCGGGTATCGGGTGGCCAGGTCGATACCTTGGCTGAAGTCCTCGGTGAGGTGGTAGAGCTCCCAGCGTTCGCTGTCGCCAAAATCCGTTTGGCGCTGGGTGCGGATCCACGGGAGCCGCCCATGGAAGCACGAGGCGATCCAACCGTGGTGATACACAGCACGATTGCCGAAGATCTCGAAATACTGCGTGGTGCGGCGGCTGGCCGCGGCGGCGTCGTCGAACGAGTACCGCATGCTGACACCCTCGATCGGCTTCTGCTCGACGCCGTTGACGCGGGTGGGCATGTCGATGCCGGCGGCGTCGAGGATGGTGGGGACGATGTCGATCACGTGATGGAATTGGCTGCGCTGCTCCCCCGTCGCGCTGATCCCCTGCGGCCAGGAGATGGCGAGACCGTTGCGGGTCCCGCCGAAGTGCGATGCCACTTGCTTCATCCACTGAAACGGCGCGTCGAGCGCCCAGGCCCAGCCGACGTTGTAGTGGTTCTCGCAACGGGGCGTGCCGAAGTCGGCCAGGTGCTCCAGCAGCCATTCGGGGTCTTCGGGCAGGCCGTTCTGGAACGCCGGCGAGCTCCACGCGCCGTGCAATGTTCCTTCCGCCGAGGCGCCATTGTCACCGCACACGTAGATGAATAACGTGTTCTCCCACTGGCCCAACTCGTCGATAGCGTCGATCAGCCGACCGACTTGGGCATCCGTATGCGCCAGGAAGCCCGCATAGACCTCCATCAGGCGTCGGGCCACCGGCTTGTACCGGTCGTCATAGTCCGCCCAGGCCGGTATTTGCTCGGGCCGCGGTGTCAGCTTCGCGGTCTCCGGAACGATTCCCATCTCGACTTGGCGCGCAAATATGCTTTCCCGCAACGCATCCCAGCCGTCGTCGAATTGGCCCGCGAAGCGCTGCGACCATTCCGGCCACACCTGGTGGGGGCTGTGTGTTGCTCCGGGCGCGAAGTAGACGAAGAACGGCTTCGACGGGGCGGAGCTGTTCTGTAACCGGATCCAGTCGATCGCCTTCGCCGCAAGGTCCTCGGTCAGGTGGTAATCGTCACGGCCGAGGTAGGGCTCAACAGGCGTGGTCTGGTCGTAGAGGGCCGGTTCGTATTGAGATGTATCACCGCCGAGAAAGCCGTAGAAGCGTTCAAACCCGAGTCCGGTGGGCCAGCGGTCGAACGGGCCGGCTGGGCCGGTTTCCCACGTCGGCGTGAAATGCGCCTTGCCGAATAACGCGGTGCCATAGCCGTTCATCCGCAGAATTTGCGCGATCGTGGCCGTGCTCAGCGGGATTACGCTGTCGTAGCCGGGAAAACCGTAGGCGATCTCGCAGATGGTGCCCATGTGCGCGCTGTGATGGTTGCGACCGGTCAACAGCGCAGCGCGCGTTGGTGAGCACAGGGCGGTGGTGTGAAATTGGTTGTACCGCAACCCAATATTGGCGACACGATCAAGCGACGGCGTCGGAACCGGGCCGCCGAATGTGGATGCGGCGCCAAATCCGACGTCGTCGAGCAGTACCACGACGACGTTCGGAGCACCGGGCGGTGGATAGGCGATCGATGTCGGGACGGCGGTGGATTCGGCTATCGATGGCTTGACGATTCCGGCGAATTCGTCTTCCACCCGCGGTAGGTCGACCATCGTGCCTCCCTGACTCGCGCCTGGCCGGCGATCATCGAAGTGAGTGAGTTATTTGGTCGGGCGAATTGACCGTAATGGGATGCGGGAGCGACCACAATTCGGACTGCAGAATTCACCGGAATTCGAGCCAGTCGCTAACGCCAGCCCCCACCAAGGTACTGAGCGCGGCAGGCCAGGCGCGCCAGCTTCCCACTGGTAGTGCGGGGAATGGCCCCGGCCGGCAACAAGCGCACGTCGGAAACGGTCAGGCCATGGCGATGCGACACCGCGGCCTTGATCGCCTCGATCGCCGGCTGCGGATCGTCGCGACTGGTGCCCGCCGCGCGCTCGGCGACGATCACCACGCCACCGTCGTCCGGCAGCGCGAAGGCCGTCACGTAGCCGCGTCGCACCATCGGCGACGCCTCGGCGGTGGTGGCCTCGATGTCCTGCGGGTAGTGATTGCGGCCGCCGACGACCACCAGGTCCGCGATGCGGCCGGCGACGTAGAGCTCGCCGTCCAAATACACGGCCAAGTCGCCGGTCCGCAGCCACCAGCGCTCGGCCGCCGACCCTTCGGCGCGGCTGCCCTCGGTCAGCCGCGACCGCAGGTGCGCGTGGAATGTCCGCTCGGTTTCTTCGGGGCGCCGCCAGTAGCCCCGGCCGACGTTGTCGCCCTGCAACCAGACTTCGCCAACGATGCCGTCGGGCAATTCGTCGGCGGTGTCGGGGTCGACGATCACCGCCCGCAGGCTACGAGCGGGCCGACCGCACGAAACGTGCGCCACCGCACCCGGCGCGTCCGCGCCGACCCGCACCGCGCGCCCCGCGCCCAGCTGCTCACGGTCGAGGTAGACCACCTTCGCCTCGGCGCTCGGCTCGATCGTGGAGATCAACAGCGTCGCCTCCGCGATGCCATACGACGGCTTGAATGCGGTGCGCGGCAACCCGTACGGCGCGAACGTCTTGTTGAACGTCGCGATCGCCTCGATGCTGACCGGTTCGGAGCCGATGATCAGCACGACATTGCTCAGATCGATGTCGTCGCCGGCCGCCGGCAGGCCGCGCTGTGCCGCCCACTCGTAGGCGAAGTTGGGTGCGGCGGTGACCACGTTGCCTTCCCTGGACCCCGCGGCCAACGCCTGGATCCACCGCTGCGGCCGGCGCACGAACGCGGTCGGCGACATCAGCGTGGAATGGCCGCCGTACACCGCGGGAAAGCCGATCATCGACAGTCCCATGTCGTGGTACAGCGGCAGCCAGCTCACCCCGTGGGTGTTCCGGTTCAGCAGATCGATCGACAGAATCATTTGGGTCAGATTGGTGCCCACGGCCCGGTGGGTGATTTCGACGCCGACCGGCGGCCGGGTCGAACCCGAGGTGTACTGCAAGTGGGAAACCCGGTCGATGTCCAGCTCGACGGGGACGAACGACTCCCCAACCGAGTCGGGGATCTGATCGATGACGACGACGTGCGGCTGGCGCAGCTGGGCGCACTCGGCCAGGAAGTCTTCGACTGCGTTTTTCGCCGCGGAGGTCGTCAACACCACGGTCGGCTCGGAATCGCGCAGTGCCGTCTCCAGGCGCTCGGCATGGCCCGGCAGCTCGGGTGCGAACAACGGCACCGCGATGGTGCCCGCCTTGACCGCGGCGTAGAAGCCGGCGACGTAGTCGAGGCCCTGCGGCGCCAAAATCGCCACCCGGTCGCCATCGCCCGCGAACCGCTGGATGCGTCCGGCGATGGCTTCCAATCGGACACCCAGTTGGGCCCAGGTCACTTCGAGGGTGTGGCCTTGCGCGCGGGAGTGGTCCAGGTAGCGGTAGGCAATGGAATCGCCGACATTGTCTACGTTGCGCTCGATCAGAGAAATCAACGTGGTTCCCGGCGGCAACGAGATCTCGCCATTGGCGTTCAGGCAATCCTCTATTCGTAGCAGGCCTTTTGGAGCCACGGAGTCCTGTCGGGAACCGTCATCCATACCCGCAGTCTAGGTGGGCCGCGATACCGCGCTTCGGATCCGGCCGTCGGCTAGAGTCCGAGTCGACACCGCCGCGGGGGCCTTGAGGAGCAACCGTGGACTCTCCCGATCAACACCCCGAGACGCGCGAGGCCGCACTGGCCCGAGTGCTCGCTTATCGCGCTCAGTGGCGGGCCAAGGCGATGGCGGTTCGGGTGAGCCTTGCCGTGCTGGGCGGCGTGCTGCTCGTCGCGTCCATTCCGCTGATCGTGTTACTCCCCGAAGTCGGGATCCCCGGGCTGCTGGTCGCGTTCCGCTTGCTCGCGGTCGAAGCGCTGTGGGCCGCGCGCGCCTATGCGTGGACGGATTGGCGCTTTTCCCAACTGCAGCACTGGTTCCATCGCCAGTCCCGCGGTGTCCGTGCCGTCATCGTCGTGAGCCTGATTCTGCTGGCGGTGGCAATCGTCGTTGTCTTTGTCTACGAGTTCATTTAAGGCCACGCGGCGGCAACCAATCTAGAGTTACCTAAGCGTTTCCACTATTCAACGAGCGCACGACGCGGGCGCAGCAGCGCGGTTAAGGGCGGGCCGATGACGACCACGAAAGAACAACATGTCGGGCGTCGCGGCCTCATGCAGCGACTCACGATGCTGTGCGTCCGGTATGTCGAACGCTTGATGCCCGACCCGTATTTGTTCGCCGTCATTCTGACGCTGATCGTGGTCGGACTTGTCGCGCTGCTCGTCCGGGGCGCGACACCCACCGGGGTGCTCAAAGCGTGGTACGGCGGAGTGTGGGGCGCGCAGAACATCTTCACCTTCGCGTTCCAAATGGTGCTGATCCTGGTCACGGGTTACACGCTGGCCGAGGCACCCGTCGTGAAACGGGCCATCATCGCACTGGCCAGTAAACCGAAGAATCAGGTGCAGGGAGCCCTGCTGTGCTTCGGTGTCAGTAGCCTCTTCTCGCTGTTGAACTGGGGACTGGGCCTGGTGGCAGGTGCACTGGTCGCGCGACAGGTCGCAAAGCGGCTCCCCCACGTGCATTTCGGTTACCTGATCGCGACCGGGTTTATGGGCTACCTGGTTTGGACGCAGGGCTTGTCGTCGTCGATCGCGTTGGCCAACACCGATACGACCAGCCCCATCAACGTGATTCACAAGATGACCGGACTGATCGTGCCGCTGAAGTTGACGATCTTTCAGCCCTACAGCTGGGTCGCCGTCATCGCGATGGTGGCGCTGGTCGCCGCCACGATCTGGCGGATGGAACCCGATGAAAGTCTGGAACCCGACCCGGCGGTGTTCGGCGAAGAGCCGGTACCGGATCCGCCGCAGGGTCCACCGACGTTCGCCGAGCGGCTGGAGGGCCTCTGGATTCTCAACGTCCTCGTATTCGCCTCTGGCATAACGTATTTCGTGGTGAGCGGTTTCGCGCTGAACATCTCGTCGATGATCATGTTGTTCACCGTCACCAGTGCGTTGCTGCATGGCACGCCGATTCGCTTTATCCGCGCGTTTTCCGGCGCGGCGAAAGTGTCAGGCCCATTACTGCTGCAATATCCCCTGTACGGCGGAATCGCCGGCCTGCTGGGTTATTTGCCTGCGGGATCCGGTCGCGCGCTGCAGACGGTGCTCGCCGAGGCCCTAGTACGCGGCGCCGATCAGTACACGCTGCCGTTTCTGACATTCGTTGGCTCCGTTATCATTTCGCTGTTCGTCCCGTCCGGCGGCGGGCACTGGGCGGTGCAGGGGCCGATCGCGGTGGGTTCGGCACTGGCCATCGGCCAGCACTCGCCGGCCTACCTGGGACTGATCTCGATGTCGGTCGCCGTCGGCGAGGGTGTCGCCAACATGATTCAGCCGTTCTGGCTATTGCCGGTGCTGGCGATCGCGAAGCTCAACGTGCGTCAGGTGATGGGCTTTACGGTGATCGCGTTCCTGATCGGTTTCGCGGTCGCCGGCGCAGCGGTCCTGATCGCGCCCCACGTCTTGTGAAGCCGACGCGTCTTTCACCGACTGCGCGGGTGGCCGCCGCGTATCGCATGATCGCCGAGGCCGACCGGCCCGAGGTCTGGATCACGCTGCGCGAGCAGGCCGACGTGCGCGACGATGCCGTGGCCGTCGAACACCGCCTCGCCGCGGGTGAGCGGTTGCCCCTGGCGGGGCTGGTGGTCGCCGTCAAGGACAACATCGACGTGGCGGGTCTACCGACCACCGCGGGATGCCGCGAGTTCGCCTACCAGCCGGCGGCCACGGCGGTCGCCATCGAACGACTCCGCGAAGCCGGGGCCGTCGTGCTCGGTAAGACGAATCTCGACCAATTCGGTTGCGGATTGGCCGGCACCCGCAGTCCCTATGGCGCCGTTCGTAATTCGCGTCATCCGGACTTGGCCTCAGGAGGGTCGAGTTCTGGTTCCGCCGTCGCCGTGGCGCTGGGCATCGCCGATATCGGCATCGGCACCGACACTGCCGGATCGATTCGAGTCCCCGCCGCGCTCAACGGTCTGGTCGGCATCAAACCCACCCTGGGGATCATCCCCACCCATGGGGTTGTCCCGGCTTGCGCGAGCTACGACGCCGTCTGCGTGCTGGCGGACGACCTCGCGCTGGCCGAAACCGCGGTCGCCGTGATGGCCGGACCCGACCCGCGCGATCCGCGCAGCCGCCCGTGGCCCGCCGATGTTCGCCTCGCGGCGCCGGACGCCCCACGGCTGGCGATCCCGGAAGCCGCGAACCTCACCGCGCTGTGCCCCGGCTACCGCGAGGCGTTCGCACAGTCCGTGCGTCGTGCGATCCACGCCGGGTGCAGCGTCGCGCCCGTCGACATCTCCCTGCTGCTGGATGCCGCGTTGCTGCTGTATGACGGCGCGATCGTCGCCGAACGCTATGCGGCGGTCGGCGAATTCCTGGAGACCGCACCGGCGAGCGCGGATCCCGTCGTCGCATCGATCATTACCTCGGCGCGCGAAGTCACCGGCCCAGCGTTCGCCGCTGACCTGGACACGCTGGTGCGGGCGCGGGCCGATGCTGGTTGCCTGCTCGCCGGTTTCGACGCATTGCTGCTGCCCACCACCACCGAACATCCCACGCGCAGTGAGGTAAGCGCTGATCCCGTCGGGATCAGCCGTCGCATGGGCACGTATACCAATTTCTGCAATCTGCTCGACATGGCCGCGGTCACCGTGCCCGTCGCGCCGGCGCCTGCGGGGTCTCCGTTCGGCGTGACGATCGTGGTCCCCGCCTTCAACGACCAGATCGCTGCCGATATCGGCGCGCGACTGATCGGCACCGCTTCGGAACTGTTGGTGCGCAGCGGCGTCGAACTGGCGGTGTTCGGACAGCCACTGCACCGGCCGCTGCAGCGGCTCGGCGCCCGGTTCGTCGAACACATCCGGACAGCCGACGGCCGGACGGGTGAATTGTTCCGGATCTCCGAAGCCGGCCTGGGCAATTTGGTTGCCACCCTGCCCGCGTCGATGGCCGTGACCAATCTCGAACTCAAGGACGGCCGCACGGTCACCGGTGTGATCGGCTGAGGCTGGCGAAAATGTTGGTAGCGAGCTACATCCAGAGCTTCGCCAACGAGTCGGTCAAGGCTTCCGGGATCTGGTCGTCGGTGTTGCAGCTGACCGCGATGGCTGTCTGCCGGTCCTTGCTGACGCGGAAAGCGGTGACGAAGCCGGGTGCGGCGCCGTCGTGGTCGAGCGTGCCGTCGGCCTTGATGTAGATCCCGGCGCCGTAATGCACGGGGATGCCGGGCCCGATCTCCACCGCCCCCGCCAGCTGCGCCTGCAGTAGCTTGGGCCCACCCACGCGACCGGTTCGGTAGTTGTCGCCCCACTGCACCAGCTGGCTGGGAGAGGCTTGGACCGCCCCGTCGCCGATCTGTTCCCAGGCCGAAGCGGTCATCCGATATCCGTCGCTGCCGCCGGCGTAGGCGACAGCCTTATGCGGAACGTTCCCGACGGGATCCATCACCATCCCCAGGCCGAGCGGACCGAAGATTTCCGTGCTGAGGAATTGCGGCAGCGGCGTGCCCGACACCCGGTGCACGATCTCGCCGAGCAATAAATAGTTGGAGTCGGAGTACCGGAATTGGCTGCCTGGCTGGTAATTCAGTTTTGGCACCGCCGCCACCGCCTGCAGCGCTTGCTCCTGCGTGGTCCGGTCACTGACCGCGAACCCCTGCTTTACCAGCAGCCCTTCGTACTCGGGAATGCCGCTGGTTTGGTGGATCAATTGGGTGATCGTGACGGTGGCGGCCCATTTGGGGAATTCCGGTAGGTGCTGGGCGAGTGTGTCGTTGAGGGCCAGCTTTCCCGCATCGGCGAGTAACAGGGCGGCGGTGGCGGTGAACTGCTTGGATACCGAGCCGATGTCGAACACGGTGTCGGGGGTGATCTGGTCGCCGGTCGCGGTGTCGGCAACGCCGCGCACTCCGGTCCACACGACGGTGCCTTTGGAACCCACGGCGGCCGAGCAGCCCGGCCCCGCGGCGTTGACCGCGTCGTCGAGCACCCGCTGACTGTTGGTTTTGATCAGCGAGTTGTCATTCGAAGTGACGGCGCTGCTGGTAGACGTGGGCGGTTTCGACGCAGGGGTGACGGTCACCTTGTCGCAGCTGCACAGCGATAACACGACCGCGCACAACACCAGTGACACTCGCGTCCTCCGATGGGGCCGCCGCGCTACACCACGACCACCCGGAACCCGCACACGGTGAGTATGCACGTGAGACAGCCGGTGTGTGCCGGATTTCACCGGCCTCGACACCCGCGTCGACGCAGGTCCGCACCCCGGGACCGGGCCCATCGCGGTGGCGGTAGGGTACGCGGCTATGTCAGGTCGCAAATTTTCGTTTGAGGTCAATCGGACCTGTAGTGCGCCTGCCGCAACCGTGTTCCGGCTGCTGGCGGACGGGGCCAATTGGTCGAGCTGGGCCAAGCCGATCGTGCTGCGCTCGAGCTGGGCGCGCCAAGGTGATCCGGCGCCGGGTGGGGTCGGCGCGATTCGTCAGATCGGGGTGCCTCCGATCCTGGCGCGTGAGGAGATCGTCGAGTACGAGCAGGATCGCCGGCAGGTCTACAAGCTGGTGGGGCCATCGCCGGCAAAGGATTACCGGGGCGAGGTGGTGTTGACGCCCAACGCGGCCGGCGGCACCGACATCCGCTGGTCGGGATCGTTCGTCGAGAGGATTCGCGGAACCGGGCCGGCGACGCGCGCGGCGCTGGGCGGCGCGGTCAAGCTTCTGGCGGATCGCCTTGTGAAGGCGGCCGAGCGCTGACCTGACGGCGCACGCTAGGGGTCGTTGGCCTGTTGTTCGGTCAGCTGCGCCTGCTGCATGTCTTGCTCGAACTGCTGTTGTGCCGCTTCGTTCTGTTGCTCGGCTTGCTGCTCGGACAACAGCAACTGCTGCTGAGCCAATTGCTGCTGTAGTTGCGCCTGGTCGTCGTTGTCGTCGGCGGTGAAGCGCACGTGGCCGGATGTGCCGTTAGTGGCCGGCACGTGTGCCGCGTCGACGAATGCCGTCATCGCGATGCCCGCGACCCCGGCGAAGACGACTCGCATGAACTGGTGGTGCCCAGGGGTGCTCATGCTCCAGGTATGCGCCGCGTTGTTAGCTCTGCGCTGGGAGGCGGCTGGTGCCGCATTATGAAATCCGGCGCTGTCAGTTGCGCCGATGTTTGTCGGCCCGCTCCGCAACTATTAAGCTGGGCTAAGTGATTGACGTCGTCATCGCCGGTGGCGGTCCCAACGGGCTGATGCTGGCCGGCGAACTGGCATTGAACGGGATCCGTCCGGTGGTGCTGGACCCGATGCCCGGCCCTAACCCCATGCGGCGTGCCAACGGCGTTATCGGGCAGGGGGTTCGGATCCTCGACCATCGCGGCCTCTATGGCGCCCTCGCGGGAACCTCGGACCCGCCCCGGCTCAACCCTCGCCCGATGTTCGCGGCCTTCCCGTTGGATCTCACGTCGATGATCGACTCGCAGGTCTTCCTGCTGCCCGTCCAGCAACCCAAGTTGGTTCAGGCGCTTGCCGATCGGGCGGACCAGCACGACGTCGACCTTCGGTGGGGTCACGCGCTGATCGGTTTCGACCAGGACGCCGCCGCTGTCACGGTGGACGTCGCCGGGCCCGGCGGAACCTATGCGCTGCGCACCAAGTACCTGATCGGCGCCGACGGTGGCACCAGCATGACGCGCAAGCTGGCCGGCATCGATTTCCCCGGGATGTCGTCGTATGACCTCGTCGCCCGGATGGGATTCGACGTACTGCCGCCCGCCGACTGGATCGACCCGGTCAGCGGCGGGCTGGACGTCCCCGGGTTCGGCCGGGTGCCCCCGCTGCAGTTCCATCGGGCCGATCACGGTGTTTTCGCCTACGGCGCGCTCGGTGGCCGCGCGGCGATGATCGTCTTCGAGCTGGACGCAGCGGCCCGCGAAGAACCCCTGGACGACGCCGACGACCAACCGCCGATGAGCCTGGCCGAACTGGAGGCCAGCGCCAAGCGGGTGCTCGGTGCCGACGTGCCGCTGCGGGCCGTGTCCCCCGACGCAGCGCCGGATCTGCGCAGGTTCTGCGGGATCAACTCCAGAATCGCGTCGCGGTATCGGGCGGGACGGGTGATCCTGGTCGGCGACGCCGCGCACGTCCACTCCCCGATGGGCGGCCCGGGGCTCAATCTGGGCCTGCAGGATGCGGTGAATCTCGGCTGGAAGCTTGCCGCGGTCCTGCGTGGGCGCGTCGAGCCCGAACTGCTGACGACCTACGAAGCCGAACGCCGGCCCGCGGCAGAGCGCGTCATCATGCACAGCCGCGCGCAGCTGGCACTCGTGCGGCCCGGGCCCGAGGTCACCGCCCTGCGGCAACTGTTTTCCGAACTGCTCACCGATTCCGACATCGCGCGCCGCCTGAGCAACCTGATATCCGGGGCCGAAAACCGTTACAGCGCAGACCCGCAGGCACATCCGCTGACCGGACACTGGGTGCCGGAGTTCGGCGTCAGCAACGGCGGCCAGACGCGACGCGTGGCGGAGCTGGCCCGCACCGGACTCCCCCTGCTGATCGATCTCACCGAGGCCGGCTGCGTGGCCGCCGCGGTCACCGACGCCGCCGACCAGCTCACCGTCGCTGTCGGACGGCCCGATGGCGAGGTGTCGGCCACCGCACTGTTGGTGCGCCCCGACGGCTACGTGGCGTGGGCATCGTCGGCGGCGTTGCCCGATGTCGCCGAACTTCGCCGGGCGCTCGCGCGCTGGTTCGGGCTGTGCGCGACTACGCCTTCGAGTTGAGCTCGTCCTGGTACTTCTTGGTCATGTGCTCGACGGCCTGATTCTGCGACTCCGCCAGCCCTTCGCGCGCTTCGCTGGCCCGCGCGGCCGCATCGAGCGTCGGCTGCGCAAGACCCTGGAAGTGCGGCATCACCTCGGCGGCGAACAATTCGGCAGACCGTTTGGTGGCCGCCGGATTGGCCCACTCGTGGCCCATCTGCAGCATGCAGCCGAAGCCGCCGGACTGGTCCCACATCCGCTGCACCTGCGCCCGCGCCCGCTCCGGGGTGCCGATCACGCCCGCCCTGTTCTCGTTGATGACGTCGATCATCTCGTCGATCTGCTCGCCCGGCATGGTCATCTGCGGGAACGCGGCCACTTTCTGGAAGTACCGGAACCACGGCTCGAGGCCGAACTTCACGTCCTCGCGCGCCTGCTTGTCGGTTTCGGCGATATGGAACGGCCCGACCAGGCTCCAGTTCCGGCGATCGACCTCAGTGCCGAACACCGCGGCGCGTTCTTCGACGATGTCCCAGTGATATTGCAGCGCGTTGAAGCCCTCGATGGTCAACGTCGCGCCGATGGACAGCAGGCCGATGCCGTGCCGGCCGGCCAGCCGTGCGCCCGTCGGGGAAGCGACCGCGGCCACCGCCAGTGGCACCCCGCCGTCGGAGTACGGGGCAAGCTGCAGCTTGGCGTTGTGGAGTTCATGCGTGGGTGTCTTGGCGCTCACCGTTTCCCCCCGCAGCAGCCGGACCACGATGTCGAGGTTGGTGTCCAACAACTCCCGGGTGTCGGTCGGGGTCAGCCCGATCATCGACGAATCGCTGGGCAGCGAGCCGGGGCCCACCCCACCGATCACTCGGCCATGGGTGAGGTGGTCCAGCATCATCAGCCGGTCGGCGACCCACAGCGGGTTGTGATACGAGAGCGAGATGACCCCGGTACACAGCTTGATCCGCTTGGTTCGTTCCGCGGCGGCGGCGATGAAGATCTCCGGCGACGCGATGATTTCGCTGCCGGCCGAGTGGTGTTCGCCGATCCACGCTTCATCGAAGCCGAGGGCGTCGAGGTGTTGGACGAACTCGAGGTCGCGCTGGATGGCCAACGTCGGATTGGTGCCCGCGCGGTGGAACGGCGCGATGAAGTATCCGAACCTGAGCTTCGCCATCGAAGGTCTCCTTGCTGACGCGTTGCGGAGAACCATAACTCAGGCCGGCGAGCCTCAAAATAGATCAGCGGCGCGACAGCGTGGATTGTCTCAACCGCCGCGTTTTTGGTTGCTCAGCCGAGGGGGCCAGATCGACATAACCCCCTCGGCTACCCCGAGCAAGTCCTAGTCAGGCAAGTGCGATCAGGTGCCACCGCAGATGTTGCCGATGCAACCGCCGCCACCACCGGGTCCGCCGCCGCCGCCACCGACGCCGGGGATGCTGCCGCTACCGCCGCCGGGCCCGCCACCACCGGTGGGACCGCCGGGAATGCTGCCGCCTCCCCCGCCGGGTCCGCCACCGCCGGTCGGGCCACCGGGCACGGTGCCACCGCCGCCGCCCGGTCCGCCGGTGCCGCTCGGGCTGCCGGTATCCGGGGCCGTCGACGGCGCGACGCTGGACGTCGTGTTGGTCGTCGTAGTTGTGGTGCTACTAGGTGCTTTGTTGCCGCCTCCACCGCAGCCAACCGTCAAAACGAGCATGGCCGCACCGCCGAAAAGCGCGACCGCGGTCCGAGCTTCCGTTCTCATCAGACTCCTCCCGACACTCAGCGAAACTCATTCCCTCGTACCCGTTGGTGCGTGCCGCAAACCGCACAACGAGGAGCGGACATACCGGTGGCCCATCTCGTAGTCGAGATGGGCCACCGGTTGCTTGATGCGGATTGGCGCCTATCCGCAGTTGAGGCCCGAGATGCAAGCGACGAGAACTGCCTGGTGCACATTGCCGGGGGCGGCGGCAACGTGCTGGCTCGCCGGCGCGGCGCTCGACGACGCGTGGGTCATCGGGGCGGGCGCGGCTGCGGCCGGGGCGGGCCCGACGCCGCCGACTCCGACGACGAGTGCGAGTGCGCTCGCCGCACCGAAGGTCGTGATCGTCATCTTGGTTGAAGACTTCATCGAAGTGTCCTTTCGCCGTTCTAGGTCTGCTGCACGTCTGTCCAATAGCAAATGTACACCTATGCAACTATTGCAGGAAGCTAAAATAGCCATTGTGATCGCTTTCACGTTTGCGGCGGCTAGCAGCGTTACGCATGCGTTGTTCGACAGCACAATGACGGCCTCGTCCGCAAGAACACGAACCATAGCGCGGTGTAACCGCGGCATCACGAAATACCAAGCCTGCCAAGCAATTTCGCGGACCGGTTGGCTTTGACGACTAGTCTTCCTTGGTGATCAACTTGCGCAGCGCCACCCGATCCTGCTTGAGCAGCTCGGCGATGCGCGGCTTGTTCACCTCGGCGACGATGATCTCGCCGACCTCGGGGTAGACGTGGCTGAAGATCCCGTGGGACTTCATCTTCTCGGTCTGGTACAGGTTGTCCTCGGTCGGCGTCACGTAGTAGACCGCATCGGCCTTGAAGCGATGCACCAGCCACAGGTGGATCAGCGTCATCAGCCGCTTCTGGCGCAGCTTCTCGCTGAAGGTGTTCTGGTCGCGCACCTGAAGGATGCTGCGGCCGTGCCGGTCCTTGATCGGGTCGACGACGACGTTGGCCAGCTGCTCTTGCGGGTCAGAGCCCTCGCCGACGATCCCGAGCTCCAGCACATCCGAGCCGGCGCGGCGCGGCCGCAGCGTGACCCGAAGTTTCTCGCCCAGCTGGTAGTGCTCGCTCCACAGGGCCAGCCACTCCTCCAGCAGCTTCTTGGGCACCTCGGTCTGCACCAGATGCTGGTGCTGGGTCGACCCCTTGCCCATCGCCTTGGTGGTCGCGGTGCGTCCCGACGACGCGGCCAGCGCGGCGTCGCTGCGCGGACCACCGACCAGAGTCTGCGGCGTCCGGTAGGGCGACTCGACCAAACGCATCTTGCGCTGCAGCCGGGCCAGGGCCAGCATGCCGTCCTGGCGCAGGTTGGTGGCGAACTCCTCGGCGGCGACGCCGTCGATCTGATGCCCGCCGTAGGTGATGAAGTTGAAGACGAAGCCCATCTTGCCCAGCTCCACCGGGAACTGCTTCATCTCTTCGTCGGTCATGCCGGTGGTGTCCCAGTTGAACGACGGCGAGAGGTTGTAGGCCAGCATCTGGTCGGGGAACTCGGCGTGAATCGCGTCGGCGAATTGCTTGGCGTCGGCCAGGTCCGCGGTCTTGGTCTCCATCCAGAGGATGTCGGCGAACGGCGCCGCCGCGAGCGATTTGGCGATCGCGTACGGAATGCCGCCGCGCACTTGGTAGTAGCCCTCGGGCGTCCTGGCCAGCTCGGGGCTCCAGTCCGGCGCGGCACCCAGCTCGCGGGCCTTCTCGCGAGCCGCGTAATGCGACGTCCGGGCGGCGAACTTGCGCCACTCGTCGGAGCTCATGGTCGCCGGTTCGTCGTGTTCGCGTTCGCCGAATGCCAGCACTTCCGCCACGGCATCGGCGTAGGTCATCAGCCCGGCGTCGTCTTCCCACGCTGCGACGAACCGCGACTCGACCTGGTCGAAGAGGTCGTCGATCGAGTGTTGACCGTCCTGCCGCCACTGGGTGACCGCATCGGAGACCAGGCCCAGGATGCCCTGACGTTCGAGCCAGGCGTTGGCGATGCCGTACTCGCCGTCGGCGAGCGCATAGAGAAGATGACCGTTGAGCTCCTTGACGCCCAGCTCGTAGAAGCGCCGCATCAGCGCCAGGAAACAGGCCTTGTAGGACGGAATGTCCAAGTTGGTCGCGCCGAGCAGGAACGCTTGGTCGCGCTCATCGGAGTTGCTGTCGATCAGGTTCGCCGCCTCGGCGTCGGTCCGCGCGACGATGATGCCCGGCACCCGCATGATGTCGAGCTGGAAGCGGGCGGCGTTGAGTCGCTTGATCTGTTCGTCGGACGGCACCAGGACCTTGCCGCCCTGGTGACCGCACTTCTTGGTGCCCGGACGCTGGTCTTCGATGTGGTAGCCGGGTACGCCGGCTTCCACGAAGCGGCGGATCAGGTTGCGCACATGCGGGTCACCGCCGTGACCGGTGTCGGCGTCGGCGATGATGAACGGCCGGTAGTCGTACTCCTTGGCCGCCGCGCGCTGCTGATCGCTCATATGCAGTCGCTGGTACTGCTGGTTCCGGTCGGCGGTCAGCAGCGCGCGCACCAGCACCGCCGCATCCTCGGGCACCTGGCTCAGCGGGTAGCTCGCCAGGTCCGGACCCGGGTCTTCGGTGGTGGATCCTTTGGCGGAGGTAGCCCAGCCGCCGAGGTAGATCCCCTCGATGCCCATTCGCTTCATACTCACGGCCTGCCCGGGTGAGTACGGGCCGAAGGTGGTGATGCTCTTCTTGGCCGCGAAAAGTTCGCGCAGGCGGGGATAGAAGGCGGCCGCGGCTTCCCGGGCGACGGTGTAGTCGGTCGGTATCGTGCCGCGTTGCTCTGCTACTTGGCGGGCCGTATAGAGGCGAATCTTCCCGGCGAACCGTGGATCGTCGAAGTATCGCTGCACGGCGGCGACGTCTTCGTCGAACGGGGCGGGGACCTCAGTGTCCGCGTCGATGATGGCCATGGTTTTACGCTCCCCTTCCAGCACGAGTCCGCTGAACGTGAGTCTATCCCTGGTCCTGGAATTTCCATCATGGGTAATTCGCGGATTGCCGAGCCGGGCCAAAACTGTTGTCACACCGGGTACTCCGGATAGCTGCGCCGCGCGTCGCTGATGTTGTGGTACGCCTAAAAGGCTGTGCTGCAGTGCTTTTCGGTAAGGACCGCGCCGTGACGGCGCCTCGGACTCCTGTTTGGCCGCCCCACCCAGCAAACTGCATAGACGGATAGATGAAACGACAAGCAGCCGATCCAGCAAACTACGAGTAAGGTCGGTCCGGTGCAGACGGAATTGCGGTACGAGCGTTGGTATGTGCTGTTGTCCACGCCGCTGGGACTCGGGCCCAACACCAGTGAGGTGCGCGTCGTTGACGGGACTCTCCACGTCAAGATGGGCTGGGCGTTCGAGGCCCATATCCCGATCGCGTCGATCACCCACGCCGAAGCCTCCGATGAGCGGACGTTCACCGCGGGCGTGCACTACTCGAATGGCCGCTGGCTGGTCAACGGCTCGGGCAAAGGATTGGTGGCATTGACGATAGAGCCGCCGGTACAGGCGAAAGTCCCGCTCAGGTCGGTCCCGCTGCGCTCGCTGGTGCTCAGCGTGACCGATCCGGACGCACTCATCGCCGCCTGTACGGTAACGACCACCTAGCCAGAACGTCGTTCTAGCCAGGCGCGTTGGCGGCGGATGAACTCCGCGTCGACGGTCTTTCCGTGGCCCGGAACGTAGATCGTTTCTCGCCCCCCGATCGCCCGCAGCCGATCGAGCGTTGCCGGCCAGGCCGCGAGATCGGAGTCGGCATCGATGAACGGGTCGGCGGACTCTTCGACGAGGTCACCGGTGAACATCACGACGCGGTGATCGTGCTCGTCCAACCCGGGGACCACCACGATCAAGTCCGATGTGGTGTGGCCACGCCCCGGGTGGGTAATTCTCACGTCCCGGTCGCCGAGGTCGACAACGGCGTCGTAGAGGCCGTGCCGGGGCGGCCGCAGCGCCGCGAGTGCCCGGTCGATCTCGGCGGCGTCCGCACCGTAACTCAGGGCATGAGCGCGAATCTGGTCGTGGGCCGACGAGAGGTAATCGACAACCTCGGGCGCGCAGTAGATCTCGGCGTCGGTGAAATACGAAGAACCCAGAACATGGTCGAAATGCTTGTGCGTCAACACAATATGGGTCACCGGGCCCCCGGTCAGCTGCCGGACGTCCTCGTCGATTGCGGCCGCCTCGGTCATCGTGGTTCCGCTGTCGATGAGTAATGTGCCGGCGCGTCCGCGCACTACACCCACGGTGACGTCGCAGAACGGAAGCCGGCAGCGGTGCACGCTGGTGGTCACTTGCTCCCAGGTGAATCGCATAAGGAGCAATGTAACGGGCGAACGGGCGCTTGACGTGTCGGAAATGTCCGACATACGGTGCCGGACGTGGCGATTCCGGACCGCGTTTTTCTCGCTCTGGCGAATCCGGTGCGACGCGAGCTGTTGGAAATTTTGACGCGGCAGCAACTTTGTGCCCGCCGCGCACCGGATCCTGGCGGCGCGAGAACATCGGGAAGGTGGTCCTGGTGCCCTGAGTCAACGCGTTTGGGCAGCCGCGGCGCCGGGTTATCTTCCGAGGATGGCTGTCTCCGATTCGCGCGAACTCGTCATCGAGGCGACTCCCGACGAGATTATGGACGTGCTCTTCGACATCGAATCCTTGCCCGAGTGGTCCTCGGCTCATCAGAAAGTCGAAGTTCTGGAGCGCGATGAGCAGGGACATCCGGTCCGATCCCGGCAGGTCGTCAAGATCGTGGGAATCACCGAAGAACAGGAGCTCGCGTACACCGTGCACGACGACGGGGTGAGCTGGACGCTGGTCAGTGCCAAACAGCAACGGGCACAGGACGCTCGGTACACGCTGACCCCCGACGGCGATTCCACCAGGGTCCGCTTCGACTTGACCGTGGATCTCACCGTGCCGGTGCCCGGGTTCCTGATCAGGAGGGGAACCAAGGGCCTGATGGACACCGCGACCAAGGGGCTTCGCGAGCGAGTGATCGAAGTCAAAAAGCAGGGCTAGACGGCTATCTTCTCGGGCCGCAGTTGGCGAGACTGGTCGGTATGGGATGCAGTGCTGCTCGGCGCATCGGCGTGGCCATCGGCGGACTGGTATTGACGCTCGCGGCGGCCGGCAATGCCGGCACCGGCGTCGCGATCGCGGCACCGGACATGCCATTGACGATCAGCAGTCCGGCCTTCGCCAATGGCGCGCCCATACCGGCGCAGTACACCTGCAAAGGGGCCGACGTCGCGCCACCGTTGACGTGGTCGGCGCCGCTGGGGGCGGCACTGGTGGTCGATGATCCGGACGCGGTCAACGGGGTGTATATCCACTGGATCGTGACCGGGATACCGTTCGGATCCGGCAGCACCTCGGACGGTCAGACTCCCGGCGGCGGGAGCGCGCTGCCGAATACGGCCGGCCAGTCCGCCTATAAAGGACCCTGTCCGCCCGCCGGCACCGGGACTCACCACTACCGCTTCACGCTCTACCAGCTTCCGAACGACTACCAGCTCCCCGGCGGACTGGCCGGTGCGCGCGCCGCGCAGACCATCGCCGGGGCCGCCACGGCGCAGGCGCAGCTGACCGGAACGTTCGGCGGTTGATCGGCTACCGGTCGTCGAGAATCTGATAGGCCGCGTTGTAGCCGGGCGTGAACGTGATGCCCGGGCCGCCATGGCATCCCGCCCCGCCCAGGTATAGGCCATCGATCGGAATCGGCATGTCCAGAAAGCCCTTCGGGCCCGGACGGTTGGGTCCCATCAAATCCGGGTGCAACAGGCCGTGACAGAAGTCGCCGGCGGGGGCACCGAACATCGTGTTCATGTGATACGGCGCGAAGGTGATATGACGGATCAGGATGTCGGAGAAGTTCGGCGCGAATTTGGTGATTTTGTCGATAACACGCTGTGCCATTTCGTTTTTCAGGTGGCCGTGCTGGTCGCGGTCGACTTCGACCGGGAAGGCGTAGGCATAGGCGCTCGCCGCGTGTTTACCCGGTGGTGCCATCGCGGGATCGTGCACCGAGGGGATTTGCATGCCCATCGACGGGTTGTCCGGAACGAGGCCCCGCCGGCAGATCTCCCACTGCTGCTGTTGGGTTTCCGGTGAGCCGAAGATTCCGACCGACTGCTGCATGCCCTCTTCGTTGAGGAACTCATACGGTGGTGCGAACTCGGGCAGCCCGTCAAGTGCGAAATGAAGCTGCACGAATGAGGCGCGGTGGTCGCGTCCGGACACCCGTGAGACCAACTCCGCCGGAACATGTTCGGGTGCAATCAGTTCGGTGAGCGTCACGTCAGGCGACAGATTGGACACCACGATCGGCGCCGAGATCGTCGAGCCGTCGCGCAGTCGGACGCCGGTTGTCTTGCCGTTCTCGACGAGGATCTCTTCGACCTTGGTGCGGAAGCGGATCTCTCCGCCATGGGAGATGAAAAGCTCGCGCAGGTGTTCGGTGAGCGCGCCGATACCACCCTTGAGTTTGGTCATCATCGCGGTGCTGTCATCGGGGACCGCCAGCGCGAAGGCCAGGCACGCGGCGCTGCCCGGTGTGTAGGGGCCGCGATAGGTGGAGTTGACCGCCAAAAACGCCAGCATTCCGCGCATCACCGCGTGCTTGTCCTTGTCCGGCAGGTAACGGTCGATCACGTCCATCGCCGAGCCGAACAGCATCTCGTGAATCGCCCGGCGCTCGGCGACATTGGTTGCGCAGGCGTACATTTCGTCGATCGTCTTGGGCCGCTGGCACACCTCGAAGCGGCCGAGGGCCCGTGCGGGCGCCTGACTCCAGCCGATCAGCTCGGCCATACCCATGACGGCTTCCATGCCGTGCTTCTCGTTCAGATGACCCATCAGCTGCATCGGGTCGCGATAGAAGACCATCGGCTCTTCGCCGTTTTCGCCGATGTTGATCGACATCACCTCGGGCTCTATCGCGGGCAGCGTGTCAAGTCCAAGGTCTTTGGTGAGCTGGCTTGCCGTCGGGAACTGCACCGAGCCCGCGATCTCGTAGCGGAAGCCGTCGATCAATTCAACCGTGGCCGCCATGCCGCCGGCATAGGTGTTGGCTTCCAGGCACACGGTTCGCAGGCCGGCGCGCTGCAGAATCGCCGCGGCGGTCAGCCCGTTGTGCCCGGCACCGACCACGATCGCGTCGTATCTCGTCGTGCTCATGGTCTCGACCCTGCCTTCCGCCGGTGGTGGTGAGAAGAATATGTCAGTACTGACATAATTGGAAGATGTCAGTACTGACTCAAACGGTGCGATACGATCGGCCCGCCATGACCGTTCCGATGAATCGCCACGAGCAGCGCCGCCGCTGCACACACGAGGCGCTGCGCCAAGCCGCGCTAAAGTGCTTCGCCCGCAAAGGCTTTGCGAACGTAACGGTCACGGAGTTGGCGGCCGAGGCCGGCGTTACCGAACGCACCTTCTTCCGGCACTTCCCGACCAAGGAGTCGGTGCTGTTCCAGGACTACGAGTCGCAGTTGGAATGGCTGGCCGAGGCGCTTGCGCAACGGCCGGCCTCCGAGTCGCTGTTTGACGCGGTGCTGGCCAGTGTCGCGGCCTTCCCACACGACCTCGAAGTGGTCCGGCAGGCCGCGACTGCGCGCGCCGAGTTGATCTCCGCCGAACGGATCGCCGGCCACTTGCGGGTGGTGCAGTCCTCGTTCGCCGCCGTGCTGACGGATTTCGTCAGCAAGCGGAATCCGGACGCGCGCGACATCGAATTGGCTGCCGAGGTCGCGGGCTCGGCCCTGGCAGCGGCTCTCGTTGTGGCAGTGGAGCATTGGGGGCGCAACGGCTGTACCGGCGACCTCGGCCAGCTGGTGGCGGCCAGTATCGATGTGGTCCGCTCCGGTCTGGCGTCACTCGCCTGATCCGCCGCCGGCGTTCGCGACGCGAGTCGGCGCGCCTGGCCGAGTTCAGGTATCGCAAGCAGCGGCGCTGGTCACTGCGGCCTCCACGAAGCGGCGTAGCTCGGCATTGCGGGCGCGCGGCAGAAAAGCCAGGGCGACCGGGCTCTGCGGTGCCCCCCGCAGCGGGATGAACTTGACGCCGGGATGAATGTTGCGCCGGACGGCGACGTCCGGGATCACGCCGATGCCTCGATCGGCGGCAACGGATTCGATCCACTCGTCGAAATTCGATGTCTGGACCACAGTTTGGGGGCCCTGGCCCGCCGGCCACGACCACGGTCCGGTGGTGCCGCTGGCGACGTTGACGACCAGCGGCCATTGCGGGACGTCGCCCCAGTCCAGCTCCGATTGCTGAGCCAGGCGGGAATGCACCGAACACACCGCCACCCGTGCCTCGTCGAACAGGTGCACAACCCGCACGGCGGTCGAGGTCACCTGGCCGCGCACCACCGCGACGTTCACTCTGCCCTGCTGGACCGCGGCCAGGGCATCGTCGGTGCGGATCAAACTGACCCTCGTTGCGTTGGCCCGCTCAAATCGGGCAACGGTGTCTTGGGCCCACGGGTCAGGCAACAGCCAACTGAATCCGAGGCGAATACTGGCCTGCCGCCGCACGGCATCCACGCCGCGTTCGAATTCGGACAGCACCCGTTCGACGTGCTCGAAGAACGTCCGTCCGGCGTCCGTCATCTCGACGTGCCGGGAGCTGCGATCGAGCAGGGTGACGCCGAGCGCGTCTTCCAATTGCTGAATAGTGCGGCTCAGCGCGGGTTGGGTGATCGTGAGCGCCTCGGATGCCTGCGTGAACGACTGCAATCGCGCCACCGCGTCGAACGCGCGCAGGTGTCGCAACTGCACTCTGCCGCTGTCCAGCACGCCCATGCCTGACAAGCATAGATGTCGTGCGACAGGCATTTCACTCCCGTTTGCGGTGGCCCTAACGTCGTAGCCGAGACGCATGGACCAGAGGAGAGAAAATGCCGTTGTTATACATCGACCTGATCGAAGGGCGCACCCCGTTGGAGGTCCAGGTCTTGCTGGACGCCGCGCATGACGCCGTGATCGGAGCGTTCGCGGTCCCGCCCGGTGACCGATACCAGGTGGTGCGCACCCATCCCGCGCACGAGATCGTGGCCTGGGACACCGGTCTGGGCATCGACCGCTCGGCTCGGCTGGTGATCGTGCACGTGGTCAGTCGCCGGCGCACCCGCGCCATGAAGGAACGGTTCTACGAGTTGCTGGCGGCCAACCTCGCGCAGCGGTGTGGGGTCGATCCGGCCGATCTGATCGTGTCGATCACCGAAAATGGGGACGAGGACTGGTCTTTCGGCCACGGTCGGGCGCAGTTCCTCACCGGGGAACTCCAATGAACACCCGGCTGACCGAACTGTTCGGCATCAAACACCCGATCATTTCGGCGCCGATGGCCACGGCGTCCGGCGGCCGGCTGGCCGCGGCGGTGACGGCGGCCGGCGGGCTCGGCCTGATCGGTGGCGGGTACGGCAACGCCGACTGGCTGCGCCGCGAATTCGACCAGGCCGGCGCCGCGTTGGTCGGCTGCGGGTTCATCACCTGGAGCCTGGCGCAGGCGCCCGAGTTGCTCGATGAAGCCCTGGAACGGCAACCCGCCGCAATCATGTTGTCCTTCGGCGACTTCGGGCCGTTCGCCGAACACATCCGCGAGGCGGGCATTCCGTTGATCGCCCAGGTGCAGAACCTCGAACACGCCCGGCAAGCCCTGGACAGTGGCGCGGATGTCGTCGTCGCGCAGGGCGGTGAGGCCGGCGGCCACGGCATGACCGTCCGGTCCACCTTCACGTTGGTGCCCGATGTCGTCGACCTCGTCGGCGCGCGCTCTCCCGCGACACTGGTCGTGGCCGCCGGTGGTATCGCCGACGGCCGCGGGCTTGCGGCGGCATTGGCGCTGGGCGCCGACGGCGCGCTGGTCGGCACCCGGTTGTGGGCCAGCGCCGAGGCGTTGGTGTCACCGCGGGCTCATCAGCGCGTCGTGGCGGCCAGCGGCGACGATACTTTCCGGACTCGGGTGTACGACGTTGTGCGACAGCTTGATTGGCCCGCCGACTACAATGCGCGAGCGCTGGGCAATCGATTCCTCGACACCTGGCACGGAAACGAGGACCAGCTGTCGGCTGCCCTGCCCGAAGCGGTGGAGACCTTCGAGAAGGCTACGGCTGCAGAGGATTTCGATGCCGCAGCCATACTCGTCGGCGAGGCGATCGGACTCGTCCGCGATATTCGGCCGGCCGGCGACATCGTGGCCGACATGGCGCGTGACGCCGCCCGGATTCTGGGCCGGCAGGCCTAGTACAGCGGCGACCAGTCCGACGTCCGCAGCAGCCGACTCTCCCACTGATCGCGATACTTGAGCGCTTCGAACATATAGCTGCCGGGCCCGCGGTACTCGGGAGGTACCTCTTTGGTCAGCAGATGCATGAGCGCCGCGTAGTTGTTGGAGTCGTCGATCTTCTGCCACAGCATGGCTTCTCGTCGCTGATAGCTTCCGTGCGCGACTTGGAAACAGGCCTGGATGTCCAGGATGCGCATGCGTGCCGGTGCCTGCGACAGCGGCCGATAGTAGATGTCATTCCAGGAGCGGATGTAGTCGTCGAGCGGCGCGTAGGGCCAGCCGGTGTCTTCCATGAAGAGGCTGAGCGGGTGGGTTCCAGCATCGGTGGGCACGGCCGAAAGATCGACCGACTGCAAGGGCGACCACTCCACCGGCAACAGCAGCTTGCCCGTCACCTCGTGGCGCAGGTTGTCCAATTCGCGCATCCACGGCTGCAGATCGCCATGCTGGGCGCGCTGGGCCAGCCTCTCCCAGGAGGCACCGTCGGCGATGCCCGTGATCGTGACGACGGTGTAGGAAGGCCCGGTGCCGTGTGCGTGGTTGGTGTACCAGAGCAGGCGGGCAGTGTCGTCGTCGGCCAGCGTGGGCATCCAGCCCTCGCGATAAGCGGCCTCGAATTCGTCTTCCCGGGTGCCCACCACTTTGTGGGTCTCATGCAGAAACAGCACGTGGACTCCTAGGTGTCATCGGCGATCAGCGCGGCGAGCTGATCACGGTTGACCTTGCCGGTTGCGCTGTACGGGATGTTTTCCACGATCGCGCAGCGTTCGGGGAGCTTGAAGTGCGCGATCAGTCCGCGACAGTGTGCGCGCAACTCGTCGAGTGTCACCGGCGCGCACACCACGACGGCCGCACCGACGCGTTGCCCCAACTCGTCGTCGGCGATCCCGGCGACCGCGGCGTCTTCTACTGCCGGGTGTGAGCGCAATGCTTCCTCGACCTCGATCGGTCCGAATTTCTCTCCCCCGCGATTGATTGTGTCCTTCAGCCGGCCGCTAGGGAAGATGTAACCGTCAGCGTCCTGGCGGGCGAGGTCGCCGGTGCGCAGCCAGCCTTCGGTGACGTTCTGGGCGCTGTTGACCCACAATTCGCCGACCGCCCCGGCCTCGACGTCGTTGCCTGTAGCGGGGTCGACTACGCGCACTTCGACTCCAGGTAATGCGCGGCCGACGGAACCGGCGCGCGCCGGGTCGCGGTGATCGTCGGGCATCAAAGTCGTGTAAGCGCCCAGGGTTTCGGTCTGGCCGAACACGTTGGCCAACGCCACGTGCGGCAGCGCCGCCATCGCCCGGCGCACCAGCCTCAGCGGCGCGGCGGCAGCCCCGTAGGCGATGGCGATCAGAGACGACAGATCGGTGTCCGGGAAGTCGGGATGGTCGATGATCCGCTGCAGCATCGTCGGCACCACGAACGTTGTGCTGACGCGGTGCTCGGCTACCAGGCGTAGCCATTCGCCGGCGTCGAAACGCGTTTGCACCACCGTGGTGTTGCCCGAATACAGGCTGCCGAGCAGACCCAGCGCGCCGCCGACGTGGAACAGCGGGACGCTCAGCATGCTCACCGAGGGTTTAATGCCGGCCCGGAAGGGGCGCGACATCCCGGTGATGCGGCGGGTGAGTTGCTGGCCGCTGATGCTGACAGCCTTCGGGAGTCCCGTTGTGCCGCTGGTGAATAGGATTAACGCGTCGCGGTCGTCGGCATCGTCGGCGACGGCATCGCCGGCGGGTTCGGGTCGGCCCATCAGATCGGTCGATGTCAACGCCGTGGGGACACCGGCTGCTCGGACCCGCTCGGCGTAGTGTTCCCCCGCGACCGCCACGTCGGCGCAGGCGGCATTCGTGTGCAGTGCCCGCAATTCCGGCGGCGTCAGCGTGGGGTTCATCAGCGCGGGCGCGGCGCCGATGCGCGTCGCGCCGAGCAATGCGGCGATCGACAGCAGGCTGGCTCCGTCGACGACGGCGATGCGTTGTCCGGGCGTGACGCCGTGGGCGGCCAGGCTGGCCGCCCACTGCCGTACTGCCGTTGCAAGTTCGCCATAACCGACGGTGTGCCCGCCGACGATCAGGGCGGCCCGGGCGTGATCCCCGCTGGCGGCGGCGTCGTGGATCGTCCCGATGTTCATTCGCGGCTTAATACAGGGGTGACCACTCGGAGGTCCGCAGCAACCGGCTGGTCCACTGGTCGCGCAGGTCCAGGGCGTCGTACATCCACGTGCCCGGCGCGCGGTATTCGGCGGGGATATGGCTGCGGAGCAGGTCAAGCAGCGCCTCGGGACGGCTGATGCGCTGCATCAGGATCACCTCGCGTCGTACGTGGCTGCCGAGGGCGGGCTGGAATGCCGCGTGCATCGTCAGCATGGAGGACGGCTCCTGGAGGCTCCTGGCGTACACGTCGCCGCAGCGGACGATGTACTCCTCGAACTTGTCCTCGTAGGGCCACATGGTGTCTTCCATGTAGAGGGTCATCTCGTGCTCTCGCCCGTCGACCGGCACCTCGTCGAACCGGACACCCACCAGCGGTGACCAGGGCAGCGGCATCAGCAGCTTTGCGACGACCTCGTGGCGCAGCTCGTCGAGCCCGCGCATCCAGTCCTGAAGGTCGCCCTTCTGTACTCGCAGGGTCAGTTTCTCCCACGCCGCGCCGTCGCGAACGGCGGTCACGGTCACGACCGTGTACGCGGGGCCGCTGCCGTGCGCCTGGTTGGCGTACCACAGCAATCGGGCATCGTCGCCGCGCCCGAGGAGCGGCATCCAGCCGTCACGGAAGGCGGCTTCGAACTCGTCTTCTTTGCGGCCGCGGACCGTGTGCAGCTCGTGCATGAACAGCACGCACAGACCTCCATTCGCGGCGGTGGGCGCAACGCCGCTCAACGGACGGTAACTCCGGCAGGTTGACACGTCCAGGCCGGGTTAGCCGTATGCACAATTGCGCCTCGTCGCCCGACCTAGACAGCCGAGTTGAGAATCTGGTTTGCTCAACTCGGTACCGTCCTTACCGGGCAGGAGTTCTCCTATGGCAAGGCTCGACGTGCCGGAGGGCCCGGGTGGCGAGGCCGCCATGATCTGGACGCTGCGGCCACAGCTCGGCGGCATGGTCGAACGGATGATCCGCGGCGCCTATCAGCAAAGCATCCTGCCTGCCGACGAGCGTGAGTTGGCGAGAATGCGGATTGCGCAGATCAACGATTGCGTGGCGTGCTCGGGTTTTCGCGCGCAGTCGGTGCTCGACGCCGGTGTCGCACCCGAGTTGTACGACAACGTCGCCGCATACGCCGGCTACCCCGGCTATACGCCACGCCAACGCCTCGCCATCGAGTTCGCGGAGCGGTTCGCCAACGACCATGCGTCGATGGATGACGGGTTCTTCCAACGACTTCGGGAATCCTTCTCCGACGTGGAGATCCTGGATCTCACGCTGTGCGTCGCGGTATTTCTGGGCCTGGGACGTTCCCTGACCGTGCTGGGCGTAGACCAGTCGTGCGCCATCGACCTCTGACAAACCCGGAAGGAACCAATGGACATCGCCACCGTCGACGAACTGCTGAGCACCACCCGGTCGGTTCGTAAGCGTCTCGACCTAGCCCGGCCGGTCGGTCGCGAGGTGATTCTGGAGTGCATCCAGCTGGCGATGCAGGCGCCGACGGCCAGCAACACACAGGACTGGCGCTGGCTGGTGGTCACCGACGCGGACAAGCGCGCGGCCATCGCCGAGATCTACCGCAGCATCGGGTCGCAGTACCTGGCGTACGCGGTCGACAACGCGACCGACCCGCAGACCCAGCGGGTGTACCAGAGCGCGATGAGCCTAACGGAAACGCTGGGACAGGTTCCGGTGCACGTCATCCCCTGTCTGAACCAGCGCATCGACACGGCGGAGCCGGGCATCGCCGCGGCGGCCTGGGCTTCGATCATCCCGGCGGGCTGGAGCTTTCTGCTGGCGCTGCGCTCGCGCGGGCTGGGCTCGGTGTGGACGACGATGCATCTGTTCAAGGAGAAAGAGGTGGCCGAGCTGCTCGGCATTCCGCCGACCGTCACGCAGGCCGCGCTGTTCCCTGTCGCATACACGATCGGCACCGACTTCCGCCCGGCCGCGCGGCCGCCGGCGGAGACCATCACGTTCTGGGACGGCTGGGGAGATAGCTGATGCAGTCCTACACCGTGCGATTCCATGTCGACGCGCCGCCGAAAAAGGTGTGGCGGGTGCTGCATCCCCCGGTGCCACCGAACGCGCCGCGCCCGCGAGTGCTCAAGTGGCCGACCGGCAGCATGGAAATCCTGAACGAGGGCAACGAGGCCGGTGAGGGCCTGGTCCGCACCTGCGTCTTCCCGGTCCCCCGGTACCTGCTGTCCGGCGGCAGGGCGCGGTCGTGGGAGACGGTGACCGAAGCCGAGCTGAACAAGCTGTCGCGCTACATCGCCGTCGGCGCGCCGCTGTGGTCGCGCGCCGAGGGATATCACCAGCTCGAGGAGCAGCCCGACGGCACCACCGTGCTGACGTTTCACGAGACATATCACGCCTACAACCCGGTGCTGCGTTTCTTTCTCGAGCGCCCGGTGCACGCCAGGATTTCGCGGGACAACCTCGACACTTACGAGCACGCGCTCGGCTACGCGGGCAAGGTCCGACGGCTGTCCTAAGCGTTCGACGCCGCTCGGCCGACCTCACAGAGATGTGAATTAGGTTCTTGCCCCCGGTACCCTCGATGTCTATGGGTGGAGTACCTACCGCGGCACGGTTGGCTGCGGCGAGTCTGATGGTCGCGGGCTGGGCCGCCGCGTCCACCGTTGCGGCCAGCGCCGACCCGGACGACACACATGGTCCGGCGCCGGGGCCGGCACCGGGGCAATCAGCGTCCCCAGCACCGGCGTCGCCCGCGGCGTCGCCGTCACCCTCGCCCGCACCGCCGGGGGGCGCACCCAAGACGGTCATGGACAAAGACGGCCTGTATGCGGTGGGTACCGACATCGTGCCGGGCATCTACAGCAGCGGTGGCCCGGTCGGCAATGGCACCTGCTACTGGAAGCGGACGGCTAACCCGGACGGCGCCTTGATCGATAACTCGCTCACCAAGAAGCCGCAGGTGGTCAAGATCGAGCCGACGGACAAGGCGTTCAAGACGGATGGCTGCCAGCCCTGGCAGCTGACGCCGGACGCCCCTGCGCCCGCCGATGTTCCCGGGCCGGTTGCGGGGGCCCAACTGCAGGGCACCCTGGGCACGCTCAACGGGCTGCTGGGGCCGAACGGAATGCGGGTTCCCGGCACCTAGCCGTGGCCAGTACCCAACAGATTGTCGTCGTCGGTGCCGGAGTCAGCGGACTGACGTCGGCCCTGTGCCTGGCCGAAGCCGGGTGGCCGGTGCGGGTGTGGAGCGACGCACCGCCCAAGCACACAACATCGGTAGTGGCCGGTGCGGTCTGGGCCCCGCCGCGACCGGCCGGACGCGCCACCGAAACGATGGCGTGGACCCGGCATTCGCTGGGAGTGTTTCGCGAACTGGCCGCCGATCCCGACACCGGGGTGCAGCTTTCGCCGGCGCTGGGCGTCGGCGAATTGACCGCGACCGAGTCGATGTCGTCGGCGGCGCAGCTGATCCCCGAGTTGCGGCCAGCCCATTCAACCGATCTGCCCGACGGGTTTCGGGTCGGGTTTCGCGCGACCCTGCCGATGATCGATATGCCGCACTACCTCGGCTACCTCACGCGGCGCCTCGCCGCGGCCGGTTGCGAGATCGAGGAACACCCGGTGCGGTCACTGTCCGAGGCCGCCGACGCAGCGCCGATCGTGATCAACTGCTCCGGTCTCGGCGCCCGCGCGCTGGTGGGCGACGACACGGTGCGGCCACTGTTCGGTCAGCATGTCGTACTCACCAATCCTGGTTTGCGGCAACTGTTTTTAGAGATCAACAACGGCCCGGAATGGGTGTGTTACTTCCCGCACCCGCAACGTGTGGTGTGCGGCGGGATCAGCATCCCGGACCGCTGGGACATCACCGCCGAACCCGACATCACCGAACGCATCCTGGCGCGCTGCCGCCGGATCGAGCCCAGGCTGGGCGAGGCCGAGGTGCTGGAGACGATTACCGGGCTTCGGCCCGAGCGTCCCTCGGTGCGGCTAGCAGCCGAGCCGCTCGGGAAGGCGCGTTGCATCCACAACTATGGGCACGGTGGCAACGGCGTGACGTTGTCCTGGGGTTGCGCGCGTGAGGTAGTGCGGCTGGTCAGTCCTGATCGCTGACCGGCACTAGCGCTGTCTCCACGGACGCGTACGTCGGCAGCAACGGATGCAGTCCGCAGGCGGCGATGGTTCGGGCCACGATGGGCTGGCTGGTGACGAGTCGCAACGCGACGCCGCGACTGCGGCACTCGGCTGCCTCATGCGCCAGCGCGGCATAACCGCATGAGCCCATGAAATCGAGGTCGCACACGTCGATGACGAATGGACCGGGCGCGACGGTTTCGGCGGCACCGCGGCTCAGTACGTCCTGCCACGCGGTCTCGTTGCTGGCATCGATGTCGCCGCCGACATGGACGACTACTGACGAACCGGTGCGCCTGGTAACCGTGCGCAAGCCGCTCGGCGCGTGGCCAAGGTACGACCCGTTGTGGGGCCGCGCTATTCCGATCGAGGCAGTGTCCATCTCTGCGACATCCCGTCGTCGTGGGCAGTATCGGGCGACGCCGTCCTTCTCCCGAAAGGTCGGCAGGGTTGTCGTCAAACCAACCCCCGCCGGTTTTCACGTCGTTGCTGAGCATATGTGCAATTGAGATTTACCGAGTGCATTTGCCCAAATCGACCGGTTTTGCTCGCGGGCTCACGGCCGAAGGTCACTGAAAGCCTTACTATTTCAAGAACGATAGCCAACGACGAACCGAAACGGTGGAAACCCGTGAGCATCGATTAAGCGCTTCCCTCTCACGTTGCCACCATTACGATCAATCTCCCTGAGATGCGCAACTCGGTGGGTATGGAACATTTCCGCGATTTGGCTCAGGCTGAGGGATCAGCCGCGGGTGCGCCGGTCGACGTCGCCGATCACCAGCGACAGCAACCAGCTCACGATCGACAACAGGATCGCGGCCCAGATCGCCGTCCACCAGAAGTGGTCGATAGCCAGTCCCCAATGCGTGGTGTGTTCGGTGATCCATGCCGTGAGCCAGAGCATCAACGCGTTGACCACGATGTGGAACAGCCCCAGGGTCACGATGTACAGCGGGATGGACAGGAACGTAACGATCGGCTTGATGAACGCGTTGACCAGTCCGAAGATCACCGCCACGACGAAGATGATGCCGATGCGTTCCAGCGGCGTCTTGCCGCCGACGAAACTCAGCCCGTGAACGAAGTGGGTGACGATCCACATGGCAAAACCCGTCAAGGCGGCGCGAAGCAGAAAGGGGCCCATGCCGCAAGATCTTGCCATCCGAATTGAATGCCCGGCAGGGCCATTCGACCCATGCCGCTAGGCGGTCAGATTCAGTTGAGCGCGTAAAAGCGTTGCGCGTTGCGGCTGGCGATCTTCTCGCGCGCCTGTTCGCTGATGTCCGCGCGGGTGCGCAGGTGCTTGGTGCTCTCGGGCCACTCGCCGTCCCAGTGCGGGTAGTCGCTGGCGAACATGATGAAGTCGGCGCCCAGCACGTCGATCACGCCGGGCAGGATCGGTTCCTCCGGCTCGCACGTCACGAAGATGTTGCCCGCAGCCAGATATTCGTGCGGGTCGCGCCGCCAGCCGCGTTCGACCCAATCGCCTCGCTTCTCGTAGTGCTCGTGCAGGCGGTCCATGAAGAACGGAACCCAGCCGGCGCCCGCTTCCAGGAAGGCCACCCGCAATGTGGGATAGCGCTCGAAGACGCCGCCGGAAACCATCGCCGTCATCGCCGTCATCTGGTCGAACGGAAAGCTGATGCAGTGCACCTGGATGTAATTCGTGAAGCGGTCCACGCCGATCTTCGGCAGATGAATTCCGGGGGCGCCGTGAATGCCCAGCGGCATCTCGAGTTCCACCGCGGCGGCGTAGAACGCGTCGAGATCGGGATGATCCAGGTTGCGGTTCTTCAGCGCCGGCGGGACCAGAGTCGCCACCAGACCGAGTTCTTTGGCCTCGGTCATGACGTCGATGGCCGGCTGCCCGTGCTCGATCGGGGTCACGGCCACGCCGCGCAACCGGCCGCCCGACGAGGCGCAGTAATCCGCGATCCACTGGTTGTAGAGCCGCGCGAATCCCGCCGCGAATTCCGGGTCTTCGAGGCTGGGCGCGCACAGCCCCAGGCTCGGGTACAGGACCATCGTGTCGATGTGGTCGCGGTCGGCGTCGCCCAGCACGCCGTCGGGTGACGAGCAATTGATGTTGGGCGACTTGCTGATTCCGTGTTCGGGCGGACAGCCGGCGCCCGGGCCGCGATCCTCCGGATAGTTACGGCCTTCGATCATCAGCCGGAGGCGTCGATCAGTGCTGGGCTTGACGTGGTCGGGCCACCGCTTGATCGCTTCGATCGCCAGCGAGGAATTCTCGGCGACATGTCCATCGGCATCGATGATTCGCATATTCGGCGAACTTACTCCGGCGCCGTGGATGGTCAAACGGCTCGCGGTGCGCCACGATGCTTCACGTGACAACTCAACGGATCAACGCCGATCAGCGAAATTCGTTCATTGCCGCGATGTTGGGCTGGACGATGGACGCCTTCGATTACTTCATCGTGGTGTTCGTCTATGCCGATATCGCCAAGTCCTTCCACATCAGCAAGGCCGAGGTCGCGTTCATTACGACGGCGACCCTGTTCATGCGTCCCGTGGGTGCCTTGATATTCGGGCTCTGGGCCGACCGGGTCGGCCGGCGGCTCCCGCTGATGGTGGACGTGATCTTCTACTCCGTCGTCGGTTTCCTGTGCGCATTCGCGCCCAACTTCACCGTGCTGATGATTTTGCGGTTGCTGTACGGCCTTGGCATGGGCGGGGAATGGGGGCTGGGCGCGGCGCTGGCGATGGAGAAGGTTCCCGTCGAGCGGCGCGGCTTTTTCTCCGGTCTGCTGCAGGAGGGTTATGCCTTCGGCTATCTGCTGGCCAGTATCGGATCGCTGGTGGTGATGGACTGGCTGGGGCTGTCGTGGCGCTGGCTGTTCGGTCTGTCGATCATCCCGGCTCTGATCAGCCTGGTCATCCGCTACCGGGTGCAGGAGTCCGAGGTGTGGGAAGCCGCCCAGGATCAGATGAAACTGACCAACACCAAAGTCACCGACGTGCTACGCGACGGCAAGATCGTCCGCCGGTTCTTCTATCTGGTGGCGCTGATGACTGCGTTCAACTGGATGAGCCACGGCACCCAGGACGTCTACCCGACGTTCTTGGGTTCGACGGCCAACCACGGCGCCGGCCTGGACAGCGTGACGGTGAAGTGGATCGTGGTGGTCTACAACATCGGTGCCATCATCGGCGGTCTGTTCTTCGGCTCGATGTCGCAACGGTTCAGCCGCCGCTACACCGTGATTTTCTGCGCGATCCTCGGGTTGCCGATCGTGCCGCTGTTCGCGTTCTCCCGGACCGCGGCGATGCTGTGTCTCGGCTCGTTTTTGATGCAGGTCTTCGTGCAGGGTGCCTGGGGTGTGATCCCCGCGCACCTGACCGAGATGTCGCCGGACGCCATCCGCGGCCTCTACCCCGGGGTGACGTACCAGCTGGGCAATCTGCTGGCCGCGTTCAACCTGCCCATCCAGGAACGACTGGCCGAGACACACGGCTATCCATTCGCGTTGGCCGTCACGATTGTGCCGGTGCTATGTGTCGTGGCATTCCTGACGTTTATCGGCAAGGACGCGACAGGACTTCGCTTCGGTACCGCCGAAACTGCTTTCCTGCCAACGGAAGCCAAATGATCTAAAGCGGCGCTTGCTCGCTGAGCGCGCGTCGCAACATGTGCATCGCAACCGTCGCCGAGCGTTCGCGGACATCGGAACGGTTGCCGGGCAGTCGCAGTGTCCGGGTGTCCGTGCGCCCTTCGGCCAGTCGAACGGTGAAACAGACGGTGCCCACCGGCTTCTCCGGCGTCCCCCCGCCGGGACCGGCGATGCCGGTGATCGCGACGGCGGTATCGGCGCCGAAACGGCGTAACGCGCCGGCGGCCATCGCCTCGGCCACCGGTTCCGACACCGCGCCGTGTGCGTCGATCAGTGCCGCATCCACGCCGAGCAGCTGCACCTTCGCGTCGTTGGAGTAGCTCACCACGCCGCCCATCACGTAGTCCGACGATCCGGGCCGGTCGGTCAGCCGAGCGGCCACCAGTCCCGCGGTGCAGGATTCCGCGGTGGCTATCCGGCGCCCGGCCAGGAGCCGCGCGACCACGTCGTCCACCTGTGATCCGTCTTCGGAGTACAGCTGCTGACCGTGCCGGTCGCGCAGCAATTGGGTCAGTTGGGCGTAGACCTGCGCCGCGTCGGGCTCGTATCGGGTGACCATCTCGATCTCGCCCCCCCGCAGGCACGTGGTGATCTCCAGCGCGTCGAATCCGGCGACGGAATTCTGCGCGTCACGCAGTGTTTCGGCCAGTCCCGACTCGGGCAGCCCGAACATCCGGATGGTGTCCTGGCGGTAGATCGTCCGGCCGGCGATCGCCTGGCGCGCCGCCGGGGTCTCGATGGCCTTGTGCCACATCGGCGCAAGCTCCCGCGGAGGACCGGGAAGCACGATCACCGTGGGCTTTCCGGGCACCACGACGCCCGGGGCGGTGCCCACCGGGTCGAGCACCTGAGCGCCGGCGGGGACCATGGCCTGTTTGCGGTTGGCGGCGCGCACCGCCTCGAAGCTTTCCGAATCAAAGTGCGCCATAAGCTTTTTGAGAATGTTGGCGATCTTGTCTTCGACCACTTCATCAAGCAGCAGCTCGCGTTCACAGAACCGTGCCACCACCTCGACCGTCATGTCGTCGGCCGTCGGGCCCAGTCCCCCGCTGGTGACTATCAGGTCCACGCCCTGTTCAGCCATGAAGCGCAGTTGTGCCTCGATGTCGGAGGGACGGTCGCCGCAGATGGTGATGTGGGCCAACTCCACGCCCAATTCGAGCAGCCGGTCGGCGATCCACGGGCCGTTTCGGTCCTGGACGCGTCCGGTGAGGACTTCGGTTCCAGTGACGACGATGCCTGCGCGTGCGCTCACCGGCATGAGCCTACTGGCGCATACCGGCCGTCCGGCTGTTGGAGTCGCGCTAACCCTCGGCGAGGTAGCGCTCGACCGTCGCGACTTTGCGGGTCATCGCGTCCGCGACGCCGGCGCGCATGTCCACCTTGATCACCGTGCTGACCCTGGGAGCGCGAGCGGCCACGGCCTCGACGGCGCGCTGCACGACCGCCATCACTTCCTCCCAGGTATCGCCCTCGATCACGGTGAACATCGAATCGGTCTTGTTGGGCAACCCGGAGTCGCGCACCACCCGCACCGCTTCGGCGACGATCTCGCCCACGCCCTCGCCGACGCCGAGCGGGGTGACCGAGAACGCGACAAGGACAGACACGCGTCGAGCGTACCCATCGCGCCTGGCAACATCGAACCATGCGGGTTCTGGTGCAACGGGTCTCGTCGGCAGCAGTGGCCGTCGACGGCCAGGTGGTCGGTGCCATTCGGCCCGAAGGTCAGGGGCTGCTGGCACTGGTCGGCGTCACGCACACCGACGATGCCGACAAGGCGCACCGTCTTGCCGAGAAGCTGTGGAACCTCCGCATTCTGGCCGACGAACGTTCCGCGGCCGATATCGATGCCCCGATCCTGGTGGTCAGCCAATTCACGCTTTATGCCGACACCGCGAAGGGCCGCCGGCCGTCCTGGAACGCGGCGGCTCCCGCTGCGATCGCCGAGCCACTGGTCGCGGCGTTCGGGCAGGCGTTGCGCGGTTTGGGCGCCCGTGTCGAAACCGGCGTGTTCGGTGCGAATATGCAGGTCGAATTGGTCAACGATGGGCCAGTAACGGTGTTTCTGGAACTCTGAGGACGCCCTCGCAGGTACCTTGGATCGTGGTTGATCCAAACGGGAGGGGCGATCGTGAGCACTGCGCCTGAATCCGGGCCCGCATTCGGCTCGCTCCGTTCCGACGACGACCAATGGGACATTGTCAGCAGCGTGGGCTACACCGCTCTCCTGGTGGCGGGATGGCGCGCTGTGCATGCCGTAAGCGCGCAACCACTGGTCCGCGACGAATACGCGAAGCTGTTCATCGAGGCCTCGCAGGACCCGTATTTGGCCGGTGCGCTTGCCAATCCGGGAAGTACCGACGACCAGACCGCGTTTCCGCGTCTCTACGGAGTGCAAACGCGGTTTTTCGATGACTTCTTCACCTCCGCGACCGACGCGGGCATCCGGCAAGCGGTGATCGTTGCCGCCGGATTGGACTCCCGCGCCTATCGCCTTCAATGGCCTTCCGGAACAATCGTTTTCGAAATCGACCTGCCAAAAGTCCTGGAATTCAAGGCTCGTGTGTTGGGCGAGCACGGCGCGGTGCCCAAGGCGTCGCGGGTTGAAGTCGCAGCAGACTTGCGCACCGACTGGTCCAGGCCGCTGGAAGCGGCCGGCTTCGACACCGAAAGGCCGAGCGCGTGGTCGGTCGAGGGGATATTGCCCTACCTGACCGACGAAGCCCAGAACACGCTGTTCACCCGGATCAGCGGACTCAGCGCACCTGGCAGCCGAATCGCCATCGGCGCACTGGGATCGCGACTGGACCACGATCAGCTCGAAGCGCTGGAAACCAATCACCCCGGGGTCAACCTGTCCGGCGATGTGGACTTCTCCGCCCTGACGTATGAGCCCAACGGCGACCCCGCCGAATGGCTGGCCGCGCATGGCTGGAGTGTCGAGCCCGTCCGCAACACCCTGGACCTACAGGCCGGATACGGCATGACGCCTCCAGCTGTCGACGTAAAAATCGACAGCTTCATGCATTCGCAGTACATAACGGCTACCAGGTAACGGATGGAGTCGACGTGGTGACTATGACGATGCTCTCGCCCGCCGACGCCATCGCCGAGATCGCGGCCAGTGCACCAGGACCGCGAGTCGGCGCTTTCTTCGATCTCGACGGAACCCTGGTCGACGGCTTCACGGCCGCGGTCCATGTCGGCGATCGGATCCGGCGCCGACAGGTCGGACTTGGCGAGCTGGTCGGCGTATTCGATGCCGCGCTGCGCTATCGATTCGGCCGCCTGGAATTCGAGCGCCTCATCGTCCGGGCCGCGGGATATCTGCAAGGCGAATCATTGCTCGAGCTCGATGAGCTGGGCGAGCGGTTGTTCGTCGAACGTGTTGCCTCGCGCCTGTATTCGCACATGCGCGACATCGTGCACGCGCATCAGGAACGCGGGCATACCGTGGTGCTGAGTTCCTCGGCGCTGTCGATCCAGGCGCTGCCGGTCGCGCGCTTTCTCGGTATCTCCAACGTGCAGTGCAACCGTTTCGAGCTGGACACGCTCGGGCGCCTCACCGGCGGAATCGTCGAACCGATCGTGTGGGGCACGACGAAAGCTGCTGCGGTGCAACAGTTCTGCACCGAAAACGGTGTCGCGGTGCAACACAGCTACTTCTATGCCGACGGCGACGAGGACGCCGCGTCGATGTCAGTGGTCGGCTATCCGCGACCGGTGAATCCTCGCTCGGGCCTGGCCGCCGCGGCGGCGGCGCACGGCTGGCCGGTGATGTGCCTCGCCTCGGTGCGGCGCCGGCCGATGCGGACGCTGCGCTACCTGACCAACCACGTCCGCCGCGAATCCTAGGGCTTCAGCAGAATCTTCACGTCGTCACCGGATCGCGACTCCGCGGTCGCGTACCCCTTGGCCGCTTCGTCCAAGGGCATTGATGTGGTGAAGATGCCATCGACGTCGAGTCGGCCCGATTGCAGCAGCGGTATCAACTCCGGCCAGGTGCGCTGGACCGGCGCCGTGGTGAATCGAAGGCTGGTGCTGCGAATCAGGCAGCCCAAGGCGTTGAGCGGGAACGGATTCATATCGTGCACCCCAACAACCGAGACGGTGCCCCCGGGCCTGACCATGTTGATCGCGTCGGTCAGGGAGGAATCGGTGGCGACGGCGTCGATCACCGCGTCGGCGCCCCGTCCGCCGGTGGCCGCCATGACCGCCTCGAGCGCCGGGGCTTTGACCGGCGTCGCACCCCACCCCGCCGCGCGGCCCAAGCGACCATCGACCGTATCGATCGCGAAAACCGTAGCAGCACCCTGAAAAAAAGCACTGCGCAGCGCGCACAAACCCACCGCGCCCAGTCCGAGGACCGCGACGGCGCCGCCGAACGGAATGTCGGCACGCTGCGCCGCCGCCCAGCCGGTGGCCAGGTTGTCGGTGAGCAGCAGAGCCTGTTCGGTGCTGATGCCGTCGGGCATCTTCAGCAGCTGGAAATCGGCGGCCGGCACGGCCAGCAGATCGGCTTGGGCACCACCGAGCAGGCCCCCGCCGAAGATCTGAAAACCGTAGTAGCACATGACCGGATCGCGGGTCGCGCACCCCGGGCATTTTCCGCAGCCGGTGACCGACGACACCATGACCTGATCTCCGGCTTGGACAGTGCGCACCTCGGGTCCGACTTCCACCACGGTGCCGACCGCTTCGTGGCCCAGCGCGACCGGGTCGGGCATCGGAAAGTCGGCCTCGTAGAAATGCAAGTCGGATCCGCAGATGCCGGCGGCGGTGACTTCGACGACCGCACCGTCGGGGCCGGGAAGGACGGGATCGGGGCGGGTGTCGACCCGGATGTTGCGGGGGCCGTCGACGACTACCGTGCGCATGGTGCTGTGCTCACTTTCCTGGTGGGATTACGAACTCCGTTGTCGCACAACAAACTGAGACCAATCGGGCTCGCGTACCGCGGCCCAGTACTCGTTGAGGCGCCACGGGCTGACGGTGTGGATCTCGCCGTCGGCGTTCTTGAAGTAGGAGTGTTTGACCGCGGGATGGGACCACACCATTTTCTTGATCTGCGTCTGCGTCCGCCGGTGCCAGTCGGTCGCGGCTTCGGCTGCGGGTTCCATCGAGTGCACACCGACGTCGGCCAGCCGCCGCAGACACTGGTCGATATAGCGCATCTGCAGTTCGGACTGAAAGATCAGGCTACCGCCGTGGGCGAGGTGGGTGCCGGGCCCGTAGATGATGAAGAAGTTGGGGAAATCCGGAACCGTGATGCCCAGGTAGGCGTACGGGCGGCTCCCCCACATCTTGTGCAAGTCAATTCCGTTGCGGCCGGTCACCTTTAGCGGCCACAACACGTCGGTATGCCGGAACCCGGTGGCGTAGACGATGATATCGACTTCGTGCTCGACACCGTCTTCGGTGACGACGCCGCGGGGCGTGATCTTCTGGATCGCGGTGCGCACCAGTTCGACGTTGTCGCGCTGCAAGGTCTGCAGCCAGCTGCCGTTGTCCTGCAGCGTGCGTTTGCCGCAGGCGGGATAGTCGGGCATCACCTTGGCCAACAGCTCTTGGGAGTCTGGCCCGTCGCCGACCTGGCTGGTGATCCACTGCGAGAACATCATTGCCGCGGCGGCGTTGATGTCGCTGACGGCATCCTCGCCCGTGTAGTTCGGATCGCCTTCGGCGGCGTCGAGGCCCTTGTCCGAGCCGGGCCACAGGACGAGAAAGCGGTACCACCGTCCGTAGAACGGCAGATTGGTTATCGCCCAGCGCACGCCGTCGCCGACTTCGTCGTGGTACATCGCGTTCGGGAACATCCACTGCGCGGTCCGCTGGAACACGGTGAGGTGCTCGACGTCCCCGGCGACCGCGGGTGCGATCTGAAAGCCGCTCGCGCCGGCCCCGATCAAGGCAACCCGCTTGCCGCGGAGATCGACCGAGTGATCCCAGGCCGCGGAGTGAAAAGACGGCCCGGCAAAGCTTCCGGCCCCGTCGAACTCGGGGATGTGCGGCCGATTCAGCTGGCCGACCGCGGTGATCAGGGCCCGGGCGCGCAGGGTCTCGGTTTCGCCGTCGACGCCGCGCAGCGACACGCTCCACACGCCGGCGTCGTCGTTCCACTCGGCCGCGACGACCTCGGTGTTCCACCGCACATGCTCATTCAGATCGTGCTTGGCCATGACCTTGGTGAAGTAGTCCTGCAGCTCGTGCTGCTCGGCGAAGAAGTGCGTCCAGTCGTTGTTGGGTTCGAAGCTGTAGCAATAGAAGTGATTCGCCACGTCCACGCGAGCTCCGGGATAGCTGTTCTCCCACCATGTTCCGCCGGGGCCGGCGTTCTTCTCCACGATGGTGAAGGCGATGTTGGCTTGTTGGAGACGAACGCCGGCCAGGATGCCGGATTCGCCGCACCCGATGACGAGGACCGGGAGGTCGGAGCCTCGCCCGGCCGGTAGTGGCGACGGGCGGCGTGGGTCGGTGCCGTCAAGGTCGAGTTCCTCGGCGACCAGGGATTGGTAGTCGTCGGGAACATGTTCGCAGGCGGCCCAGTCCATCATTTCCCGGATGAGTTCCGGGCTCAGTGGCTCCGGCTCGGGGCAGCCGCGGTCGCGATATTCGCTGATGACGGTCAGCGCCTCGGCGCGGGCACGGGCTTTGTCCTCCTCCGACATGAACCCCTGCACCTCGTTGAGGAAGATGCCCATCTGCTTGTAGTCGCGGATGAAGCGGGGGTCGCCGGTGATGTGGACAAGCGACAACAGCAGCGTGGGAACGCTGACGTCCTCCAAAGCCGCCGCGATTTCCGGCGTTGACGTGGTGAAAGGGCGGCCGGAGTAGGGGCTTCGCATCGAGCCGTTCCTTTCGGTGGAGCCGGGGTCCTATTACGCTACTCAGCGTTTCGTAATTGGCAGCATTACGGTACCCGCTGGCGGCGGAGCGGATCAAGGGTCGGCACCGCGTCGTGCGTGGATGGCAAATTTTGATGGGTGTGACCCTTGTTAATATTTGCTTCGTGACTGCCAGAGATGGCTGGCCAGTGCGCCGCGGACAGCGCGGCGGCGCTCCCGTTTCGTCGCGACAGATAGGAACGGATTTGAAGCGCAACCGATTTGGCGCCGCGCTCAGTGTCGCGGTCACCAGTGCACTGCTGTTATCGGGATGCGGCGCCGACAATAATGCCGCGGGGAACTCGACGACGGCGACCTCGCCGGTGAAGGTGAATTGCGGCGGCAAGGCGAAGCTGAAAGCGAGTGGCTCGACGGCGCAGGCCAATGCGATGACGCGGTTCATCAAGGCATTCGAACAGGCATGCCCCGGCCAGACCCTGGACTACACCGCGAACGGCTCGGGTGCTGGGATCAGTGAATTCACGGGCAACCAAACCGATTTCGGTGGCTCGGACTCACCGCTGGCTGGCACCGAGTACGCGGCGGCCCAGGAGCGTTGCGGTTCGCCGGCCTGGGACCTGCCGGTGGTATTCGGGCCGATCGCGATCACCTTCAACGTCAAGGGCACCGATTCGCTGAACCTCGATGCCCAGACGGCCGCGAAGATCTTCAAGGGAACAATTACCGCGTGGAATGATCCCGCGATCCAGGCGCTCAATAAGGGCGTGACGCTGCCCGCCGAACCGATTCGCGTCGTGTTCCGCAGCGATCTGTCCGGGACCACAGACAACTTCCAGAAATACCTCGACGCGGCGTCCGGGGGCGTGTGGGGCAAAGGCGCCGGGAAGGCGTTCAACGGCGGTGTCGGCGAGGGCGCCAAAGGCAACGACGGCACCTCGTCGGCGGTCAAGGCCACCGAAGGGGCGATCACCTACAACGAGTGGTCGTTCGCCGAGGCGAAGAACCTGAACATGGCGAAGATCGTCACCGCGGCCGGTCCGGACCCGGTATCGATCAGCGCCGACTCGGTGAGCAAGACGATCGCGGGTGCGGCCGTGATCGGCCGGGACAACGACATGGTGCTCGACACCGTGTCGTTCTATAACCCCACTCAGTCCGGCGCCTATCCGATCGTGATGGCGACCTATGAGATCGTCTGCTCGAAGTATGCGGATCCGCAGGTCGGCACGGCCGTGCGCGCATTTTTGGAGAGCGCTCTCGGGGCCGGCCAGGAAGGCTTGGCGGACAACGGATACATACCGATTCCCACCGCATGGAAGTCGTGGTTGTTGGCTTCGGTCAACGCGGTCGCGTGACGTAGTGGTGGAACCTGTTCCAACCGGCGGATGGCCGCTATATTCGGGCGAACCGGAGGTGGATGAGTGTGGCTGCATTGCTCACCGCCTGCAGCGGCTTCCTCTTCGCCGTGTTGTGGATGGACCTGATGTTCGATGTCCAGGTTCTGGTGCATCGGTCGGCCGGCGAGGAATTGCCCGAGCCAGTGCTCGCGTCCATCGCGGGGTATTACCACCGCGCGACCACCGCGTCGCGCCCGATGAGCCGGCTGATTGCGCTGGTGATGCTGATTTTGTTGGGCGCGTTCGGGTTTCAGGCAACGCTGGGTCGCGATCCCGCCTGGCTACTGGTGCTGTCGGCCGGGCTTGCCGGCATCCCGACGATGCTGGCGATGACGCAGACGGTTCCCGACGCGATTCGGCTCGGGCAGCGCACCGACAGCGTGGCCGAGCAAAGCCGGCTGGCCCGGTCGGTCTGCCGCGATCACCTGGTCTGCGCGGGGTGCATGCTTGCGTTCCTGCTCCTGTGGGTGGCCCGGGCCCTGGTGATCTGATCGCTTTCGGCGACGCGTCGTAGTCGCGGCGCGCTAGTAAGGGGCCCCTGGCCACGTCATGGGCGCGGGTATTAAACTAGAACACGTTCCAATTCGGCCAGCATCCCAGGAGTTGTAATGCACACCCCTATTTGCGACGAGCTCGGTATCGAGTTCCCGATCTTCGCCTTCACGCACTGTCGCGATGTCGTGGTGGCGGTCAGCAAGGCCGGGGGCTTCGGCGTGCTCGGCGCGGTGGGCTTCACGCCCGAGCAGCTGGAGATCGAGCTCAACTGGATCGACGAGAACATCGGCGACCACCCGTACGGCGTCGACATCGTGATCCCGAACAAGTACGAGGGCATGGACTCGAACCTGTCCGCCGAAGAACTGACCAAACAGCTTCAGGCGATGGTTCCGCAGGAGCACCTGGACTTCGGTAAGAAGATCCTCGCCGACCACGGCGTGCCGGTCGAGGACAGCGACGGCGACACCTTGCAGCTGCTCGGGTGGACCGAGGCAACGGCCACGCCGCAGGTCGAGGTGGCGCTCAAGCACCCGAAGGTGAAGATGATCGCCAACGCGCTGGGCACCCCGCCGGCCGACATGATCAAGCACATCCACGAGGCCGGGCTCAAGGTGGCCGCGCTGTGTGGCTCCCCCTCGCAGGCGCGCAAGCACGCCGATGCCGGCGTCGACATCATCATTGCCCAGGGCGGCGAAGCCGGCGGGCACTGCGGCGAGGTCGGCTCGATCGTGCTGTGGCCGCAGGTGGTCAAGGAGGTGGCCCCGGTCCCCGTTCTCGGCGCCGGCGGCATCGGCAGCGGCCAGCAGATCGCCGCGGCGTTGGCGCTGGGCTGCCAGGGCGCGTGGACCGGCTCGCAATGGCTGATGGTCGAGGAATCCTCGAACACGCCGGTGCAGCAGGCGGCCTACGTCAGGGCCGGTAGCCGCGACACCGTGCGCAGCCGCTCGTTCACCGGCAAGCCGGCCCGGATGCTGCGCAACGACTGGACCGAGGCATGGGAGAAGCCGGACAACCCCAAGCCGCTCGGAATGCCGCTGCAGTACATGGTTTCCGGCATGGCCGTGCGCGCCACGAACCGCTACCCCAACGAATCCGTCGACGTGGCGTTCAACCCCGTCGGCCAGGTGGTCGGGCAGTTCAGCAAGGTGGAGAAGACCTCGACCGTGATCGAGCGCTGGGTCCAGGAGTACCTGGAGGCGACCAATAAGCTCGACGAGCTCAACGAGGCCGCCAGCGTCTGATCGAGGCTAGTCTTCGTCGACGTCGTACTTGCCGCCGGTGAAGACTTCCTTGGTTCGCTCGACCGCGTGAGTTGCGATGTCGATCGAACTCTCGACGATGCCGCTGACCCCGCCCTTGAGGTCGCCGCGGATGATGTCGCCGGCGTTTTCGACGATGTCCGAAGCCTTTTCGACGGCATTGGTCGCGATGTCCTTGACCGCGTCCACGGCGTCTCTGGGGTTGACCGCCACCGGAGTCTCCTATCGTTGCGGGACTTGAAAGGAACTTTGGTACGACTCTAGAGGGTCAGTAGTTGACCAGCGAGCGCACGAAGCGCAGCCACCGGGGAATTGGGCTCTGCGTCGGCCGACGTCCGCCCATGATCGTTATCCCGAAGGCGGGAAGAATCCGGCCCCGGTGAACCAACCCTCTTGCCAGCCTTGAGCGCCCAGGCACAACATCGGCAGTCCGCGGTCCGACTGTGCCGCGCTCTGCGGGCCGGGGCACTTCGCGCCGGCCTGCTGGACTCCGTACAGCGGATACGAAATCACCCAGTAGCCGGTGGTCGCGGCGGGAAACTGGTTGGGCGGCGGGAAGTGGCACGCTTCGGCCTGGCCACTGGGGCCGCGTCCGAAAATGAAGCGCTCGTAGTTGTCGCACGGCGCGCCCAGTGAGGCCTGGTAGTTCATGTTCGGGACGTCGCCTTCGTAACCGGCTGCCGCACCGGGCGCCATGCTGATGGCCCCACCCGTGATCGCAGCGACGGCGAGTACCTCGCGAATCATGCGCCTCCCACCCTTCCGTTCCCGTCACCTGGCCCTCGGTGCACCGGTGACCTGGACAAAAGCATATCGATTGTGTCGCGGGCCACAAGTGCCGACTGACCGACGGCCATCGGCGAACCCGCCGCCGGTGTCCCGGCCGGGCCGGGCCGAGCTTAGGCCGGTGTCGTCACGACTCATTGCTGCTGAACATGTTGCAATTCGGTCGGTCGATGTTGTGTCAATGCTTCCCAACGGTGGTGTTGCAGTGGTTTATTTGGCACAAGACGCACGACTAGAAGACTTCGTATCGAGGAGTGGGCCAATGACGACCACCAAGCCGATCCCGAATCTGCCTCCGGGCTTCGATTTCACCGATCCGGACATCCACGCCGAGCGATTGCCGGTGGAGGAATTGGCCGAGCTGCGACGCACCGCGCCGATCTGGTGGAACGAACAGCCCAGCGGTTGCGGCGGGTTCGACGACGGCGGCTTCTGGGTGGTCTCCAAGCATAAGGACGTCAAAGAGATTTCACTGCGCAGCGACGTGTTCTCCAGCCTGGAGAACACCGCCTTGCCCCGCTACCGCGAGGGCACGGTTCGCGAGCAGCGCGAGACGGGCAAGTACGTGTTGCTCAACATGGACGCCCCACAGCACACCCACCTCCGCAAAATCATCTCCCGTGGCTTCACGCCCCGTGCCGTCGAGCGGCTGCGGGAGGACCTGAACGCGCGCGCCCGGCAGATCGTCGCGAACGCGGCCGCCGAAGGCTCCGGCGATTTCGTCGAGCAGGTGTCGTGCGAGCTTCCGCTGCAGGCCATCGCCGGGCTGATGGGCGTGCCCCAAGAGGAACGCATGAAGCTGTTCCACTGGTCCAACCAGATGGTCGGCGACCAGGACCCGGAATTCGCCCGCAACGACGCGATGGGCGCCTCGGTCGAACTGATCACCTACGCGATGCAGATGGCCGCGGACCGGGCGCAAAACCCCGGTGACGACATCGTCACCAAGCTGGTCCAGGCCGACGTGGACGGCCACAAGCTCTCCGACGACGAGTTCGGCTTCTTCGTCATCCTGCTGGCGGTTGCCGGCAACGAGACGACCAGAAACTCCATCACCCAGGGCATGATGGCCTTCACCGATTTTCCTGACCAGTGGGAGTTGTACAAACGGGAACGCCCGGCCACCACGGCCGACGAGATCGTCCGGTGGGCCACCCCGGTCACGTCATTCCAGCGCACCGCCCTCGAGGATTACGAGCTGTCCGGAGTGCAGATCAAGAAGGGCCAACGGGTGGTAATGGTCTACCGCTCGGCCAACTTCGACGAGGACGTCTTCGAGGACCCGTTCACCTTCAACATCCTGCGCAATCCGAACCCGCACGTGGGATTCGGCGGGACCGGCGCCCACTACTGCATCGGCGCGAACCTGGCGCGCATGACCATCGACCTGATGTTCAACGCGATCGCCGACGCCATGCCCGACATAAAATCCGCCGGCAAGCCGCAGCGGTTACGATCGGGCTGGCTCAACGGCATCAAGCACTGGCAGGTGGACTACCGCACCAACGGGTCCGGGGAATGCCCTGTCGCCCATTGAGGCACCAATTCGACCGGGGGTAAGGCATGTCGACACACCACGCCGTCCAGATGCAGTCCCCTGGCGGGTCTTTGGAGTTGACAGAAGTTGAGACGAAACCGCCCGGCCGTGACGAAGTACGGCTGACCGTCACGGCTTGCGGTGTATGCGGCACCGACCGCGCATTCGCCAACGGCGGCTTTCCGAATATGACGTGGCCGCTGACGCTTGGGCATGAAATCGCCGGAACCATAGCCGAACTGGGCGACGAGGTCGAGGGCTTCGCGGTTGGTGATCGCGTCGCCGTCGGCTGGTTCGGCGGAAATTGCAACCGCTGCGATCCCTGCCGCAGGGGCATTTTCATCCACTGTGCCAACATGAAGGTTCCCAGCTGGCAGTATCCCGGCGGCTACGCGCAGTCGGTGACGGTACCGGCCAATGCGCTGGCCCGCGTCCCGGCCGAGCTGTCGGATGTGGAAGCGGCACCGATGGGCTGTGCCGGCGTCACGACCTACAACGCGTTGCGCCATACCAAGGCGCTGCCGGGTGACCGGGTCGCGATTCTCGGTGTCGGTGGGCTCGGCCACCTCGGCGTGCAGTTCTCCCGGGCGATGGGCTTCGAGACCATCGCGATCGCGCGCGGCGCCGGCAAGGAAGCCGATGCCCGGAAATTGGGCGCCCACCACTACATCGATTCCACCAGTAGTGACGTCGCCCGGGCGCTGCAGGACTTGGGTGGCGCAACGGTCGTGCTGGGCACCGCGGGGAACTCCGCCGCCATGGCCGACACGGTCGGCGGGCTGGCGCCCCGGGGCGAATTGATCACCATCGGCGTGACCACGGACCCGCTGCCGATCAGCCCGGTCCAGCTGATCACCCCGGGTGTGAGCATCGTCGGCCACCCGTCGGGCACCGCGAAAGATATCGAAGACACAATGCATTTCGCCGTTTTGTCGGGCGTGCGGGCCTGGATCGAGGAGTTGCCGTTGGCGCAGGCCGCCGAAGGCTACGCGGCGATGGAGCAAGGACGGGCGCACTACCGCACCGTTTTGACCATGTGAATACAGTCGGTTTGTGACCGACTTGTGGACGCTTGACGCCGCTGACGGCGAACTGCAACTTCGTACCGGGGTCAAGGGCCGGGCCGCGCGGATGGGCCATCGCCTCACCATCGCGATGACGCGCTGGCGGGCGACGGTGCGATGGACCGGGGCCGATCCCGTCGCGGCCGAGCTTGTGGTCGAGACGGATTCGTTCGAGGTGGTCGGCAGCCGCGGTGGCGTCAAAGGCCTCTCGGGTCCCGAGAAGGCGCTGGTGCGGTCGAACGCCTTGAGCTCGTTGGGGGCCGACCGCTTCCCCGAAATCCGCTTCGTTGCCGACGCCATCGAAGAGAGCGAGAATGGCTACCTTCTCACCGGCACGCTTGAGATTCGCGGGAACCAGCGCGAGCACGTAATCGATTTGCACACTGAGGATCTCGGTGAATGCTGGCGAATGTCCGCCGAGTCCACCGTGCGTCAGTCCGACTACGGCATCAAGCCGTACTCGCTGCTGATGGGCTCGGTGCAGGTCGACGACGACGTGACGCTGACTTTCACCGCGGTTCACGCCAAGGACGGTTGAGCTCCACTGGCGGTACCCATCGACGCGTGTATCCTCGGATGAGGATTAGTTACCGCCGCTAAGTATCTATTACCTTGTCTCGCCGAAAGGGATCAAAATGCCTCGTACAGAAAACGATTCGTGGGACCTGGCGACCAGCGTCGGGGCGACGGCCACCATGGTGGCCGCCGGCCGGGCCGTCGCCACGAGGGCCGACAAACCGCTGATGAACGATCCCTTCGCCGAGCCCCTGGTGCGGGCCGTGGGAATCGAATTCCTCGCGCGATGGGCGAACGGGGAGATCGACGCGGCCGACATCGACGTTGCCGACGAGGCGTGGGGTTTGCAGCGGATGGCCGACCTGATGAGTGTCCGGACCCCGTACTTCGATGCGTTTTTCCGGGACGCGATGGACGCGGGCATCCGCCAGGCCGTCATCCTTGCGTCGGGACTGGATGCGCGGGCCTACCGACTGTCTTGGCCGGCCGGGGCCACGGTGTTCGAGATCGACCAGCCCGAGGTGATGGAGTTCAAAAACTCCACGCTGGCGGGTCTGGAGGTGCAGCCGACGGTCGAACTGCGCGTGGTGCCGATCGATCTGCGGCACGATTGGCCAACGGCATTGCGCGAAAAGGGCTTTGACGCTGGCCAGCCCAGCGCTTGGATCGCCGAGGGGCTGCTTGCGTTCCTGCCGCCGGATGCGCAGGATCGCTTGCTGGACAACATCACCGATCTCAGCACGCCCGGAAGTCGGCTTGCTGCCGAGATCTTCGGTAACCGGCCGGACGAAAACGGTGAGCCGGCGCCGGACATGGTTGCCATCGCCGGCGAGCGTTGGCGTGCGCACGGATTCGATGTGGAACTCGCCGACTTGCGTTACGACGTTGAGCGCAACGACGTTGCCGCATACCTGAATCGCCACGGCTGGCAGACGGAATCCAAGACGCTCAACGAACTGTTCGCGGCCAATGGCCTAGCCGAAATACCCGCGACCGCAGGAAGTTTGGCCGACGGGACTTACTACTGCACCGCGATTCGGCAGCCCTAGGGCCTTAGGGCTGCGACGGCGCGGGCGGCATTGCCGGATCGCCGGTGTCGCCGGGGATGTGTTCGAGCACCCTGGTCAGGTACGGCTGCGGGCCATTCGGGTCGGGCTGCTGCTCGGCCGGAGCGCCCTCGTCCAGTGAGCCGGGGTTCGAAACCGGTTCGCCGGCGGCAGCCGGCCGCGGCGCGGGGGGTTCGGCGGCCGGCGATGCCACCGCGGGCGTGACGGCTTCGGCAACCGGTGGCGTCTGCCCGTGCACGACATGCTTGCCCGTCGCCCGGGTGGCGTCGGGAGCAAGCTGAATGCCCACGGCGACTGCCAGGGATGAGACGAAAGTGACGGCGCCGGCGGCCAATGCGGTCACCGCGCCGGCATAGGACAAGTGCCCGGGCCGACGCGGCGGCACGGCCGGTGTGGGTTCGCTGATCTGTGGGATCAGTTGCTCGTCGGTGAACTCGGTGCTTCTGGCCGCGGCCAGCGCCGCGCCGCGTGCGACTGTCACCTGCGCCATGGTCTGCGCGAAGACCGGTACCGGCAAAGCCTTTTCGAGCTGCCAGGAAAATCCGTCGATGTCGCTGTCCGCGCCGACGACGACTACGGCGCCGGGGCGCCATCCGCTGCGGTCGAACATTCCGGTCAGCCAGGAGCGCAGCCCATCGAAGCCGCCGGTGATGTGCTTGACGACAGTTTGGGTGTCGCCGTCATGGGTGTCGACCATGACGACCGTCGCCGATTCGTGTTCGAGCACGCAGACCGCGGTCTGCTCGTAGCCGACGACGGGCGCGATCGCCCGGGCCAGGGTCTCGACCGCCTCGAGCAGCCGAACCGGCACCACGTTGTCGAATCCGGCGTCGGTCAGCGCCTCCAGCAGCAGTGCGGCCTGGGCGGCCGCCTCGTCGGTCCAGGTCACCCCGACGACGCGCAGATGGTGATCGCTCGAGCTGGCCTGCGCGTCTACCCGCAAGACCTCTTGTGCCACCTGCTCTGCGGTACCCACGGCGGCTACGCCGTCCTCGGCGTGCAGCACGGATTCCTGGTGATCCAGGATGGTGCCGTCTGCGCCGTGACCCTCAGCGAGGACCCACCCGAAGGTGGTCGGCGTCAGTGATAGCCCTAGTACCGTGTCCAAAATTTGCACCTCAATCGTCCCGGAATCCGCGGCCACTCCCGAACCGTCACGCACCATCAAGTCCGCGGTGCGGTGATTCGTAGGGCCGGAACGGACCGGCTTAGCGTTCGGTCTCCATCGGCTTGCTCCGAGAGAGCCTACGCGGTCGGAAAGGGTTCGGCTGCACCGATCTCAGATCCCGGGAAAACTCGCGTGGATCCAACATCGACGACGGAATCGGCCTAATTGTCGGCCGCGTCAACCGCAAGGGCACCGGCTCAGCAGCGGTGGTCCCCCGTCGTACCACGTGGCATTGCGACTAACCGGCCGGCCGATTGGCGGGAGCCGCGGGGCGGGTCGAAAACGACGGACGCCACGAATTGACAGCGTTTGTAGCCCATGTTGTCACACTGCGCTCCCCTGGCTCCTCGTCGTTATCACGGGGCCCGCTACCTGGCGGTTCGTCGGGCCGGGGCGCCGAATGAGGGCGCGGAACCGGGTGAAAGCTATCGCGATCAGTTATCGCGCCGGGACTATTTTTCGCGGCAGCCGAAACAAAACCGGGATGACAACGCGTCCCAATCGACATTTCAGCTATTTACACGGTAAATTCTGCCGAGGGCACCACGCGACGACATACGACCGACAAGGGGCGCAGGTATGACAGACGTGAGCGAGAAGATCCGGGCCTGGGGGCGCCGGCTTTTGGTCGGTGCGGCAGCGGCAGTGACGCTGCCGGGTCTGATCGGTCTTGCCGGAGGCGGAGCCACCGCGAGTGCATTCTCGCGACCTGGCCTGCCCGTCGAGTACCTGCAGGTGCCGTCGGCCGGGATGGGCCGCAGCATCAAGGTCCAATTCCAGAGTGGCGGCGACGGCTCGCCCGCGGTGTATCTGCTTGACGGGTTGCGCGCCCAGGACGACTACAACGGCTGGGACATCAACACCCCCGCGTTCGAGTGGTACTACAAGTCGGGCCTGTCGATCGTGATGCCCGTCGGTGGCCAGTCCAGCTTCTACACCGACTGGTACCGCCCCGCGTGCGGGAAGGCCGGCTGCTCGACCTACAAGTGGGAGACGTTCCTGACCAGCGAGCTGCCCGGATACCTGTCGTCGCAGAAGGGCGTCAAGGCGAACGGCAGCGCCGCGGTGGGCATCTCGATGGCCGGTGCTTCGTCCATGAACCTGGCGATCTACCACCCCGCTCAGTTCGTCTACGCCGGTTCGCTGTCCGGCTATCTCAGCCCCTCGACCGGGCAGAGCTGGATCGGCCTGGCGATGGGTGACGCCGGCGGTTACAAGAAGGAAGACATGTGGGGCCCGGATAACGACCCGGCATGGCAACGCAACGACCCGTTGGTCAACGTCGGCCAGCTCGTCGCGAACAACACCCGCCTCTGGGTGTACTGCGGCAACGGAACTCCGAACGAACTGGGCGGGGCCAACCTTCCGGCCACATTCCTCGAGAGCAACTTCATGATCGGCGTCAACAAGAAGTTCCAAGACGCATACAACGCCGCGGGCGGCCACAACGCCGTGTTCAACTTCCCCAACTACGGAACTCACAGCTGGGAGTACTGGGGCGCGCAGCTGAACGCGATGAAGGGTGACCTGCAGACCACCTTGGGTGCGACCCCCGGAGGCGGCGGATAACCTCAGTTTCGGATGTCACTACTGCGCTTGACGGCAATCGTCAGGCGCAGTAGTGCGTTAAAGGCTCTGCTGGCCGCGCTGCCGGCCGCGACGCTGCTGGCTACCCAGGCGCGAGCCGACACCAGCGCGCTGACTGAGCTGGTCGATGCGGCCGCGCAACGTTTGCAGGTCGCCGAGGCGGTGGCTGCCTATAAATGGAATGCGCACGTTGCCGTCGAAGATCCGGACCGCGTCCAACAGCAACTCGCCAAGCTGAGTGCCGATGCCGCCGGTGAACACATTGACCCGAGCTACGTCAGCCGGGTGTTCGGGGACCAGATCAACGCCACCGAGGCGATCGAGCACACCCGGTTCGCGGAGTGGAAGCTCAACCCGGCAAGTGCGCCCGCGGGTGCGCCCGACCTGTCCGTGTCACGGTCGACGATCGACGGCCTCAACCAGACGATGCTGAACCAGATGGTGATCCACTGGGACCTGCTCCACTCGCCGGCCTGCGTCCCGCAACTCGACGCCGCGAGAGCCGCCGTGACCCGAGCCCGGCTGTTAGACAGGCTCTATCAGCAGGCTCTGGCTCTGGCGACTCAGTCTTATTGCACTTAGCCATTCGACCTGCGACAAGCCGCCGGCTATGGGTGACGTGCCGATTTCATTGCCATAGAAATGCCATAAATTTCTTATCTCGCGAATCAATCAAATCGGTAACGCTTTCTGCACACATGCCGAATTGCTTGACATGAGAAACTTGGGGAAGCCTCTCGTGAAGTACGCCGTCGTCGGCGGTTTCATCGCAGCGACGCTTGGCCCGGCGACCGCCGAGGCCGGCGCGGCGCCCACTCCCAACTGGGACGCGATCGCCCAGTGCGAATCCGGCGGCAACTGGCACGCCAACACCGGAAACGGTGCCTACGGCGGGCTCCAATTTAAGCCGGCCACCTGGGCAAGTTACGGCGGCGTCGGCAATCCTGCCGCAGCCTCTCGTGAGCAGCAAATCGCGGTTGCCAACCGGCTTTTCGCCGATCAAGGCGTGGAGCCGTGGCCCAAGTGTGGTGCCAACTCGGGCCTGCCGATCGGGTGGTACTCGCACCCCGCACAGGGCATCAAGGAAATCATCAACGGTCTCATCCAGGCGGCCGTCCCGCACTGATGATCAATTCGGGTGAGGCCTAGGTTCACGCCCAGCCATGTGTTTGGATCGGGCCATGGAAGGTTCGGCGACAGTACATATGGCGGCACCGGCGGACAAGATCTGGAACTTGATTTCCGATGTCCGTAACACCGGAAAGTTCTCGCCGGAGGTCTTTGAAGCCGAGTGGCTGGGTGATGCGACCGGCCCGGCCCTGGGAGCCAAATTCCGCGGCCATGTCAAGCGAAATGAAATCGGCCCGGTTTATTGGACCGTCTGCAAAGTAACCGCGTGCGAGCCTGGCCGTGAATTCGGCTTCGCGGTCTTTCTCGGCGACAAGCCGGTCAACAACTGGCACTACCGGCTGGCGCCATCGGGCAACGGCACCGACGTGACCGAGTCGTTCCGGCTCAGCCCCGCGCCGTGGCTCGGGATTTACTGGTTGTTCGGCGGCTTTCTGCGTAAGCGCCGCAACGTCCGTGACATGACCAAGACGCTGAACCGCATCAAAGATGTGGTCGAGGCGGGCTAGGTGAAATCCGTCTTCATCACCGGCGCGGGCAGTGGGATGGGCCGTGAAGGAGTCAGGCTCTTCCACGCCAAAGGATGGCGGGTCGGTGCGGTCGACCGCAACACTGACGGCCTGACCGGGCTTCTCGGCGAGCTCGGCGACGAGCGTCTGTGGACTCGCACCGTCGACGTCACGGTTAAGGCCGATCTGGACGGCGCCCTGGCCGACTTCTGCGCCGGCAATGCCGGCGGTGGGCTGGACATGATGTGGAACAACGCCGGGATCGGTGAGTCCGGCTGGTTCGAAGACGTGCCCTACGAGGCCACGATGCGCGTCGTCGAGGTGAACTACAAAGCCGTGCTGACCGGCGCCTACGGCGCACTGCCCTATCTGAAGAAGACTCCCGGCAGCCTGATGTTCTCGACCTCTTCATCGTCGGCCACCTACGGGATGCCGCGCATCGCGGTCTATTCGTCGACCAAGCACGCCGTCAAGGGATTGACCGAAGCGCTGAGCGTGGAATGGCAGCGCCACGGGGTGCGCGTCGCCGACGTGCTGCCCGGGTTGATCGACACCGCCATCCTGACCACGACGCCCAACCACTCCGCCGACGGCGGTGCGCCGATGACCGGTGCACAGTTGCGCGCCACCGCGCCGAAGAAGGGCTTGATGCGGCTGATGCCGGCGACCAGCGTGGCCGAGGCCGCGTGGGAGGCTTACCACAACCCCAAGCGGCTGCATTGGTATGTGCCGAAGAGCATTCGGATGATCGACCTGCTCAAGGGCCTGAGCCCCGAATTCGTCCGAGGCCGCATCGCCAAATCGTTGCCCGGGCTGATGCCGAAGCGGCAGTAGAGGAGCTGGAATGGCGCAATACAGGTGGATCGCGGCCGCAGGTGTGCTGGCCTTCGGCCTCGCGGGCTGCGCGGAGCCCCAGACCACACCGCGTGCTGCCGCGCATGTGAGCATCAACGGGGCCGCCCACGCGGCGCGTCCGCCGGCGTGCACGCAGCTGCAGTCCTACCGGACCATCAGGATTCCCGACCGCGACGGCCAGGTCGAAGCCGTGGTGCTGCTCAGCGCCGCCCGGGCCATCCCGCAATGGGTGAAGATCCGTAACGTCGATGGATTCACCGGAAGCTTCTGGCAGGGCGGCGTGGGTGATGCGCACGTCGACGTGACGAACAGCGCGTACACCATCACCGGCAGCGCGTACGGCATCAACAGCAGCAACCCGAACAAGGTCATCACCACGGACTTCAAGATCACCGCGGAGTGCTGAGAAATCGGGCCTACGCTTTTGCTAACACCACCTATCTGCCCCGGGGAGGCGCCGTGAAGGAGTGGTTGCACTGGCTGGCGATGCACGGATTCATTCGCGGCGTCGCGTCCCTGGGGCTTCGTCGCGGCGACATGCAGGCCAGGCTGATCGCCGACCCGACCGTTGCCGCCGACCCGGTGCCGTTCTGCGACGAACTGCACGCGATGGGCCCGCTGGTGCGCAGCCGCGTCGGCTATCTGGCGGTCGACCACGAGGTCATCCATGGCCTGCTGCGATCCGACGATTTCCGGGTCCTGGTGCTGGGATCGAATCTACCGGCACCGGTGCGGTGGCTGGAGCGCCGCGCGCGCGACGATCTGCTGCATCCGCTGCGCGCCCCGTCACTGCTGGCCACCGAGCCGCCCGATCACACCCGCTATCGCAAGACCGTGTCCGCGGTGTTTACGTCGCGGGCGGTTGCCGCGCTGCGTGACCGAGTGGAGGCAACGGCCGCCAGCCTGTTGGACGAGCTGGCCGATGAGTCCGGTGTGGTTGACGTCGTGGGACGGTATTGCTCGCGACTTCCGGTCGCCATCATCAGCGACATCTTGGGTGTGCCCGAACACGATCGGCCGCGCGTTCTACAGTTCGGCGAACTCGCCGCTCCGAGTCTGGACGTCGGGTTGCCATGGCGCCAATATCGCACGGTGCAGCAAGGGATCGCCGGATTCAACGCGTGGCTCGTCGACCATCTGCAGCACCTGCGGCGCTCGCCCGGCGACGACTTGATGAGTCAACTGATTCAGACCGCCGAAAGTGGCGCGCCCGAAACACGGCTGGACGAAACCGAACTCACCGCGATTGCCGCGCTGGTGTTGGCCGCGGGCTTCGAAACCACGGTAAACCTGCTGGGCAACGGGATTCGGATGCTGCTCGACACACCCGGGCATCTCGAGACGTTGCGTGAGCGTCCCGAGTTATGGCCCAACGCCGTGGAAGAGATACTGCGCCTGGACTCACCGGTGCAACTCACCGTGCGCAGGGCCGTTAACGACGTCGAGTTGGTGGGCAGGCCGGTCAACCGCGGCGACGTGGTGTTGCTCTATCTTGCTGCCGCGAACCGGGATCCCTCCGTGTTCGCAGATCCGCATCGGTTCGACATCGAACGCTCCAATGCGGGTAGACATCTCGCGTTTTCCGGGGGCCGGCACTTCTGTCTGGGTGCCGCGCTAGCCCGTGCCGAGGGTGAGGTGGGGCTTCGGGCCTTTTTCGATCGCTTCCCTGAGGTGCGGGCGGCCGGTGCCGGGACCCGCCGGGACACCCGGGTGCTTCGGGGTTGGTCGAACCTGCCGGTGGCGCTCGGTCGGGCGCGATCGATGGCTCCCGTCGACGCCTAAGGAGCCAGGTAGCGGTGCAGCCAGTCCAACAGGCGCTGCCAGGCGTCGGCGGCGGCAGTGGCGTTGTAGCGGGGTCCGGTGTCGTTGAAGAAGGCATGGTCGGCGCCGGGTTCCACGACCAGGTCGTTGACCAGCCCAAACCGGTCAAGGGTGGCCTTGGCCGCCGTTTGCGAGCCGGTGACCCGGGTATCCAGGGCACCGTAAATTCCCAGCACCGCCGCCTTGGCTCCAGTGAAGTCGGGGTTGGGCGGCAACGGCCCGTAGAACGGCACGGCGGCCGCTACCCCCAACGCGCCCGCGGACAGCAGCTGCCACACCAGTCCCCCGCCGAAGCAGAAACCCACCACCCCCACCTTGCGCCCGGGTGCGCGAAGTTTCACTTCAGCGACGCCGGAGTTCATGTCGTGAATGAACTGCTCCGGCGTGATTGCACTGAGCGCCGCGGTCGCCTCCGCGGGATCCCGGAACGCGTCGGTCCCGCCTTTCCCGGAGAGCAGGTCGATGGCCAGCGCCGAATACCCGGCCCCGGCCAGCCGGCCGGCGACGGATCGCACCCAGTCGTTGAGTCCCTTGTTCTCGTGGATGACCAGCACGGCGCCCCTGGCATCGACGGCCTGTGCCCAAGCGCCTTCCAACCGACCCGTTGACCCGGCCCACGAGATCGGCGATGTGGGCAATGCCTTAGCCATGCCAGGCGGTTGCGCTGGGCCAGTTGAGGTTTCGGGTGCCGGCGCGGGTTTCGGGGTCTCGGCCTGTTCTTCGGCCACGGAGCAGGCGGCAAGCAGTGCAGCCGCCGCCGCGGTTCCCAACCCGAGCAGCGATAGCCGCCGCATGGCCTCGCGTCTGGTCAGCAGCCCGTCGGCGTGGTCGGTTGCGATCTCGTCGGCGATATAGCGCTGCAGTGGATTCACCTTCGCGAGTATCCGCCTGCGGCAATGTGGTTGACACCCGCCCGGCGAGCGAGTTTATTTGCCGCTATGACAGAAGTTTCTATGATCGCGGTCGAGGACGTCGTACTCGGGCTGTGGCGGGCGCTCTCGCGGCGCGATTGGGATGCGGTCAAGACGTTCTTGGCCGACGACTGCCTCTATGTCGACATGCCGGTTCCCGCGGTGTCGGCGCGCGGGCCCGAAGACACCGTGAAACGCCTCAAAATTGGACTTGAGCACCTGGCGGGTTACGAGAACCACGACGGTGTGCTGCTCTCCAACGGCACCGACGTGATGTACGAACACTCGGAAACCTGGACCTTCGGCTCGGGGGAACAAGGCGTGCTCAGATTCGTCACGGTACATAAGGTCGTCGACGGCAAGATCACGGTCTGGAAAGACTATTGGGACATGAACAGCCTGGTCAGTTTCGCGCCCCCGAACCACTTCGAGGCGTTGGCGGATGCCGATACGTCCTGGGTTTTCGATGCGACCGGTCTGATCTAACCCCTTTTTCATTCACCCGCGCTTGTAGAACGCCGCTAGTGGTTACCCGTGAGTATCGTCTAGCGTGATGCAGTAGATTTCGGTTATGATCTGCACCGGCCGAATCGGTCTGAATGCGGTGGTGGGCGCCTTCAAGCCAGCTATTTGTTGTTCGGAGTCGGGAGCGGCCATTTTTGTGCCTCCTGACGCCGCGACCCGGCTTGGCCAGAGCCGGGTGATACCTGGATGAATGGAGTGCAATGTCGCGCATAACCAGCAGAGTCGGTGTCGCCATGATCCTGGGCTTCACGGCCGTAACGGCTTCCGGATGCTCGCCGGTCCTATCGCTTTTCTCCTTCTGATGCGCTGAAGCGCTGATGCGCTGATGCGCGAGGAGCCTTCGGCGCTCGGAACCTGATAAGAACGTCGATTTTTGCTCGCACCATGGCCGGTACTCGGCGGCGCTCAGCCGCCGGCGCCGCGGGGGTGGAGTGAAGCCGCTATTAGGCGACCCCGTATGTTTGCTGAGGACGCTGTATTCAGCCTGTCGCCGAGGCGCATTTGTTCGGTTCGGCGAAAGTCGTGATTGCTCGCGGATACCTGGCTTTGTCGCCCGACCTCGGCTAGCGTGGATACCGGTCCGGTCTGAATGTGGCGGCGGGCGCCTTCATGCCAGCTATTAATTATGGCGACGTCGGGAATCGGCTTGTGTGCGCCTCCTGACACCATCCAAACCCGGCTCATTTAAGAGACGGGGTGAGATTGCGACGAACGGAGTACCTCATGTCCCGCTTAGCTAGCAAAGTTAATGTCGCTTTGATTCTCGGCTTTACCGCCGTGACGGCGTCCGGATGCACGCCGACCTTTTCGCTGTTCTCTTTTTGAGTTCTGAAAGACGTCGGTGTCTGGACTGAGCTTTCAGTGGATCTAATCTGAACTGGCGCCGCCTCATTCTTCCGCTACTAGAGACATAACCACGCACTTCAAAGCGTTTTTTAACGAGGACCTGGCATCCGGCCATGGTTCGGCTCGCCGACACGGGACATTAATTGTTGGTAAAGCTGGCATGTCTGGTCGATCTCGGGTTAGTATCGGCACCGACCGAATCGGGTCTGAATGCGATGGTGGGCGCCTTCATGCCAGCTAATTGTTGTTCGGAGTCGGGAGCGGTCGTTTTCATGCCTCCTGACGCCATACGCCCGGCTCCAAACTTGAGTCGGACGCTAACCGGGACGAATGGAGTGCGTTATGTCACGTGTAACCAGCAAAATCAGTGTTGCCGTAATCCTTGGCTTTACCGCTGTTGCGGCGAGCGGATGTACGCCGGTCTTGTCGCTCATCAACATCTCGATGTAAGTCCGCATGGGTTGTCGCGCTACGCGCCTCTCACGCGTCGGTCAACGCTCCGCGCGCCGTTTGCTACGGATCGGGGTTCCGGACCCAGCATGACGCCCTCGGGTAGGCATCATGTGTGTCCCGACGGTGCGGGTGTTCGTTAACAAATTCTCTTGAATCAGTCGCTGCGCGCCGCGTGCAAGAAGAGCGCGGCTGATCGCCTGTGAGCGTCTGTCCGGGCCGGGGTTCATCCGCGGTCCGGACAGACGACGCGCTGGGCCCTGCTCAGAGCACGTGAGCACGCACCCGGGTACCGGGCCGAACCGGGGCTAAACAGTGTCCGTGGGTTAAACACGGCATCATGATCTGCGACGCTTCAATGACGTCGCGACGGGGAGGAGGACCAGATGCCGCCTTTTGAAACCGAAATGGAAGCCTGCCCGCATTGCCGGCGGGCAGCCGAGGCGACGGTTGAGTACATCCGCGACAGCGACGGCAAGGTCATCCGCAGGCGGGTGCGCGACATCAACTGCCGATATGGCGACTGTCCGGGCAGTGAAGTGCCGCCGCACTGGGGTTAGCCATCCGTGCCCTCGTGAAAACGGTCCAAAGACCGTGCGCGGCCGCGTCGCGGCGGCTCGGAGTAGCCCGCCGTAGCGGGGATTTGGGCCCTTGCGGTCGCGGACACGCGGCGCAGCCGGCCCGGCGTCCTGTCGCCCTCTGACCGCATCCCTTTGTGCCAGCCTATTTCCCGGTGATCTTGATTTGAAACACGTTGTGCCGCAACCGATTTAGAAGCCACATACCGCATCCCTGAGACCTGGCTCAAAATCGTACCGATTGAATGCAACGTCGAAAAAACTTTGCCGCGATTTCGGGAAAATACTCGTGATCAAGCTCTTTCGCGTCGTATTGTACGTGTGTCTCGGGCAACAGAACGGCTCTCTGGAAACAGATTGTCCTTAGACGAACGGGGGTAACACCATGTCACGTCTCAGCAGTAAATTTGTCGTCGCCTTGATCCTCGGCTTTACCGCGCTTACGGCATCAGGGTGCACGATCCCGCTCACCATCGATCCAGGTGGCTCTGGCCTGGTCTTCACGCCGTAGCAAGGCGCTTATTAGTCGCGGGGTGACTCCGCGATAATCCCTGTGCCAGCAGGGATTATCGCGGAACCCTCGCTTTGATCACCTGCGCCCAGCCAACGCGTGCTGTGTGGGCGGCCTTTTCGACGGGATGAATTTCAGGGCGAGAGCGTATCCCGAATATCTACTCGCCCAAAGCAATTAAGCGTCTGAGCCGGTGCACGGCCGGGTGTGTTCGTTGGCGCGTGGATGCGAATTCTTCCCTGCCCGCCAGGCGGACCCGACGCCGAGAGCTCAGTAGTGCCGTCGTGCAATCACTTTCGGCTTATGCGCCGGTGACCGCGAACGACTGATCGGTGACCGATTTGGGACTTGTCTTCTCGGGTGACCCGAGAGACCAGCATCGCGCAGCATCGTGCCTGCGCCGCAAGGGTGCGTTTATCCAGCAAGCCAACGAGTTTCGCGTCGATGTTGTCCTCTCGCCCATACGGCGAGATAGATAGCAGACGCGCGAAAAGCCATCGCTACGAGGCTAATTCGTGCAGCACACAGAGCCGGACCGGGTCGCGTTTGCCTTTGACCTTCACCCAGCCATGCCGACTGACCCGGGCGGTCGTACCGAGCGCTGCCGAGGTGCTTGGGCCGACCACCACCTGACCGGGCTCGGCCAGGTTCTGCAGCCGCGCAGCCAGATTCATGGTGTCCCCGATCGCGGTGAAGCTGCGCATCTGTTCCGCGCCGATGTTGCCCACCAGCGCCGGACCGGTGTTGATACCAACCCGAAAACGCGGCCAGTCGGCATGCCCGACCGCCGCCTCCTCGACGACGGAATGCAGTGCGAGTGCAGCACCCGCGGCGCGTAGCGCGTGATCCGCCTGCCTGGCCGGAGCGCCCCAGATTGCCATCACCGCGTCGCCGACGAACTGCAGGACGGTGCCACCCGCCTCCAGAATCACCGGAACGACCGCGCCGTAGTAGGTATTCAGCATGGTCACCACCTGATCCGGGGAGGTGGCTTCCGCGAACGGGGTGAAGCCATGCAGATCGGCCATCATCACCGTCACCTCGGTGATAGCGCCGCCCAGCCCGGCTTGCTCCGGGTCGGCGAGCAGCGCGGTCGCGACCGCAGGCGACATATAGCTGCGGAACAGGCCGTCCAGGTGGTGGTAGAGCCGGGCGTTCTCCAATGCGATGGAGGATTGCGTGGCGAACGAGCGCAGCAGCGCGACATCGGCGTCATCGAAGGCGCCGTCGGGTCGATACGCCTCGATCACGCCGGCGATCTGGCCCTTGACCATCAGGGGGAGCTCCAGCGGGTCGTAGTAAGCCGCGTCGTCACCGAAGTCGATCGTGCCGTCGTGAACGATGCCCAGACGAAACCGGTCACCGGGGAAGGCGTCCGCGATGGCCGCCATCACCCGGCCGAGTAGGGCGTCCTCGTCCTGGATGACGCTGGACTCACGGCCCAATGCGATCAGGGTGCCCAGCTTGCGGACCCGCTCGCGCTCGGTGCCGAGCGCCTCGGCGCCGCGCTCGAGGACGGCGACCTGTTGCTCGGACAGCTCGAACCGGTCGGCGAGCCGTGCTGCGGCGGCGCCCGGTGCCACCTGATCGCCACGCTCGCGGCGTTGCAGCACGTCGACCATCTCCTCCAGCGCCGCGGCGTAATCGCGCCGCAGATCGGCGAGGGTCTGCTGGGTGGCCAGCGCATCGAACAGCCCCCGGACCGAGCCTTCGCGGCGGAATTGCACCCGGGCGCTGTAGGCGATGAAACAGAAGGCCAGTGTCATGAGCACGTGCCACAGCCACCATGAGGCGTGCCAGCTCATCCCGAGTGCCAACGCCACCGACGCCTCGGCCAGCAGCACGAAGGCACTGAGTACCGACATGACGACAACGGCGGGTCGTCGCCGATAGATCGGGAAGTAGGCCAACGCCGCCGCCGCGAACAGCGCGCCGCCGGCCAGTGCCCCGACCTGCTCGATGCTTTCCAGCTGCGGTTGATTCGGCAGCCGGTCTAGCATGCCGCCCACAATCAGCACCGCGCAAGCAACCATCAGCAACCACACCAGCGCTGTCAAACGCCGGCGCCATGACCAGAGGCGGGCATTTCGTGCCGGGGTGAAGTTCACCGACGAGGCCAGCGCGATCACGCCGGCCAAGACGAGACCCATCCGGGTCGGCAACATGAACTCCGCGTCGGACGTGTCCATCAGCACCCCGGGCGTGAACAGTGCGTGCACCCCGAAAAAGCCGGCGGTCGTCGTAAACACCAACGACACCAGCCAGAGACGGGCGTCATCCCGGGTGCGCGCCTCGCGGCCGATCAGGACGCCCAACACGACGCATATCAGCGCTGTCGACAGAACAAGCACGAAGTGCGCCAACCGGTTGTCCCACTCCAGGTCGACTTTGGGCATGCCGAGCAGTAACCACAACGCCAGCATCGGGAGGGACATGTGGATCAGCCAATTCGCGGTGCGGACCCGGGATCCGGGGCGTGCGGTACCGCTTGTCGGCCTTGGCCGGCCGTACCAGCCAATCCGCCGGCTCCTGCCCCGCATCGAAAAAGCCCCCTCGCCCGGATTGCCCCAAGACCAGCCGCCTGGTTCGATTCCAGCAAACGGCACGCTGTGCCCGGAAATTCCCACTGATCGGCGATCGCGATCACAACGCTCGCTGCCGTGAGACGAATCGACTAAGACTCGGCGAGCTGCTTGAGGCACCTGAGTGTGTCGGACAGTGTGCGGCCCACCTGACGCACCGCGATTCGATCGGCGATGTAGCCCAGGATTCCACCCGGTGCCTGATACGACAGCCGGAAAGTCACTTTTGTCTGGCCGGCGGCCCCGTCTCGCAGCCGGATGCGCCCCCGCAGCGTGACGCCGGTGATACCCACCCAGGCCAGGTCGCGACGCTCGTCGAATTCGACCACCTCGATCAGGCCGCCAACCGGCACCGACCCAATCTTCCAGTGGACGGTATAACGGGCACCGATGCCGGCGGGTTGCTCGTTCGCCGCTTCCCACCGTTCGAGGTTCGTCATGAACGTCGGGTAGCAGTCCGGGTTGCTGACGATTTTCCAAACGGACTCGCGGTCCGCCTGGATGACGCATCGGCGTTCGACGCGCATCAGCCGATCACCGGCAGACGACGTTTGGCGGCAAGCCGGTCGACGGCACCCTGCAGACTGGCGATGACCTTGTCGTGCACCGCTTCGTCGGCGCCGTCGACGTCGATCGGTTCCTGCACCTCGATCGCGATCTTGGTGGGCAGCGGTATGTGGCCTGCCAAGTCGCCGATGTTCAAGCCCCAGGGCAACGCTAGTGAGATCGGAATGCTCTTGAGCCGCAACAACTTATCCGCCATCAGAGCCTTGGCCAGCCACTGCCCGCGGTTGAGGAACAGCGCGCTCTCCTGGCCACCGACGGCGGCGACGGGGACAATCGGCACGCCTGCCTCCCGGGCCAGCTTGACGTATCCCATTCGGCCACCGAAGTCGACCTTGTGGCGCTCCCACGACGGCCGGAAAACTTCATAGTCCCCGCCGGGATACACCAGTAGCGCCGCACCGGAATCCAGTGCCAGACGGGCATTTTCGGGGTTAGCGGCGACGGTGCCGAACTTACGCAGCCAGCCCAGCGGCGGTGCTGAGACGACGAGGTTGTGGGCCAGTTGGTAGAACGGCCGCTCCACGCCGAAGTACGAACAAAACGCGAGCGTGAACACGAACGTGTCCGGGGGTACGTTGCCGCCGCTGTGGTTGCCGACCATCAGCACCGGACCTTCGCTGGGGATCCGATCCAACCCCTGGACGTCTGCCCGGAAGTACAGCGACGCGAGCAGCCAGGTGCCCGGCAACTGGTCGCGGATGTAGTCGGGATCCCGCTGGTCGAGGTCGGCCTTGGGGACTCTGGACACGACCTGTCGGCGGGTCCAGTCAATCGCCTCTGCGACGATCCCCATGTCCGCGTCCTGTCCTCGGCGTGCCTCGGGGTCGACTACCCGGATTACCGGTCTTTCACACCACCATCCGTATTACGGACGAATACCGTTGCACCCCAACGTCGCACCCTGCAGCTAGGCGGTGTTGAGCAGCAGCATCAGCCCGTAGTCCATGTGGATCTGTTGATGGCAATGCAGCAGCGACAGGCCGGGCTGATCGGCGACGAAATCGATCTCCAGGCTTTGATAGCCGCCCAGCATCGCGACATCCTTGTGCACGCCGGCCGTTGGAGTGCCGGCGAACTGGGTGATTTCGAAGGTGTGGCGGTGCAAATGCATTGGATGCAAATCGTCGGTGGCATTGCGAAAGCGCAGCCGATAGCGAGCGTTGCGCTGCACATCCAGTACGGGTGTGTTGCTGTCCATGGAGAATGAGGAGCCGTTCACGGTCCAGATGTTGAAGCCGTTGTCCGCCGCGTTGCGCTTCTCGATCAGCATGTCGATGGTGTGGTCGGGTGGCGGGACGCCGGTGGGAGTACCCGACGCGAAAAGCCGGTAGTCCCATTGGAACGGCGGGGGCGGTGTCCACAGGGGCTCCGCACCTCGACCGGCGTATTCGACGACCACGCCCATGCCGTGGCCACGGTCATCGTCTGACAGATCGCCGAGCACCCACACTCCCGGAGTGGTCATCTCGACCACCGCCGAGATTCGCTCGGCGGCGCCGAGCCAGAGCACCGGGACTCGCGCCGGGTTCGGCACGGGGTTGCCGTCGAGTGCGATCACAGTGAAGGTGTGGCCGGGCAGGGCCAGGCTGCGACTTTCGGTTGCGCTGCCGTTGAGGACATGGAGCAGCACCCGCTGCCCCGCCTGGACCCGGATGGGATCGCCGCTGCCCAGCTTATGGCCGTTGACGCAGAACGCTGAGTAGCTGACTTCGTACCCGGGTGGCTCACCGCGGGCCAGTGAGGCCCTCATCGCCGCTTCGCCTTTGTCTTTCAGCCCTGGGTCCGCGGTGCCGGCCAGAAAATCGCTGGCCATGTCGCCCCCGTGGCTGAAGCTGGGCTCGAACTCTTTGAGTGTCAGGAAGATCTCTTGGTCGTATGCGCCGGGATGCTGTTTGGGTTCGACGTAGACCGGACCGACCAGGCCGCCGTACTGGCCCCGGGACAGGTCGGCTCGCGGGACCACGTGGGTGTGATAAAAGCGGAAGCCCGCCGGGCCGGGTACGAACGTGATCCGCCGCATCCCGTGTGCGGGGATATACGGCGTGCCCTCTTCGGCGGCACCGTCGACGTCCACACCGAGCTGCTGGCCGTGCCAGTGTAACTGCTCCGGGGCGTCGGTGTCGTTGTAAATATCGACCCAGGTCCGTTGGCCTTCTTTCAAGCGCACCAGTGGACCGGGGAACTGACCGTTGTAGACGGTGGTGGAGACAATCAGGTCTGGGGCCAATTCGACGGTGCCGGTGCCGATTCGCAGCGTGTAGTCGGCCTTGCCGTTAGGCGGCGAGGGTGCAGCCGGACGCGAGCAGGCACTGGTTACTCCGGCCTGGACGGGACCGGCGGCTGCCGCCGCGAGCCCGGCCCATTTGAGGAAGTCACGTCTGTCCACGAAACGCCTTGTCTGGGGAACCGACGCCGCGCCATCTCCCCCTGCGCACGATAGCCGAAATTCCGGCTTCAGTGACCGGGCGCGTCCAGCCGATAGACACGGGAGGCGTTCTGGTGGGAAATCAGATCGACAACGCGCATTGCATCGCGTTCGCACCATTCGCCGTCGTCGACAAATCCACTCAGTACGCGGTGAATACCCTTGCGCCACAACGCCGCACCCAGATAGTGCAATTCGGCCGGCCCGAAGCCGTCCGACGAGTACAGGATCTTGTGAAACGGTGCCATCTCCAGCAGCCGGGCGATCAACGCCGGCGCCCGGGCGCCCAGGTGGTTGAGGCTCAGCCCGCCGTCGAGATAGACGTTGTTGAAAGCCTGGGCGAGGTAGCCCGCCTCGCGCTCGTAGGGATAGCAGTGCAGCAACATCACCGGGGTACCGCCGGATTGACGCAGAAAGTCGAGGAGATATAGCGGATTGGCTTTGTGCAGGTCGCAGTCGCGGTCGCCGAACCCGACATGGAATTGCAGCGGCTTGCCCAGGCGTAACGCCTGGTGCAACCCGAAACGCAGCAGAACTCGATCTTGTAGCCGGGTTCCGCCGAGGTCTCGCCACCGCTGGGCGGCCTGGGCTACTTCGGCTGGGCGCGGCTCGGTCAGGTCGCCGTCGAAACCGCCGCGGTAGGCCAGGATCGACTTCGTGCCGACGGCAGTGGCGGCACGCTCGTGCAGGATTTCGGCGAAGGCCGACGCATAATCGCCGGGCGCCCGTGCGGCCTGCTCGGCCACCTGCTCGAGGCGAACGATCTCGTGTACGCGGTTTCCTGACAGTACGCATAATTGCGAGATGTCTGTGGTGCCGCCGCCTATCCCGGTGTCCACCAGCCAGTCGCTGACTCCGGCTGCCGGCAAAAACAGGCGGGCCAGCTCGCTTTCGGTGAATGCGCTGCGGCGCTCCCAATAGACTTGTGGATCAGTGTGTTTCGGCAATTCGAGGATCGGGCCGCAGTGGGCGCGCACCGCGAAGCCCAGCTGTGAGTCGAAACCCGAGTCCGTCAGGGGGTCGGTATTGGCCTCGTTGAGGGCGTTCTCGAACCGTCGCAGATCGCCAGGCTCCAACCAGCATCCGTGGACGTGGTGGTCGATCAATGCCACTTCGCCGATGTGGTCGGCCAGAGCCGACGAGTCAGCCACCGCTAGAGACTCCAGGCCATCCGGAACTTCTCGGTCAGCTGCTCGGGGCCGAGGTCCCCGTAGCGTTCGTGTTCCAGGCGCCGGACCGCGACGACCATGTCGACAGCGGAATCGCCCAGGATAGAACGCATAAGCTTCGAACTATCCAGTGCCGCAATTACTTCGGATTGATCAGCGGCCAGGCATACGATGCCGGCAGCGTCGCGGTCCGCGTCGGAAAGCTTGGCCGGGTCGATCTTGGTTTCGGGTGGCAGCACCGCCTCGTGAATGTTGCCGTCCAGGGCCAGCCCGAGAATCGCGGCGGAGGCGAGGTAGGGGTTCGCCGACGGATCGACAACTTTAACCTCGACATTGGCGCCGTACACCGCGCCGGGACCGCCCTTGACGAATCGCACTGCGGCTTCCCGGTTCTCGGTGCCCCAGCAGGCGTATGCTCCCGCCCAGTTGCCCGGTCGCATCCGCAAACCGGACACGATGGATCCGCACAGAATGCCCTGGGCATCCGGCAATCCGCGCAACACCCCGGCCACCGCTGCTTCCCCCGCGGCGGCCATGCCCGCCGCGCCGTTCCCGCCGGAAAAGATCGGCTCACCGGGAATGCTCATCGAGAAGTGCTGATGGGCACCGCATCCCACGCCGCCGGCGAAGGGCGCCGGGGACAGGCTGACGCGCAGCCCGTGGCGGCGAGCGGCCCGGGCGATGATGATCCGGGTCAGCACCAGCTGGTCCGCGGCGGCCACCGGTGTCAGCGGCGTCAGCGAGATCTCGAACTGGTTGGCACCGTACTCGGCATGGAACTGCTCGATCCCAACGCCGGCCGTCGTCGCGGCAGCGGTCACGTCGCGAATGAATCCTTCGTACTCGAGGACCCCGGCCACGCCGTACTGGGCCCACAACGTCGATGGCAATCGGCCACCGTCGGCATCGACCAGGACGAATTCGATTTCGTGACCGACGGACGTGCGCGTCTCGATGCCGGGCGAGCCGAGCAGTGTTTCGATCCGGCTCAGTGTTCCCCGGGCACACGCGGGAACCGGCGCGCCGTCCTGCTCGTAGAATGCGGCCGGCGCCCAGGCCAGCCCGTCGCCGATAATGCGCAGCGCGGATACGTCGATGCGGATCCGCTGGTCGCCGATCACGTTGACATCGTCGGTGAACGCGATGCCCGTCTGGTCGATGGCGAAAGCGTGCCAGGAGGGACTGGCGCCCAGACCAGGACCGGCGAAGGTGCTGGTCTGCTGGACCGGCACCGTCTTAGCGAGCGTCAGCCCGGCGGGGTTCACGACGGTGCCGACGACGGTGTCGACGCCCCCGGCCTCCAGTTGGGCGATCGCCGCCGCGGGAAGGGGCGCGGGTCTCATGGCGGCGTGCGCTCGGCGGTTACGCCCGGCTCGGCAGGGTCAGCATGCAGGCCTGGCCGATGTCGAGGGTCCGCAGCATCCGTCCCATGCCGACCCAGAGGGCGCAGGACATGGCGAGGTCGGCGAGTAGCTCCTCGGAGAAGTGTTCGCTGGCCCGGCTCCAGAAGTCTTCGTCATCGCGCAACTTGGTGTGTTCCGTGCCGAACCGGTGCGCGAACTCGGCGGCCAGTCGCTCCTGCTCGCTGAATCCGGGCCAGGTGCGCCATTCCAGCGCGTGCTCGTAGAGCTCTTCGTCGACGCCCGCGGCCGGCCCGTCGGCGTCGCGCGTGTTCATGCACACGGTGCATTCGTTGTCGTGGGCGATCACGGCGCGCGCGATTTCACGGGTGCGCATCGGCAGCCGGTTCTTGGTGTACACGGCCTGGCTGAAGTTGGCGATCGCACCGCCGAGGTCCGGAGACTTCGTGGCCCAGCTGTAGATGTCGTCGTCAGCGAACGTTCCGATTCGGCTCATGGCGTGATGGTACGCCCGGCACCGCGATTTTTGGAACACGTTCTAGTATCTGCCGCCGGTACCCGCCGTCAGCCGGCCGGTGCTGGGCGCGTCGTCGTGCCAATCGCGTTGGGCCAGAACGCGGTGGGCGATGTGCTGCAGCGCGGTTTCCACTTCGTGGCGGTCCGGTCGGCCCTGATAACTCGGTGAACGCGAGAGCTTGTCGACGATCCAGCCCAGCAGCAACGAATAGACATAGTCGACTTGCTGGGCCCCGGCCGGGGTCAGCCACATCTGGTCGCCGTTGCGTTGGGCGTAGCCGGTGGCGACCAGGCGGGCGAAGGTGGGCTCGATGACCTCGAACGGGATCCGCATCGAGTCGCCGATATCGCTGAGGCGGGCCGTCCCGTACATCTGCCCGAAGCGATAGATACGCATCACGCCCCACAGGCCGGCCACGTCGAGGCGACAGTCCGGGCGCATCGCGATGCTGCGCAACCGCACGCCTGGGTCACCACGCAGCATGCGCGCGATCGCGTTCTCCAACAGCCGTTCTGGAGTGTCGGTGGTCGGCATCCCGAATCCGTCGCCTAGATCGACTGCGCTGTTGTGGATGTCGCGCAACGGGATCTCCCGCAGGAACAGCGCGAGGACGAAGCCGACCAGGGCCACCGGTGCGGCCCAGAAAAACACCTCGCTCAGTGACTCGGAATACGCCTGCACGATCGGGGCGGCCACGTTGTGTGGCTGACGATGCAGGGCGCCCGGTGAACTCACCGCGTCGGGCGCTGCGCCGCTGGCCGCCAGGGCCGCGGGCATCCGGCCGTCGAGGAAGTTGGAAAACAGCGAGCCGAAGATAGCGGCGCCGAACGAACTGCCGATGGTGCGGAAGAACGTCACACCCGAGGTAGCGACCCCGAGATCCTCGAAATTCGAGGTGTTCTGCACGATGAGAACCAGCACCTGCATCGACAATCCGATGCCGGCACCCAGGATGACCAGGTAGAGGGACTGAACCAGTGCCGAGGTGGACGGGGTCATCCGCGACATCAGCAGAAACGCCAGAGCCATCAGCGCGGTACCGGCGACCGGAAAGGCCTTGTAGCGGCCGGTCTTGCCGACGAGGGTGCCGCTGCCGGTCGAGGTGATCAGCATCCCGACCACCATCGGCAGCGTGCGCAGCCCCGACGTCGTCGCCGAGACGCCGTTGACGTACTGCATGTAGGTCGGCAGGAATGTCATCGCGCCCAACATCGCGAAACCGACGACGAACGACAACACACAGCAGACCGTGAACACCGGGCTGGCGAACAGCCGGGTCGGCAGGATCGGCTGCGGGACACGGCTTTCCACCCAGACGAACGCGGCCAGTGCCACTGCGGCACCGACGAACAGGCCGATGATCGTCGGCGATCCCCACGGGTAGAGGGTGCCGCCCCAGCTGGTCGCCAGGGTCAGGCCGGCGGCGCCCACGCCGACCAACACGATTCCGCCGTAGTCGATGACGGGCTTGGTGGATGACGCCAGAGCCGGAATGGCCGCTGCGGCAACGAAGATGACCAGCACCGAGATCGGAACGTTCACCCAGAACGCCCACCGCCAGGTCAGGTAGTCGGTGAAATAGCCACCGAGCAACGGGCCGACGACCGTCGTGACCCCGAAGACCGCGCCCAGAATTCCTTGGTACCGGCCACGTTCACGCAGCGGGACAACCTCACCGATCAGCGCGCTGGCCGTGACGGTGATTCCCCCGCCCCCGATGCCCTGCAGCGCCCGCGAGCCCACCAGCATGGCCATCGACTGGGACAGCCCGCACGACACCGATCCGATGACGAAGAACACGATGGCGGCCTGGAACACGCGTTTTCGGCCGAACAGGTCGCCGAGCTTGCCGACCAGGGCGGTGACGATCGTCGACGCCAGCAGGTAGCTGGTGACCACCCAGGACTGATGGCCGGCGTCGCCCAGGTCGGCGACGATGGTCGGCAGGGCAGTCGCGACGATGGTTTGGTCCAGGGCCGCGAGCAGCATCCCGAGCACGATCGCGACGAAGATCAGGTTCCGGCGTTGCGGGGTGATCAGGGCACCGCTGGCCGCTGGATCCACGACGACGGGGTTGGCTTGAGTTGCCACGCTGGATGCTGCTCTCGGGCTCGTCATGCCTGCCTTCCCGTCGGCGTTCGATGCTAACGGGTGCCCAGGGTTGACCCGCGGCAATCGCGCCGCGGGTCAGTGAAGCCAAATCGGAATCAGGCGATCGAGCCCGGCGGCCGGGACACGCATTGCGCCAAGTACAGCTGTTCGCCCAGCTTCTCCATCAGCTGAAGCTGCGTCTCCAGGTAGTCGACGTGGTTTTCCTCGTCGGCGATGATCTTTTCCAGCAAGAAGGCGCTGGTGCTGTCTTCTTTTGCGCGGCACATGATCACGCCGGGCTTGAGACGGGCCAAGACCTCGTATTCGATGGCCAGATCCGCTTCGAATTGCTCGCGCAGCGTCTGACCGATGCGCAGCGAGAACAGGCGCTGGTAGTTCGGCAGGCCATCCAGCAGCAGGATGCGGTCGGTGATCGCCTCGGCGTGACGCATCTCGTCGAAGGACTCCGCACGGGTGTGCTCGGCGATCTCGGTAAAGCCCCAGTTCTCTTGCATTTTCGAATGCAGGAAGTACTGGTTGATCGCGGTCAGCTCACTGGTCAACTGCTCATTGAGCAGACGCAGGACGTCTGGATCCCCTTGCATGATCACTCCTCCGGTGGTCGGGGCCGTCGTGGCCGGGCGCGCGCAAGTGGCTGTGCTGCAGCTCACCCGTGCGGCCAAGCAGCACTTTGCCACGCAGATTGGAATTGTTCCAGCAAGGTATGGCTGCGCTCAGTAGCTGAAATGCCCTTCCCGCCGTAGTAAGGTTCGTCTAACCTACTTAGGTTAGACTCGGTTAATATGAGGCGTATTCGGGGCGACCGTGGGTGATGGGAAGGAGTGCTGATGTACGTGTGCCTGTGCGTCGGCGTCACCAATCACACCGTGGCCGAATGCGTGGCACGCGGTGCCTCCAGCTCGAAGGAGGTCGCCGCGCTGTGCGGTGCGGGCGGTGACTGCGGGCGGTGCCGGCGCACGCTGAGGGCGATCATCGAGTCGTCGAAGCAAATTGACGCCGAACTCGAAGCGGCGGGGTCGCTCTAACTATTCTTGCGCTCCGCGAAATCGGCCAAGGCCGCGGCGTTGGCCGCAGCGCCCATCAGCTCGGCAAAATGCGCGTTTTCGCGCGCGGTTGCGGCCGCGATCTCGGGCCGGATCGGTTCTGTCATCGTGTGTTTCACCGCCATCAAGCTCGAAACCGGCCGGGAGGCAAGAACTTCGGCATACCGGCGGGTTTCGGGCAGCAGCTCCTCCGGATCACAGACCCGCCAGACCAGGCCCATTCGCAGGGCCTCCTGAGCATCCACCCATTCCGAAGACATCAATAACCATGCGGCGTTCTGCCGGCCGACCAGCTGCGGCAGCAGATACGACGACGCCGCCTCGGGGGCCACACCCAGGCTGGTGAACGGGCACTTCAGCCGCGCTGTCGACGACATGAACGCCAGGTCGGCGTAGCCGAGGATGGTGGCGCCGATTCCCACGCCGATACCGTTCACGGCGCAGATGAGTGGCTTGGGAAACGCGCTCAGCGCGTCGATCATGCCCGGGAATCCGTGTTTGCCGGGCACGAAACCCGGGTCGGTGATGCGCGCCTGCATCTCGGCGAGATCGGTGCCGGCCGAAAAGCCGCGCCCGGTCCCGGTCAACACCACGACCGCGATCTGCGGATCGTCGGCGGCGGCCAACAGCGCTTCCGCGGTGGCGTCGTAGAGCGCTTCGTTGAAGGCGTTGAGCGCCTCGGGCCGGTTCAGCGTCAGGGTGCGTACCCGGTTGGTGTCATCGATCAGCAACGTCACCGCTGCAGCCTAACCGCGCCGCATCACCAGCCTGAGCTCACCCGTTGCTGTAGACGCGGGTGGGCGCGATCAGCACCGCGGCGCGACGCTCCATGGCCATCACGCGGTCGTACTCGTCCCAGTCGTCGTGGGTTCCGCCGGCCGCGGTGAAGACCTCGCGCAGCAACAGCCGCAACCGGTCGGCGTCGGCAAGCCACGGCTGCGAGTCGTCGGGGCCGGCCAGTTCGGCGCGGCCTTCGACGGTCGCCCACTGCCAGCCGTTGCGGAATGTGACGGCCAGCTGCGGTCGATCCCGCAGATTGGCGAGTTTGACTTTGCCGTAGGTGGTGAAGCCGAGGACCGATTCACCGGTATGCGGGTGGGGCAACAGTCCCACGTTCACCAGCGATGCCTGTACGGTCCCGTCGGCGCGAACCGTCGAGACCACCGCCAGTCCGCTTTCCCCCGCCGCCAGCGCCACAGCGTCCTCGAGTGTTGTCATGTGCGGTCCTCACGCTCCAAAGGCTGTCTTGAACACGTAACGGCTGGTCGGCACCGTGTCGATGTTCTCGTTGGCGCCGAATGCGGTCGTGCTGGCAACCATTCGGCCCAGCCGGTCCTGCAGGTCGTCGTCGTCGGCGGCCCCGAAGAATGCTTTGAGATCGGTTACCGCTTCAATCGGGAACAACTCCTCGACGATGCCCGCGATTCCCGGTGCGTCCGGTGTCAGCGCCCGCACCACCCAGTTCTGGGTATAACCGAAGGTCGACTGCGTCTCGATGGCCACCGAGGTGTGGTTGAGCTGCCAGCGGTTCAGCCAAGTTGCCTGGTCCAGCTCCGCGGGCCGGCGCAGCAGCGCGACATTGGCGAAACCCGTTGTGCGAGAACCTGGTTCGCCGCCGGCAAAAGGCAGCGGGACCGACTCGGTGACCAGGTAGGCGGCGAGGCGTTCACATTCGGCCTCGAGGAGTCCCAGCGCCTTGGTCATCTGCTCGCCATAGCACTGCTGTGTCCACATGCTCACGACGGCAACGGCCGGCGGGTCCATCGTCGTCAGCGTCATCAGCGAATGCCGCACCGCGCCGTCTTTGACATTGACAGCCAACCCGGGCAGTCCCAGGTCCAACAGCGCGTTCGCGACCGAACCCCGCTGGCGGGCACACCAATCGTCGTCCGCATCGGCGCGCCTGAGCACCGCGATCACCTTTTCCATAGGCAGAACCTACAGTCGGCCCCGACGAAAGCTCAGTGCGGTAGTCCACGCGGTGGCAGCTACTGCCGAATGTCGCTATCTGGCCGGCCGTACGTGCTGTTCACTGCCGACCGACTCCCCGATGATCGCGGCGAGTCGCCGATACGATTCGTCGCGGCCACTCGACGACCGGAACACCAGGCCGATGCGCCGGCCCGGGCGCGGCGACGCGAACTGCGCGAGCCCGAGCTGGCTGCGGGCGGCCTCCACGGGTGCCGCGCTGCGCGGGATCAGGGTGACCCCCAGCCCGCCGGCCACGCACTGCACCGCGGTGGCCAGCGACGCGGCCCGGGTGTCGGCGAGTTCGGCTCGCACGCCGGCCTTTTGGCAGACGTCGAGGGCTTGGTCGCGCAGACAGTGCCCCTCGTCCAGCAGCAGCAGCGGCAAGTCTGCCAACGCCGACGCGGGTACCCGGCGCTTGCCGGACAGCGGGTGACCGGGCGGCACCGCGAGCAGGAAATCTTCCTCGTAGATGCCGACCTCCGTGAGTCCGGCGGCGCCGGCGGGCAGCGCGATCAGGGCGGCGTCCAGGGATCCGCCGCGCAGCGCGGTCAGCAATCGTTCGGTCTGGTCTTCGATCACCCGCAGGCTCAGCGCGGGAAGGCGGTCGGAGAGGCCGGCCAGCACGGTGGGCAACAGGTAGGGCGCCACCGTCGGGATCATGCCCAGCCGCAGGGTGCCCTGCAGCGGATCCGAGGTGCCGGCCGCGGCGGCGGTAAATGCCTCGGCCGCTTCGACGACCGCCTGGGCCAGCGGGAGTAACTGCGTGCCTTCGGGCGTCAAGCGGACACGCCGAGTGGAGCGCTCGACGAGATGGGTGCCCAGGCCCGTCTCCAGGGCCGCCAGCGATTGCGACAGCGTCGACTGGCTGACACCGAGAGCTGTTGCTGCACTGCCGAAATGGTGCCTTTCGGCAACCGCGGCGAAGGCGCGCAACCCCGCCAGGGTCGGCTGAAAACTCTTATCGGTCATGGCTATAAGTATAGTGTGATATATCACCTTTACTTCATGCAGCGCTCCCGGCACCATGGTCACTGGACACTTAATCTTGACTAATTCCAAATAAGGAGACGCGGACATGGCACTGCTAACGATCGGCGATCAGTTCCCCGCCTACGAGCTCACCGGTCTGATCGGCGGCGATCTGTCGAAGGTCGACGCCCAGCAACCCGAGGACTACTTCAAGACCATCTCCAGCGACGACTACGAGGGCAAGTGGCGGATCGTGTTCTTCTGGCCGAAGGACTTCACCTTCGTGTGCCCAACCGAGATTGCCGCGTTCGGCAAGCTCAATGACGAGTTCGAGGATCGCGACGCGCAGGTGCTCGGTGTCTCGGTAGACAGCGAATTCGTGCACTTCCAGTGGCGGGCCCAGCACGAGGACCTCAAGAAGCTGCCGTTCCCGATGCTGTCTGACATCAAGCGTGAACTCGCGCTGGCCACCGGTGTGCTCAATGCCGACGGCGTCGCCGACCGCGTCACTTTCATCGTCGACCCCAACAACGAGATCCAATTCGTCTCGGCGACCGCGGGATCCGTGGGGCGTAACGTGGACGAGGTGCTGCGGGTCCTGGACGCTCTGCAATCCGACGAGCTGTGCGCCTGCAACTGGCGCAAGGGCGACCCGACTCTGAACGCCGGCGAGCTGCTCAAGGCTTCGGCCTAACTCTGGAGGCTGTGATGAGCATCGAGAATCTGAAGGAAGCGCTGCCGGAATACGCCAAGGACCTCAAGCTCAACCTTGGGTCGATTGCCCGCACCACCGTGCTGAACGACGAACAGTTGTGGGGCACGTTGCTGGCGAGCGCGGCGGCAACGCGAAACTCCCGGATGCTGGCCGAGATTGGGGCCGAGGCGGCCGACAATCTGTCTGCCGAGGCGTACCAGGCGGCTCTGGGTGCCGCGTCGATCATGGGCATGAACAATGTGTTCTACCGTGGCCGCGGTTTCCTGGAGGGCAAGTACGACGACCTTAGGGCCGGCTTGCGGATGAACATCATCGGCAACCCGGGCGTGGACAAGGCGAATTTCGAGCTGTGGTCGTTCGCGGTGTCATCGATCAACGGGTGTTCGCACTGCGTTGTCGCCCACGAGCACACGCTGCGCGAGGCCGGTGTGGATCGTGAGGTGATCCTGGAAGCCCTGAAGGCCGCAGCGATCGTTGCCGGTGTGGCACAAGCGATCACGGCCGCGCAGACACTGGCCAGCGTCGGCTGATCGTCGCCGGTGACCGCATCCTGGGTGGCGCACGCGATCTGGTGGCAGATCTATCCCTTGGGCTTCGTGGGAGCGTTTCCCACGCCCGAGGGGTCGGCGCAGGCAGGTCCGGGCGAGCACCGGTTGCGGCGGCTTGTCGAGTGGTTCGATCACGCCATCGAGCTGGGGGCATCCGGAGTTGCGCTGGGGCCGATTTTTGCCTCGCGCACACACGGTTACGACACGACTGACCATTACCGGATCGACCCCCGGCTCGGTGACGACGGCGATTTCGACTATCTGATCGCCGAGGCCCGCGCCCGCGGCCTGCGGGTGCTGCTCGACGGGGTTTTCAACCATGTCGGGGTGGACTTCGGCCGCTACCGTGATGCGGCGCACGACGACGCGGCGGCGCACTGGTTTCGTGGCCGTCCCGGGCGATTTCACACCTTCGAGGGGCATTCCGAACTCATCACCCTCAATCACAACAACCCGGAAGTCGTCGACTACGTCGCCGACGTGATGTCGCACTGGTTGCAGCGAGGCGCGGACGGCTGGCGCCTGGACGCGGCTTACGCTGTACCGCAACAGTTTTGGGCGACAGTGTTACCGCGGGTGCGCGAGCGGCATCCGGGCGCATGGTTCGTCGGCGAACTCATCCACGGCGACTATGCCGCGATCGTCGAGGAGGCCACCTTTGATTCCGCCACCCAGTACGAACTCTGGAAGGCAATCTGGAGCAGCCTCAACGACGGCAATTTCTTCGAGCTGGACTGGGCGCTGCAGCGCCACAGCACGTTTCTGGCCAGCTTCGCGCCGCTGACGTTCATCGGCAATCACGACGTCACTCGCATCGCCAGCCGGCTGGAGGACCCCCGTCATCTCCAGCACGCGCTGGTGCTGCTGTTGACGATCGGCGGCGTGCCCAGCGTGTACGCCGGCGACGAGTTCGGCTTCCGCGCCGTCAAAGAGGAGCGTTACGGCGGCGACGACGCGGTGCGTCCGGAGTTCGGTTCTCCCCCTGTGCAATTGGACGACGTCGGTGCCGAGGTATGGCGACTGCACCAGTTCCTGGTTGGACTGCGCCGTCGCCACCCCTGGCTGTATTCCGCCACCACCACGTCGCGACGGCTGGCCAACCGGCACTACGTCTACGAGACGCGCAGCGGCGACGACGCGCTGGTGGTTGCGTTGAATATCGGTGACGAGCCGTTGCGGCTGCCGCTGTCGGAGCTGGGACCGGCGCGCGCCGAGGTGGTCGCCGGATCGGCGGCCCCACCCAGCGACGTCGTCGGCGAGGTGACCGTCGAGCCGCACGGCTGGCGAATCCTGCGACCCGCTTAGTCGCCTAGCCGGGCCAGCGTCAGGGCGTCCTGCTCACCGCGGTAGTAAACGTCGAGCAGCGTGCGGAAGTCCTGGGGGTCGTCGGTCGCCAGCGCGAACAACGTCATCGACGAACGCAGCTTGAGATCGTCGGGTGAGCCGAAGATCTCCGTGATCGAGCGACCTCGCAGCTGATTGACCAGCCGGGTGCACTCGTGCAGCCGCGGCCCCAGCACGTCATGCCCGAGGTAGGCCCGAGCCTCCTGCAGCGACGAGATGCCGTAGTGCACCGCCGTCGGACTGCTGCCCAGCCCGCGCAGCTGCGGGAAGACGAACCACATCCAGTGACCACGTTTTCGCCCGTCCCGCAGCTCCTGAACGACGCTGCCGTAGACCGGTTCCTGTGCGACAACGAAACGTGTCAGATCGAAGGGGTCGTCCGCCGAGTCCATATGACTACGGTGGCATACATGGCCGTCAAACGACGCATGCCCAAAGCCCGCGACCTGGCCCCGCTCATGCAGTTCAAGCGGCCCCAGTTCAACGCGACCACGCGTCGGCTCAGCGCGGCATTCACGATCGAGGATTTGCGCCGCATCGCCAAACGTCGCACCCCCAAGGCGGCTTTCGACTACACCGACGGTGCGGCCGAGGACGAGTTGTCCCTCGAGCGTGCCCGGCAAGCCTTCCGCGACATCGAATTCCACCCGACGATCCTGCGTGACGTCAGCAATGTGACTGCCGGGTGGGACGTGCTGGGTCAACCGGTCGCCTTGCCGTTCGGCATCGCGCCGACCGGATTCACCCGACTGATGCAGACCGAGGGCGAGATCGCCGGCGCGGCGGCGGCGGCCAAGGCCGGCATCCCGTTCTCGCTTTCCACGCTCGGCACCTGCGCGATCGAAGACCTGGTGGCCGCGGTCCCGCACGGCCGCAAATGGTTTCAGCTCTATATGTGGAAGGACCGGGACCGGTCGATGGCGCTGGTCAAACGCGCCGCCGACGCCGGATTCGACACCCTGCTGGCCACCGTCGACGTGCCTGTCTCCGGGGCGCGATTCCGGGACAACCGCAACGGGATGACGGTCCCGCCGTCGCTGACGCTGCGCACCGTGCTCGACGCGGTGCCGCACCCGAAGTGGTGGTTCGACCTGCTGACCACCGAGCCATTGGCGTTCGCATCACTGGATCGCTGGCCGGGCACCGTCGCGGAGTATCTGAGCACGATGTTCGACCCCAGCCTGACCTTTGACGACCTGGCCTGGATCAAGGAGCAGTGGCCAGGCAAGCTCGTGGTCAAGGGCATTCAGACGCTCGACGACGCGCGGGCCGCCGTGCGGCACGGCGTCGACGGTGTCGTGTTGTCCAATCACGGTGGACGCCAACTGGATCGGGCCCCGGTGCCCTTCCATCTGTTGCCGGTGGTGGCGCGCGAGCTGGGCAAGGACACCGAGATTCTGGTGGACACCGGCATCATGTCGGGCGCCGACATCGTGGCCGCGATCGCGCTGGGGGCACGGTTCACGCTGGTCGGACGGGCCTATCTCTACGGGCTGATGGCCGGCGGCGAGGCCGGGGTCAACCGCGCGATCGAGATCCTGGAGAGCGGGGTGCTGCGCACGATGCGGCTGCTGGGCGTGCGCAGTCTCGAGGAACTCTCCCCCGCCCACGTCACCCAGCTGCGGCGGCTGGGACCGGTCGAGTAGGCCCGCTCCGATCTATTGCGGGGCCAGCTGAAACCTGCCAAGGTGGTTACGTGCAATTCGGGTTCGTATGCGGCCGGGCCTGCCTCAACTTTGCGGGCACGCTGAAACACCGCAACACCTCTCGTGACGAGCGGCTGATCGATCCAGCGGTGCTCTCGGAATGGGCTGTGCAGGCGGGATTGGTGGACGCCGGCATCGAGGTCACCGACGACGATCTGGCCACCGCGATCGCCGTACGCGAAGCGATCTACCGGACCGCCACCGCGCGGTTGGACGGCCGCGAGCCCGAGCCGGCCGATGTCGAGCTGTTGAATGAGCAGGCATCGCGCCCCGCGCTGACGCCGCGGCTGCTCCCCAACGGCGACACGTTCCGCGAGGGCACCGCGGCGCAATTGATCGCCAGCCTGGCCGCGGATTTGCTGGATCTGCTCGCCGGCCCCGACATCGATTACGTCAAGCGCTGCGACCACCCGGACTGCTCGCTGCTCTACGTCGACTCCTCGCGGGCGAAGAACCGGCACTGGTGCGGCATGGCCACCTGCGGCAACAAAGTCAAGGTCCAGGCCTTCCGGGCGCGCCAGCGCGCCGCGGCCAATTGACGGCACGTTGACCGGCGATTGAGCTAGGTCACACCGCGGGCCCGAGTACCGGCGGGAACAAAAGCCATTCGCCAAAGGTTGAGCGCATCAGACTAAACCTTTGGAGAAGCAAATGTCTGAACCCAAATCAGTGCCGGTGCTGTTCGTTACCGACACGACAGTGTTGCCCGGAATGGTTGTGCCGATCGAGCTGGACGATGCCGCACGGGCGGCCGTCGACGCGGCGCGGGCCAGCGACTCCGGCGAACTGCTGATCGCTCCCCGGCTCGAGGACCGGTATCCGTCCCATGGCGTGATCGCCAAGATTCTCCAGGTCGGACGTATCGCCGGCGGTGGTGGCACCGCGGCCGTCGTGCGCGGTGAGCGCAGGGCGCAGATCGGCACGGGAGCCTCCGGCCCGGGCCCGGCGTTGTGGGTCGAGGTGACCGAGGTCGACGACGCCGACGTCACCGACGAGGTCAAGGCGCTGGCGGCGGAGTACAAGAAGCTGTTGCTGGCCATGCTGCAACGGCGCGAGGCCTGGCAGATCATCGACTACGTCAACAGCCTGACCGATCCGTCGGCGCTGGCCGACACCTCGGGGTACGCGTCCTATCTGACCGATGTGCAGAAGCGGCAGCTGCTGGAGACGGTGGACGTCGCCGAGCGGCTGCGGGTCCTGATCGACTGGACGGCCGATCATTTGGCCGAAGTCGAAGTCAACGACAAAATCGCCGAGGATGTCCGCGAGGGCATGGAGAAGACGCAGAAGGAGTTCCTGCTGCGCCAGCAGCTCGCCGCGATTCGCAAGGAATTGGGCGAGGGCGAACCCGACGGCTCCGATGACTACCGGGCCCGGGTCGAGGCCGCCGAGCTGCCCGACAAGGTCCGCGAGGCCGCGCTGCGCGAGGTCGGCAAGCTGGAGCGCGCCAGCGACCAGAGCCCGGAAAGCGGCTGGATTCGGACCTGGCTGGACACCGTGCTGGACCTGCCGTGGAACGTCCGCACCGAGGACTCGACGGATCTGGCGGCGGCGCGGGGCGTTCTGGACGCCGACCATCACGGGCTGGACGACGTCAAGGACCGCATCGTCGAATATCTGGCGGTGCGTTCGCGGCGCGCTCAGCGCGGGCTGCAGGTCGTGGGCGGCCGCGGTTCGGGCGCGGTGATGGTGCTCGCGGGTCCGCCCGGTGTCGGCAAGACGTCGCTGGGTGAGAGCGTGGCCCGGGCGCTCGGCCGCAAGTTCGTGCGTGTCGCGTTGGGCGGCGTGCGCGACGAGGCCGAAATCCGTGGGCACCGGCGCACCTACGTGGGCGCGTTGCCCGGCCGGATCGTGCGCGCGATCGGCGAGGCGGGTTCGATGAATCCCGTTGTGCTGCTTGACGAAATCGACAAAGTCGGATCCGATTATCGCGGTGACCCGAGCGCGGCACTGCTCGAGGTGCTGGACCCGGCGCAGAATCACACGTTCCGCGACCACTACCTGGATCTGGACCTCGACCTGTCCGACGTCGTGTTCTTGGCTACTGCCAACGTGATTGAGAACATCCCGTCGGCGCTGCTGGATCGCATGGAGCTGGTGACGATCGACGGTTACACCGAGGACGACAAGGTCGCCATCGCCCGCGAGTACCTGCTGCCACGGCAGCGGGAGCGGGCGGCGTTGACCAGCGACGAGGTCACCGTCACCGACACGGCGCTGCGCAAGATCGCCGCCGATTACACCCGTGAGCCGGGGGTTCGTCAATTCGAGCGGCTGCTGGCCAAGGCGCTGCGCAAGGTGACGACCAAGATCGCCGACGAACCGGTGACCATCGACGAGCCCGACCTGGTGGATTACCTTGGCCGGCCGCGGTTTACGCCGGAGTCGGCCGAACGCACCGCGGTGCCGGGCGTCGCCACGGGGCTGGCTGTCACCGGCCTGGGCGGCGATGTGCTCTACATCGAAGCCGGGGCCACCGACGGTGAGCCCGGGTTGCAGCTGACCGGTCAACTGGGCGACGTGATGAAGGAGTCGGCGCAGATCGCGCTGTCCTATGTCCGCTCCCATGCGGCCGAATTGGGTGTCGACCCGACGACGCTGGACCGCCGCATTCACGTGCACGTGCCGGCGGGCGCGGTGCCCAAGGACGGCCCGTCGGCCGGTGTCACGATGGTCACCGCGTTGGTGTCGATGGCCACCGGGCGCCAGGTGCGCTCCGATGTCGGCATGACCGGTGAGGTCACGCTGAACGGCCGGGTGCTGCCGATCGGTGGTGTGAAGCAGAAGCTGCTGGCCGCCCAACGTGCCGGCCTGTCAACGGTTTTCATTCCGCAGCGAAACGAGCCAGACCTGGACGACGTGCCGGCTGAAGTGCTCGAGGCGCTGAGCGTCAAGCCGATGACCGACGTCGCGGAGATCGTCGCGCAGGCGCTGGAACCGGCGGCCGAAGCCGCGGTGGCCGCCTGACCCCTCGGAGCAGGCTTTGGCCTCCCCGGGGGTGGGGTACGCCGTGGGAGAGGGAAACCGGCCGGGGGGCAGAATGGGCGGTATGAGCAGCCTCGGCGATCTCAAACGGCAAGTAGTGCATCGCGTTCAGCGATTGGTGGTCAATCCGGTGGGTCGGCAATTGCCGGTGACCATGCTCGAAACGACCGGCCGCAAGAGCGGGCAGCGCCGCCACACCCCGGTCGGCGGACGTGTGGTGGGCAACCAGTTCTGGATGGTCTCCGAACACGGCGAGCACTCGGATTACGTCCGCAACATCAAGGCCAACCCCGCCGTCCGGGTACGCCTTGGTGGTCAGTGGCGAAACGGCACCGCTCACCTGTTGCCCGACGACGACGCGGTGCGGCGGCTGGGCAATCTGCCGCGGCTCAACAGCGCGGTGGTGCGCATCATGGGCAGCGACCTGCTCACCATTCGGGTCGACCTGGACTGACCCGGGCCGCGGGTGTCGGTGCGCACGACTAGCGTCTACGCATGGCATACGACCTCGAGCTGGCCAATCGGATCCGCGAATTGCTGGACCGCAGCGCGGTGTCGACGAGAAGTCGATGTTCGGCGGGCTGGCCTTCCTCGTCGGCGGAAATATGGCGGTCGCGGCCAGCGGGAAGGGTGGATTGATGGTGCGGGTGCCGCCCGAGGACACCGCGACGCTGCTGGTTCGCCCCCACGTCAGCCCGATGGTGATGGCCGGCCGCGAAACCCGGGGCTGGTTGCGGGTCGCGGCCGAGGGCGTGAAAACCAAACGCCAGCTTGCGAGTTGGGTTGACCGCGGCATCGGGTACGCGCGCAGCCTGCCACCGAAGTGACGTTTGCCGGCGCGCGTGGCGGGTACGCGCCGAGCTATGAGCAAGTCGGACGCGTCCAAGCAGCTGGTGCGACGCGTGCTCAAAGCCGGCGGCAGCACGTACGCCCACGAGGCGGGAATCCGGATCAGCGACAAACCCATGCCGCTGTTTCAGCTGCTGGTGTTGTGCATGCTTGCCAGCAAGCCCATCGATGCCGCTATCGCGATGCGTGCGGCACGCGAGCTGTTCAAAGCGGGTCTGCGCACACCCAAGGCCATCCTGGCGGCCGACCGGCAGGAGATGATCGACGCGTTCGGCCGCGCGCACTATGTGCGCTACGACGAAAGTTCGGCGACCCGCCTCACCGAGATGGCGCAGCGGGTGAGCGACGAGTATTTTGGCGATCTGCGCGAAATCGCCGAGCGCAGTCATCACGACCCCGCTCGGGTGAAGCGAATGCTGAAAGAATTTAAGGGAATCGGCGATACTGGCGCCGACATCTACCTGCGCGAGGTGCAGGACGTTTGGCCGTGGGTCCGTCCGTACTTCGACGACCGTGCCACTGCGACAGCGAAGAAGCTGGGGCTACCCGCCGAGCCGGCCGAGCTGGGAGCGCTGGCGCCGCGGGCCAACGCGCGGTTGGCTGCCGCGCTCGTCCGTGCGTCGCTGGACAAAGACCTGCGTAGCCGGATGGCCGGTTGACCGTCCGGATCGGCACTTCGGGGTGGTCGTACGACCACTGGATCGACGTGCTCTACCCGCGCGGCACCGCATCCGCGCGCCGACTGGCCCGGTACGCGCAGGTTTTCGACACCGTCGAGCTCAACGCCAGCTTTTACCGCTGGCCCAAGGATTCGACGTTCACGGGTTGGCGCGACCAATTGCCGCCCGGCTTCACGATGTCGGTCAAGGCCCACCGCGGATTGACCCACTACCGCCGGCTGGGCTCGCCCGAGCCCTGGATCGAGCGATTCGAACGGTGTTGGCAACTGCTGGGCGACCGCCACGGTGTGCTGTTGGTCCAGCTGCATCCAGAATTGCAGCGCGACAACGCCTCTCAAGCGCGACTGGATTCGTTCCTGGATCGCGTGCCGGCAGCCATCCGGGTGGCCGTCGAGTTGCGCCACCCGTCCTGGGACGACCCCGCCGTCTACCAGTCGCTGGAGCGCCACCGCGCCGCGTACGTGGTGATGAGCGGGGCGGGTTTGGCGTGCATACCGCGCGCGACCACCGATCTGGTCTACATCCGCATGCACGGCCCGGACCCGGAGTCGCTCTACGCCGGTTCCTACCCGGACGACGAGTTGCGGTCCTGGGCGGACCGGGTCCTCGCATGGGACCGCGAGGGCCGGGACGTGTGGATGTACTTCAACAACGACCTGGGCGGCCACGCCGTCCGCAACGCGCTCTCGCTGCGAGACCTGGTGAGTTAGTCCGGCGCGCTGATCTCCTGGGCAGGCGGTGGTTCGACCGGCGCCCAGTCGCGGTCGATGACATCCGGTGGGTGCTGGGCTTGCAGGCGTTCCCGCTCGGTACGGCGGCGTTTGATCCGCAGCCGGGCATCGGCCGGCATGGTGACCAGTTCATCGCAGGCCAGGTAGTACACGTCATCGACGACGTCGATCAAGTCGGCCTGGACTCGTCGAGATCCAAGCTCGCGCAACGTCATTCGAAGCTCGTGTGTGAATCGCAGGGTGGTGTCGTGGGCGAGCTCGCGCCAGACGCGGGCGTTAATGGCGATTCGCCGGACCAGCGTCGTGGGCGGGTCCGGTTCGGTGGGCACGCCGGCCGTCTCGGCGGCCGCGGTCAACAGCAGCGCCGGGTCGTCGCCGAAGACTCGGCTGGCCAGCTCCCCCGCTCCGGGTCCGCGGTGCCCGATCTGCGCGATCGCGGCATCCACCAACGCGGCGGTCGGCGGCGAAAGCGCGCGGATGCTGGCGAGATTGCCTTCGGCGGCCATCCCCCGCAGTGGCGGGTCGGCACGCAGCGCGGCGGCCAGCTCGGCGATCACCTCGGTGACCCGGTCGCTTTCCATGATCGCGTTCAGTCCGGGCACGCGGCAGCCCGCCGCGGTGTGTTCTAGTGCCGCCGCGGTGACGCCGGAGTCGATCAACCACAGCGCCGTGAGAATCCAGCCTTGGTGAATGCGGTCTCGCAGCAACCGAACTCGCACACCCAGGCCCGCGTCGGGCAACAGACTCAGTTGTGTGGCATCGGCATGTTCGGCGTTCGCGGCGGCGCTGTAGGCCCGCGTGTCGGCCTTGAGATGACGCATCAGGGCCAGAGATCGCGTCGTGGCGACCGCCTTGGCGACCGACCCGAGCGCTCCGGCTGCCAGCCGGGGTCGACCGAACGGCAGCACATCTGCGACCTGCGGCTGACTGACCAACGCGCGCTTGACGAGGGCCTGATCATCCCAGGCGAGCAGCTGATTGGCGGCGACGACGTTGGTCGACACCCCGACATAGGGGCGGTGACCGAACACCGCGATGGCCCTGCTGCCCCATTCGTCGCCGACCACACCGCCGAGCGTGAGCGCCTGGCCCAGCACCCGGCCGGCCGTGCGTAGTCCGCTCATCTGCACGTCCAGGGTGATCGGGGTCAGCGGCCCGGGCAGCGCCTCGGTGAGGCCGTCGGTGGCGAAGACCGGGAATCGTGGGTCGATGCGGTCGTCGAACTCGCCCTCGACCCCCTCGGGTGCGGCACTGTGCAGGTCGTCGGATGGTGCGGGACGCGGGATAACCTCGACCGGAAGTGCCATCTGCACGCCGTGGCTGGTCGCGCCGCCGGCGCCGAGCTTGCGGCCGACCAGTCCGCGCGCGGTGTCGGCGACCGCATCGAATGCCGGCCAGCCGAACTCGAACTGCCAATCTTCCTGGGCGGCAACGATATCCACCGGAGGAACCAGCTGCGACCAGCTGCGAATCCGATGACTCCGCGACCGGGGGTCCACGGCGCGCAACACCCGCCACGCGGTCACCACGTTGGTGGTGTCCGGGGTAGCCAGATCCACGAAGCCGGTGCGGTCGGTGTTGAGCGCCAAGACCAGAAACCGCACCAGATCGTCGAGGTGCAGCACCCGTATCGGTTGCGCGGACACCTTAGTGCGCAGCAAGGTGGCCACCGTGCGGCACACCATCCAGTCGAGTTGGCGGCCCACCGGCGGCGCCATCCGGATGATCAGGCTTGGCCCCAGGCTCGTGGACACCAGGTCCTCGGCCGGCTCGTAGACCTCAGCGGCGCCGGCGGCCTGGGATACGAACAGCAGGCGCGCACCGGCCCGTCCGGCCGCATGCGTCACATGCGCCACACCGTTGATGCCCGCACTGCCGGGCGCGTCGGGTTCGACCGGCGCCAGATGGATCACCGCGTCGGCTTCGTCGGCCAATTCCTGCAGGACGGGGTCGCTCAGCGGTGCGCAGACGAACTCGACCGCGGGGTCCAGACGGGCGTCTGGATACTCGGCAATGCCGGAAACCGAATGCCCGGCAGCAATCAGCTGCCGTGCAACCAGCCGCCCGACTGTGCCGGTGGCGTCGGTAACCAGGATGTGCACCTGGGCTCACCTCCCCCAACGTCTGACTCGACAATATGCGCGCCTCTATCGCCGCGCGACCGTTACCGGGTGAACGGCAGTGTGGCCTGGCCTTTTAACTCCCCCGCCGGGCTACTGCAGCGTGGCGCCGCCGTCGGCGGTGACGGCCACCTTGGTGCCACCGATATCTTCACGAACAGTGGCCTGCGCCGCGTCGGGATCGGCGATGACCGCCAGCGCCCGGGATCCCTCGGGCGTGCGCACAGCAACGAACGCCTTCTCCGGTTGTCCGTCGCGATCGAACGGCGTCGTCCACGCTTCGACCGTGCCGACACCCTCCCATTGCACCAACCCCTCTCGGGTCGGTTCCCGCTCCACCGCGGATTGCGCGTTCTCCCAACGGAATTCGGTTGGCGGCTCGGTACCGTAGACCCCGAAGCTGTGCTTGGTCAGGTAGCCGCCGTTGGCGGTGATCAGGGCGCGTCGTCCGGGATTGGCCGCCAGCAGTTCGGCCACCGTGGCAATCGAGTGCATCACGTAGTTGCTCCACGGGCCGCCGGCGAAGGTCAGGCCACCGGTGACGGTCAGCGGCCGGGCGGGGTCGTCGGTACTCAATCCGAGCTCGGCGGCCGCCACCTGAACGGCGGACGGAAAGCAGGAGTACAGGTCGACGTAGTCGACGTCGTCGATACCCAGGCCGGCCAGCTGCAGCGCCCGCGCACCGGCGATTCGGATGGCCGCCGACCGGTGCAGTTCGTGGCGCTCCGCGATCGACGGGGTGTCGTAGGCGTCAGTGCCGGCATGCGGATAAATCCAGCGCTCTTCCGGGATGTGCAGGCGCTTGGCCTGCTCGACCGACGTCAGGATCAACGCGGCGCCCTGATCGACCATGTTGTTGGAGTTCATCAGCTTCGTGTAGGGCCAGCTGATCATCCGGTTCTGCGGCCCGGGCTGCGCGATCTCGGCCGCGGTCGCGGGTTTGCGAATCCAGGCGTGTGGGTTGCCGACCGCGACGGCGTTGAAGCGCGCCCACAGCTCCCCGATGCGGTGGCGGTGGTCCTCGACCGACTCGCCGTTGGCGATGCGCAGCGACTGTTCGAACAGCGGGTACACGTAGGCCGGCCGGTCCAGCTTGATCCGGATCTCGGCATCGCCGGCCATCGGCACGTCCTCGCCGCTGACCTGTGCCATCGGCACGGATTCGTCCTGAGCTGTCCACTGCAGCCGGCCGCCCTTGGCCTTCAGCCCCCGCCGGGTGCGCCACGTTTCGGCGCCGGTCAGCAGCACTACCCCGGCGCGGCCCTGCTGGATGTCCAGGCAAGCCTGGTTCAGCAGTGTCTGCGGGACGTTGCCGCCCACCGGGCTGTACAGCGTCGTGAACTTCGGTGCGCCGATCCGCTCGCCGACCAGCAGCCCGGCGTCGCGGTAGGTCGCCGAAAGGACGTTGACCACCCGGACGGAGTCCACGGCCTGCAGTACCTGGTCGCCGGCGGCCTGCTGAGCTGCGGCGACCATCAGGTCGACGGGTTCGACCGAACGAGTTTCCGGGTCGATCTCATCACGGTGGTTGACCTGGCCGTAGCCGATCAGCACCGGTGTTTTGGGGTCGACGGGCATGGGACGAATTTATCGTGGCGACCGCGCGCTCCCCGCCGGCGGTGTGCTTACCTGCTGTCGGCGGCCGCGAACAGCACCTGATCGGTGATCAGGCGGTCGATCTCCTCGGCGCTCATGCCGAGCAGTGTCCGGCAGAGCTCCCGGGTGTCCTGACCGGGCAGGGGTGCGGGCCGCTGCGGGGCCGCCGGGATGTGGCGGAACGGCGCCGGCCCCGTCTCGGCCGGCAGCGGGCGCTCGACCAGCGGATGCACCATATCGCTGAGCAGCTTGCGCTCGACCAGTTGCGGGTCGGCGAGGACATCCGGTGGACGGTTCATCGGGCCGGCCGGTATCCCGGCCGCCTGCAACGCTTCGGCGGCTTGTGCCGGGGTTCGGGTGTGCGTCCAGGCGGCGACCAGCCGCACCAGCTCCGCGCGATGGGCCGTGCGCGCCTCGCCGGTCGCGAAGCGCGGATCGTCGGCCAGCTGAGGATGATCGAAAAACGCGGTGAGACAACGCCATTCGCTGTCTGAGCGGATCGAGATGACGCACCATTCGTCATCGCCTGTGCACGGGTATACCGCGTGCACGCTGGTGTCGTCGCAGACGGCGGCGCCGGCTCCCAGCGCGGCCTGGGTGACGTACAGGGTGTCCAGCTGATTGACGACGACCTCGGCTTGCGAGATGTGGACATGGGCCGGGTCGCCGGTCCGGTCGCGGCGGATCAGCGCCGCCAGTGCCGCGATCGCGGTGACCCGTCCCACGATGTGGTCGGGAAAGATCGTCGTCGCGTCGTAGAACGCGTGCCGTGCCCCGGCGGCACGCGCTTCGGCGGAAGCTTCTTCGGATGTCCACAGACTGGTCACGCCGGTGGTGGCGCGGACCAGCGGACCGTAACCCATGCGCCTGCTCCACGGCCCCCGGTTTCCGAACGCGCTGCTGCCCGCGAGCACGATGCGGGGGTTGATCGCGCGCAGGGCTTCGAATGAAAACCCAAGCGAGGTAAGGGTTCCCGGCTTGAAGTTGGCGAACACCGCGTCGGCCTCGGCGACCAGTCGGCGAAAGATCTCCTTGCCCTGCTCGCTGCGCAGGTCCAGGCCCAGCGCCAGGTGATTGCGGTGGGTCCAGGCGAACGACTCGCTCATCACCGCGCCGACTCGTGACTGCCGCAGCCCGTCGGGATAGTTGGCGCTTTCGACCTTGATGACCTGCGCGCCCAGGTCCCCGTAGAGCCGGCTCAGCTCGCCGCCGGCGACGATCACGCCCAGGTCGAGAATCCTGAGGCCCGCGAACGGATACTCGCCGGCCGTGCCCGACGGGGCCGCGGTCACCGGGTCGGCCAGCCAGCGCGGTTCGTCGGCTCCGGCGGCCGGAGCCGGGGTCCGGAAGCCGCAGCGTTCGTCGTCGACCACGAAATATCCGGTGGGCACGTCGGTGCGCACTCCGGGCACCAGCTCGGCGCTGGTGATCGCGCCGACGGCCTGGAAGTGCTCGGAGGCCAGGATCCGCGAGGGCGTCAGCACCGCCGAGATCGGCACTCCGTGCGCCTGGCCTTCGGCCACCAGCTCCTTCATCGTCTTGTCGGCGAACAACGCGTCGACCAGGACGCTGATCTGCGGCCATGCGGCGAACCGGGCGCCGAGCGTGTCGTAGCTGGGGTCCTGGAATTCCTCCGGCTCCCCTAACCACCGGCGCAGGCCGCGCCATTGCCGGGGCGCCATCACGCAGAGCCGGACGTAGCCGTCCCGGCACGGGCAGATCGGGTAAGGGTCCTGGTTTTTCGGCCGGCCCCGCCACCCGCTGGTGCGTTGTCCCGCGCTGGCCTGCCCATGCGCGCCGAATGCCGGGTCCAGCGCCATCACGACCGCGTCGAAACGTGAGAAGTCAATGTAATCGCCTGTGCCACAACGTAATTTGTTGTAATAGGCGACGAGCACCGCCCAGGTCGCCTGCACGGCGGCGGTGGCCGAGGCGATGCCGTCGGGCGGCAATACGGGGGTGCCGACGGTCGGTCCGGAGCGCGACAGCGCCCCCGACATCGCGAAGAGCACCGGGTCGGTCGCACGCCACGACGAGCGCGGGCCGGTGGCGCCGAAGTCGGTGATCGAGAGCACGACCAGATGCGGGTAGCGATCGGCCAGCTCGACCGCCGAAGCGCCGAACGTGGCGGCCTGATCCGCCGCGTCGACGAGGATGTCGGCTTCCCCGACCAGCGCGAAGAAACTGCGGCGGTCGTCGTCGTCGCGCGAATCCAGCACCACGCTGCGCTTGTTGGCATTGTGCACGGCGAACGGGATGCTGGCACCGGCCAGCGTGGGCCGGTCGTGACGGGCGGGGCTGCCGCCCGGCGGTTCCACCTTGACGACGTCGGCTCCCAGGTCGGCAAGCAAGCGGGTCACCGTGTCGCTAACGCCGCCGGACAAGTCGATGATGCGCACCGCGGCGAGCAACTTGTCGGCCATCCGCTCACCGTACCGGCCCCGTGTGGCCAAATGCACAGCCGCTCAACCTGGTTCGGACGGGCTTCGGATCGGCCGGGCTGACCGGCTACGCTGCGTAGTTTGTCGTCCGCCGAGGAATGGAGAGTCGGTCCTTGAGTGCGCACTTGAGTTACGTCGAAGCGGTTCTGGTCGGCGCCGCGCAGGGTGTGACCGAGCTGTTCCCGGTGTCCAGCCTCGGCCACTCGATACTGGTGCCGGCCCTGGTCGGTGGCCAGTGGGCGCGCGACTTGGACGTGTCCGCACCGAAGTCGCCTTACCTGGCGTTCATCGTCGGCCTGCACGTCGCCACCGCCGCCGCGCTGCTGGTGTTCTTCTGGCGCGATTGGCTGCGCGTGCTGGCCGGATTCGGTTCGTCGGTGCGGCACCGCCGGATCCAGACGTCCGACGAGCGGTTGGCGTGGCTCCTGGTCGGCGGCACCATTCCGGTGGGCCTGGCGGGCCTCTTTCTGGAAAGGCTCTTTCGCACCACGCTGGGCAAGCCGATCCCGGCGGCAATCTTCCTGCTGCTCAATGGAATCGCCCTGTACGCCGGCGAGGTGCTGCGTCGCCGCGCCGCCGCCGCGGTCCCCGAATCGGTCGGCGCGCCCGCCGGGCACTCCGGCGAGGCCGTCGACAGCCGGCTCGCCCAGCTGCCCATCGGGCGGGGCGTGCTGATCGGCGCCGCCCAGATCCTGGCGCTGCTGCCCGGCATCAGCCGTTCCGGCATCACCATCGTCGCCGGCCTGTGGCGCGGCTTGTCGCACGAGGACGCCGCCCGCTTCTCCTTCTTGCTGGCGACACCGATCATCCTGGCCGCCGGCGTCTACAAGATCCCCGATCTGTTCGGGCCGCTGGGCAGCGGCATCGGTGGCCAGGTGCTGGCGGGCAGCATCGCGTCCTTCATCTGCGCCTACCTCGCCGTACGCTTCCTCACCCGGTACTTCGAAACCCGCACCCTGACACCGTTCGCCATCTACTGCGCGGTGTTCGGGGCCGGGAGCCTGGCCTGGCTCTGCTTGCATTAAGCAGGAGGTGTCTGGAGATGAGCGATCAGGAATCAGTGTGGGATTACCCGCGGCCTCCACGCGTCGAGCCGTTCACCGGATCGATAACCGTTGAGCTGGGCGGCCAGGTCATTGCCTCCACCAGCCACGCCTGGCGAGTCCTGGAGACCAGTCATCCGCCGACGTATTACCTGCCGCGTGAGGCGTTCGCCGACGGCGCGGTGCGTTCTGCATCCGGCAGCTCCTGGTGCGAATGGAAAGGCCGGGCGAGCTACTACGACCTGGTCGGCGGCGACGTCATCGCCCCCAGGGCGGCGTGGAGTTATCTGAATCCAACCCCGGGCTTCGAATCGATCGCCGGTGCGCTGGCCGTGATGGCCGCCGCCGTCGACCGGTGCACAGTCAACGGCGAGGTCGTCACCGCGCAGCCCGGTGGCTTTTACGGGGGCTGGATCACCAGCTGGGTCGTCGGCCCGTTCAAGGGTGTCCCCGGTTCGGCGGGCTGGTGAGCGATCGCTGGTGAGACATCATTGCGCGGCACGACGTCGAGTGCTGTGCTAACCGGATGGCAGACAACGCGGCTCACGCTCTCAAGATTCGCGACAAGGTCATCGTGATCACCGGCGGCGCGCGGGGAATCGGGCTGGCCACCGCGACCGCCTTGCACAACCTGGGCGCCAAGGTCGCGATCGGCGACATCGACGAGGTCAGAGTCAAGGAGTCCGGCGCCGCCCTCGGCCTCGACGTGTACGGCAAGCTCGATGTGACCGATCGGCACTCGTTCGCCGAATTCCTCGACGAGGTGGAGCGCCAGCTCGGCCCCGTCGACGTGCTGATCAACAACGCCGGCATCATGCCGCTCGGCCGCATCATCGAGGAGCCCGATGCGGTCACCCGGCGCATTCTGGACATCAACGTGTACGGCGTCATGCTGGGCACCAAGCTGGCGCTGGAACGCATGATCGCGCGCCGGCAAGGCCACATCATCAACGTCGCCTCGCTGGCCGGGGAGACCTATATCGCCGGTGCGGCCACCTACTGTGCCAGCAAACACGCCGTGGTCGGCTACACCGACGCGGCCAGGATCGAATACCGCGGCACCGGTGTGCAGTTCTCGCTGGTGAATCCGACGTTCGTCAACACCGAACTGATCGCCGGAACCCAGGGAGCCAAGGGCATCAAGAACGCCGAACCCTCCGACATCGCCGACGCGATCGTCGGGCTGGTCGGCCACCCCAAGCCGCGGGTTCGCGTCACCCGGCTGGCCGGGGCGATCATCGCCGCACAGAAGTTCCTGCCCCGATCGGTATCCGAGGGCCTCAATCGCCTCCTCGGTGGTGAGCACGTCTTCACCGACGACGTCGACGTCGAGAAGCGCAAGGCCTACGAGGACCGCGCACGCGGCGAGCAGTGATCGCCTCGCGTGGCGACGTTCGCCGGGCGCGCGGACAATCGGGCACGTGAGCTTGCAAACCCCGACAACCGCGCCCGAAGCACTCTCCGACGACGAACTCACGCTGATCGACAAGTATTGGCGCGCCGCCAACTATCTGTCGGTCGGGCAGATCTACCTGCTCGACAATCCCCTGCTCAACGAGCCTCTCGCGGCTGACCACGTCAAACCCCGGCTGCTGGGGCATTGGGGCACCACGCCTGGGCTCAACCTCATCTACGCGCACCTGAACCGGATCATCCGCAATCGGGATGCCAATGTCATCTACGTCACCGGGCCCGGCCACGGCGGTCCGGGCCTGGTCGCCAACGCTTACCTCGAAGGCACCTACACCGAGATCTACAGCGCGATCGGCGAGGACACCGAAGGGCTGCGCAAGCTGTTTCGCCAGTTCTCGTTCCCCGGCGGCATCCCCAGCCACGTCGCGGCCCAGACCCCGGGATCCATCCACGAGGGCGGTGAACTCGGCTACGCACTGGTGCATGCGTTCGGTGCGGCGTTCGACAACCCCGACCTGGTGGTCGCGTGCGTCATCGGCGACGGCGAAGCCGAGACGGGTCCGCTGGCGGCCGGCTGGCACTCGAACAAATTCCTCAACCCGGCCGTCGACGGCGCGGTGCTGCCGATCCTGCACCTCAACGGCTACAAGATCGCCAACCCGACCGTGCTGGCCCGGATCCCGCACAGCGAACTCGAATCTCTGCTGCGCGGGTACGGCTACCGGCCGATCACGGTCGCCGGCGACGACCCGGCCACCGTGCATCAAGAACTGGCCGCCGCCTTCGACGACGCTTTTGACGACATCGCCGGCATCCAGCGCGCAGCACGCGACGGCCGGCAAACCGACCGTCCGGTGTGGCCGATGATCGTGCTGCGCACGCCGAAAGGCTGGACCGGGCCCAAGGAAGTCGACGGCAAGCATGTCGAGGGCACCTGGCGGTCTCACCAGGTGCCGTTGTCCGAGACGCACGACAATCCCGCGCACCGCGCGCAGCTCGAAGAGTGGATGCGCAGCTATCGGCCCGACGAGTTGTTCGACTCCCACGGCGTGCTGCGCCCCGAGCTGCGCCGGCTCGCCCCGAAGGGGCAACGGCGGATGAGCGCCAACCCGCACGCGAACGGCGGCCTGTTGCTGCGCGAGCTGGATCTGCCGGACTTCCGCGGCTACGCGGTGCCGGTCGAAAAGCCGGCGGCGTCCACCCACGAGGCCACCCGGGTGCTGGGAACCTTCCTGCGCGACGTCATCACCCACAACCCCGACCGCTTCCGGCTGATGGGGCCCGACGAAACCGCCTCCAACCGGTTGTCGGCCGTGTTCGAGTCGACCGACAAGGTGTGGATGTCCGAAGTCGAGCCGGACGACGAGGGCCTGGCGCCCGACGGCCGGGTGATGGAGGTGCTCTCCGAGCACCTGTGCCAGGGCTGGCTGGAGGGCTATTTGCTCACCGGGCGGCACGGGTTGTTCAACTGCTACGAGGCGTTCGTGCACATCGTCGACTCGATGCTCAACCAGCACGCGAAATGGCTGGCCACCAGCCGCGAACTGCCGTGGCGGCAGCCGATCGCGTCGCTGAACTACCTGTTGAGCTCGCATGTGTGGCGTCAGGACCACAACGGCGCGTCCCACCAGGACCCGGGGTTCATCGACCTGGTCGCCAACAAGCGCGCCGAGATCGTGCGCGTCTATCTGCCGCCGGACGGCAACACACTGCTGTCGGTGGCCGATCACTGCCTGCGCAGCCGCGACTACATCAACGTGATTGTCGCCGGCAAACAACCCGCCCTGTCCTACCTCGGCATCGACGAGGCGATCGCCCACTGCACCCGCGGCCTGGGGATCTGGGATTGGGCGAGCACCGCGACCGAGGAACCGGACGTGGTGCTGGCATGCGCCGGCGACATCCCCACCCAGGAGGCGCTCGCCGCTGCCGACATCCTGCGCCGCGAGCTGCCCGACCTGGCCGTGCGACTGGTCAACGTCGTCGACCTGATGCGCCTGCAGCCGGACTCCGAGCATCCACATGGATTGCCGGACAAGGAGTTCGACGCGTTGTTCACCCGCGACAAGCCGGTCATCTTCGCGTATCACGGCTATCCCTGGCTGATCCATCGGCTGTGCTATCGCCGCATCAATCACCCGCACATCCATGTCCGCGGTTTCAAGGAGCGCGGCACCACCACGACGCCGTTCGACATGGTGATGCTCAATGACCTCGACCGTTTCCACCTGGTCATCGACGTCATCGACCGGGTCGACGGGTTGTCCAGCCGCGCCGCGCTGCTGCGGCAGCGGATGGTCGACGCGCGGCTGAACGCCCGCCGCTACACCCGCGAGCACGGCGAGGACGACCCGCAGATCGCGAACTGGAAGTGGGAATCTCGGCAGTCGTCGTGACCTGGGCGGCAGCGGCGCGCAGGTAAACTCGGCCGGGATGTCTGAGCACGCCACGGCCCTCGATGCCGTTGACCTGCACCCGGTGGTGTCGCAATTGTCGGCGCTGCACCGGCTGCGGCTGTACTTCGACATTGCCGTGGTGGTCGCGGTGCTGGTGCTGACCAACCTGGTCGCGCACTTCACCACGCCGTGGGCGAGTGTCGCGACAGTGCCGGTCGCAGCGGTCGGGCTGGTCGTGTTGATGCGTGCCAGCGGTTTGGACTGGGTCGACCTGGGCCTCGGCCGGGAGCACTGGAAATCCGGGCTGGGCTACGCGCTGGGGGCGGTGGCCGTCGTGGCGTCGGTGATCGCGGTCGGCGTACTGCTGCCCATGACGCGGCCGATGTTCCTGAACAACCACTACGCGACGGTCTCCGGCGCGCTGATCGCCTCGATGGTCATCATTCCGCTGCAGACCGTGATTCCCGAGGAGCTGGCCTTCCGGGGTGTGCTGCACGGCACGCTGCATCGGGCCTGGGGATTCCGCGGGGTCGCACTCGTCGGCTCCTTGCTGTTCGGCCTGTGGCACGTTGCCACGTCGCTGGGACTGACCAGCAACAACGTCGGCTTCACCCGGCTGTTCGGCGGCGGGTTCGTCGGCATGGCCGCCGGCGTGACATTGGCCGTGGTGGCGACCGGCAGCGCGGGCTTTGTGTTCAGCTGGCTGCGCCGGCGCAGCGGCAGCCTGATCGCTCCGATCGCACTGCACTGGTCATTGAACGGGCTGGGCGCCCTGGCCGCGGCCCTGGTCTGGCATCTGTCGACCTGACCTACACCAGCAGCACCGCTGCCCCGGCGATGCGCCCGCCGGCCAAATCGCTCAGTGCCCGGGCGGCTTGATCGAGTGGATACTCCGGCGTCGTCACCTCGATGTGATGACGGCCGGCGAAGTCGAGAAACTCGCGCGCGTCGGCCCGGGTATTCGAGGTGACCGAGCGAATCTGGCGCTCCTGGAACAGGTGACGCTGATAGTTCAGGGCCGGGATATCCGACAGGTGGATTCCGGCGATCGCCAACGTGCCGCCGCGGTCCAGCGCCTCGCAGGCGGGCAGCACCAGATCCCCGACCGGGGCGAACAAAATGGCAGCATCCAGCGGCACCGGCGGCGGATCCGCCGCCCCCTGAGCCGATGCCGCGCCCAGGGCCAATGCCAGTTCGCGTGCCTGCTCGCCGCGGGTCATCACGTGCAGCTCGGCGCCCTGGGCCAACGCGACCTGGGCGGTGATGTGCGCGCTGCCGCCGAAGCCGTAAATGCCCAGCCGGCCACCTGGCGGTAGCTGCGCCCGCAGCAGCGAACGGTATCCGATGATACCGGCGCACAACAGCGGCGCGAGCTCGCTGTCGCTGTAACCGATCGGCAGGTGGTGCGCGAAAGCCGCTGGAACCGTCGCGAATTCGGCGTACCCGCCGTCGGCATCCCAGCCGGTGTAGCGGGACTGCGGGCAGAGGTTTTCGTCGCCTCGGCGGCAGTATTTGCACACACCGCAGGTGTGACGCAGCCAGGCGATGCCCACCCGATCCCCCACGTTGAACCCGTCACCGGCCTCGGCGCCCACCTCGACGACCTCGCCCACGACTTCGTGACCGGGGGTGACGTGGGCGCGGTGCACCGGGAGGTCACCCTCAGTGACGTGCAGGTCGGTGCGGCATACCCCGCAGGCCCGCACGGCGACCAGCAACTCCGAGGGCGCCGGCCGCGGCACTTCCGTGGTGACCCGCTCCAGCGGGTCGGTGTCCATCGGGCCGGGCCGACGCACCCGCCACGCGGTCATTGTGGTCGTCGCTGAGGCCATCACCCCATCATGCCGCTATGCGCCGCCACCCCGCATGGGCCCAAAGGCCCTGGTGCTACAGGGTCTTCGTGCGCGAGGTGGCGAACTTGTAGATCAACAACAGGATCACCGCGCCGACCAGCGCACCCAGGAAGGAGTGCTGAATGGGCGGGTGAATGTCGAACTGGTGCGGTGGGAAGACGATGCTGCCCAGGGTGCCGCCGACATACGAGCCGACGATGCCGAGCAGTGCGGTGGCGACCCAGCCCATCGGCTGCTTGCCGGGTACCAGCAGGCGCGCGACCAGGCCGACGATCAGACCCAAGACGATCAGCCAGACGATATGCAGAATCATGACCGGCTCCTTCGATTTAACTGACAGACGGGACGTGTGGCCGTATACCCCGTCGGAGCCGACTCAACCGCCTCGGCGAAACGCCCCTTCTGATGCCGCAATTCGGCTTGATGCGGCGACGCGCAATGCCCCCGGGCGGGTCGCAAATTCGCGCCACACCCGATTTGCCACAGATCGCCCGGCCGATCAGCTCCTGCGCACCAGGCCGACAATCCAGAGCAGAATCACCGACCCCAGTAACGCGGTGAAGAAGGTGAAGATCCAGCCGCCGGCCGCGGTGTCGAAGAAGAAGCTCAGCAAAAAGCCGCCGATCAGTGCGCCGACGATACCGATCACGATGTTCATCAAGATTCCGGAGCCGGAACCCTTCATGATCTTGCCCGCGGCCCATCCGGCAAGACCGCCGATGATGATGTAACCGATCAGGCCGACGCTCGTCGTCGTGGTCGATCGGGCCAGGTACTCGGTAGCCGCCATGACATCCATGCGAGTCTCCTTGCGGTTCGTTGCCAGAGCTCAGCCTAAAAGCCGGCGTCGTCGTGGCGGTATACCCCCGTTTACAGGTCAGGCACTAAACGACGTCGGCTGCGGCGCCGGGCTCGGGGTAGGAGTGACCTCGCTCGCGGGTGCCTGGCCCGGGACCTGGCCGGGCAGCGGGGCGGGGGCTCCCGGGGCCGGTGCCGGAGATGCCGGAGCCGCGGCGGGCGCGCCCGGAGCCGGCGGTGCGCCCGGCGCCGGCGGTGCGGTGAACGGCAGGATCGACTCCGCCAGTGCCTTGGCTCCGACCTTGTCTACCGGGTTGTTGCCGGTACCGAGCCAAACGACAAACCAGCGCTGGGGCGGACCGGCGGACGCTGCGTTGGGAGCGCTGACCACACCGGTCCAGATCTGTCCGTTGGGTTTGCTCGGATCGCTGAACTTGACCTCGTAGAACGACGAGCTTCCGGTGATGCCATTGGCACCGGTGAGCGGGGTGGATTCCTGATTGATCCGGGTGCCGGGGTACGGCATGAAGAACTCACCCATGTCCGAGCCCAGCCGGACGGCGGCCTTGGCGTCATTGGCTTCCGCACTCGCGTAGAGCTTCTGGTCCAGGCGGCCCATCACAATGCGGGTGTCGTTTGCCACCGGCGCGGGCTGACCGGGCTGCGGCGGCGGACCGATCATCTTGCTGAGCAGCGCGGAACCATAGTCGAGGTGCGAGGCGTCCGACTCGGCCCACCCACCGGGAAGCAGGTAGCTGAACCCGCCGACGACATTGGTGATGCGGGCGGCGTTGGGGTCGACGGGCGGCGGCGGCGCAGGGGCGTTGGGGTCCACCGGCGGGGGCGGCGGGGGCACCGGCGCGTTCGGGTCACCGGCGGCCGGCTGCCCGGCGGGTGCGGGGCCGCCCGGCGCAGGCGCGGCGGTCGTCGGCGCGGGTGCGCCCGCAGCCGGGGCCGGGGCCGAGGTCGTTGCCGGCACCGGCGTCGGGACCTCGGGATCGGCATGAACGGGGGCCGGCAACGCGAAAGTGATGGCACTGGCACTGGTCACCGTGGCGATCGCCAGCGTCGCCCACAGGCCCTTGCGACGTGTCGAGTGTGAGTCCACCTGATCCATGGCGACGAACCTACCGTGTTACCGCTGCGACGCAAGGATGCCGTGCTGGCGATGCGCGCGTTGTTGCCGGAGCGCAACCTTCGGTGAGTCTGCGCAGTTCACTGTGGGTCGGCGCGACGCGGTGTCGCCGGATACAGCGCCACTTCACGCGCTTTGACCGAAAACCACACCCGGTCTCCGAGGGTCAGTTCCAGCTCGGCAGCCGCCTCGGCGGTGATCTCAGCGGCCAGTCCAGGGGCGCCGTCGGGCTGTTGCTCGCCTCGCACCACGACCGCGGGTCCGCGAATATCCAGCTCTGAGACGGTGACCTCGACGCAGTTGCGGGGGCTGCCGTGCGGCAGGTCCCGGTAGACCGACACCGCCGTCGGTCCGAACACGGCGATCGAATCCTGCCCGTCGGTCAGCTCGGCGCCCAGCTGCTCGGCGGGGGTTCCGTACCAGCGGACGCCGTTGCGGGTCCGCAGAGAGCCGTCGGGCCCGATGGTTCCGCTGACCAGATTGACGCCGGCAATGCGGGCCCCGAAATGGCTGCGCGGCGCGGTGAGCACCTCGGGAACCGGGCCGACTTCGGCGATCCTGCCGCCCTCGAGCACCAGCGCCCGATCGGCCAGGGTGAACACGTCGAGCAGGTCGTGGGTGATCAGGACGGCCGCGCAGCCGCTGCGGGCGACTGCGGTCCGCAACACCGCGCGGATGGCGGCGGCCGCCCCGACGTCCAGCCCGGTCAGCGGCTCGTCGAGCAGCAGCACCTCGGGTTCGGCGGCCAACGCTCGTGCGATCGCCACCCGCTGAGCCTGGCCGCCGGAGAGCTGTCTCGGTTTGCGGTCGGCGAACTGCTCGGCACCCACCTCGCGTAGCCAGCGCAGGGCCGTCTGCTTCTCGGTGGCGCAAGCCGACCGGAAACGGCCACGACGGCTCCGCGGCCCGAATGCCACGTTGGCGGCGACGCTCAGGTGCGGGAACAGCAGTGGGTCCTGCAGCAGTAGCCCGACCCGGCGGTCGTGCGTCGCCACGTCGACCCTGGCGGCGGTGTCGGTCAGCACCCGATCCCCCAACCGCACCACGCCCTCATCCGGGCGAACCAGACCGGCGATGACGTGCAGGGCGGTCGACTTTCCCGCGCCGTTGGGTCCGAGCACCGCGAGCACCTCGCCCGGGGACACCGAAAACTCCACGTCCAACTGGCGGTCGGCGACGACCGCGCGAAGCTGCAGCTCGCTCACCGGCTACCCAGCCTCCGTTCCGGTCAGTCGACGAGCGCCCAGGCCGAGCACCACCAGCGCGGCCACCGCGACGAGCAGAATCGACAGTGCCACGGCCGCATTCGCGTCGGTCACCCGTTGCAGATAGATCTCCAGCGGCAGGGTGCGGGTAACCCCTTGGCGCGAACCCGCGAAAGTCAGCGTCGCGCCGAACTCGCCCAGCGAGCGGGCGAACGCGAGCACCGCGCCGGACGTCAGTCCGGGCAGCAGCAGCGGCAGGGTGACCCGCCACCACACCGTGCTGGGGCGTGCCCCGAGCGTGGCCGCGACCACCTCATAGTTGGCGCCCGCCGTGCGGGCCGCGCCCTCGAGGGAAATCACCATAAACGGCAACGAGACAAAGGTCTGCGCCAGCACCACGGCGGTGGTGCTGAAGGCGATGCTCAAGCCCGCGGCTTCCAGGTACTGCCCGAGCAGCCCGAGCCGGCCGAACGCGTAGAGCAACGCGATACCTCCCACCACCGGTGGCAGCACCAGCGGCAACAGGATCAGGGGCCGCAGCAACCGGACCAGCAGGGCCGTACTGCGGGCCAGCACCAGTGCCATCGGCACGCCCAGCAGCACGCACAGGACGGTGCTTGCGGCCGCGGTCTTGAGGCTGAGCAGCAGCGCCGTCTTTGACGACGCGCTGGTGATCAGCGACCAGAAATTCGGCCAGTCGACCTTGACCGCGATCGCCAGCAGCGGCAACACCACGAAGGCGGCTCCGACGGCGGCAGGCACATACACCCAGCGGGGCAGGTTCGTGGGCCGGCGCACGGTTGCGGGTCAGGGTTTCGCGAAGCCGTATTGAGCCAGGATTTTCTGGCCGGCGTCAGAGGTCACCAGCGTCACGAACTTGCGCGCGGTCGCCGGTTGCGACGCCTTCTTCAACACCCCGATGGGGTAGACGTTGATCGCACCCGCGGCTTCGGGAAAGTTGACCGTCGCCACTTTGTCTTTCGCGTTCTTCGCATCCGTGACGTAGACCAGCGCGGCGTCGGCCTGCCCGGTGGTCACCTTGTTGAGTACGTCGGTCACGCTGGTTTCCTCGCTGACCGGGCTGAGATGCACCCCGGTGCTGTCTTCGATGCGCTGGGTCGCCGCCCCGCATGGCACCGGCTTCTGGCAGATCACCACGTTGACGCCCGGCTTGGCCAGATCGGCGAAGGAGCCGATGTTGCGCGGATTGCCCGGCGCGGTGACGATGACCAGCGTGTTGGCGGCAAAATTCGTCGGGTTCCCGGCGAGCAGCCCGGCCTTGACGACGGTGTCCATCTGCGCGGTGTCCGCCGACGCGAACACGTCGGCGCTCGCACCCTGCGTCAGTTGGGTGGCGAGTTCGGAGGAGCCGGCGAATTCGAATTCGACGCCGCTACCGGGATTGTCGGCCTTGAACTGCTGACCGAACTGGGTGAACGCCGGCTTGAGCGATGCCGCGGCGAACACCACGATCGAAGCGGGCGGCGACGGCGACTGACCGGGTGACGAGGACGGTTTCGAGCTACAGGCGACCAGGCCCGCGACGAGGATCGTGCATACCGACCAGGACAGCACCGCGATCCGACGCATGGTCAGACCCTAGCTTGCGGCAGAGGGAGCAGTGCCGACCAAAGAGTTATCGAAAATTGTCCGCGCGTCGTGGCGTCCTTAGTTTCCCCTTAGAACTACTGTCCAGTAACATTCGGCGTAGATTGACGCCATACGCGCTGAGATCCCAGGCATCGGTCCTGTGGCGTGACACCATCGGAATCACGATCACATCGCCGAGCAGAGCGTTAACGCTGGTGAAGGCCAGGGTCTGGGGTTCAACGTTGAACACGAGGAGGATGGCTGTGGAGGTGCTGGTCACCGGCGGCGACACGGATCTGGGGCGGACAGTAGCCGAGGGATTTCGCGATGGCGGTCACAAGGTGACCCTCGTGGGTGCACGGCGCGGCGACCTCGAGGTCGCCGCCAAAGAGCTCGACGTCGACGCGATCGTCTGCGACACCACCGACGCGGCCAGCCTCGAAGAGGCTCGTGGGTTGTTCCCCCACCATTTGGACACCATCGTCAACGTGCCCGATAGCGGCTGGAGCGATGGCGACCCACGCACATATTCGCTGTCCGACACCGCCGCCGTATGGCGCAGTTCGCTCGAGGCGACCGTGCTGTCGGCGGTGCTGACGGTGCAGGCGGTTGGCGATCACCTGCGCTCCGGTGGCTCCATCATCAGCGTCGTGCCGGAAAACCCGCCCGCGGCCAGTGTCGACGCCGCGATCAAAGCCACGCTGTCGAGCTGGATCGCCGGACAGGCCGGCATTTTCGGCACTCGCGGGATCACGGTGAACGCCGTGGCGAGCGGACGCAGCGCCCAAGCCGGTTACGAAGGGCTCTCGCGCACATCGCCTTCCGTCGCCGACGAGGTCGCACGGTTGGCGTTGTTCCTGACCACCCCGGCGGCCCGCCACATCACCGGCCAGACCCTGCACGTCAGCCACGGCGCCCTCGCGCGTTTCGCCTAGGCAGTATTCAAACGGGGTCCAAATCCCCTGTGTGCCAAGATGTTTGGTGATACGCCAAGCGGAAACCATTGCCGAACAGATCAAGAGCAAGGTCTACGGCTGTTGTTCGACATGTAACGGGCGTCGCATTCGGTGCCGGACATGACGCGAATCACGTTGGCGCGACCAGCGGCAATGGATCGGTGTGGTTGATTGCACAGGCTTACTATCTGGGTTTTGGGGCGGCCGGATGACTAGCGTTGTAGCTAACTGAGACCGCATCCCACGAAGCCCCACCAGGAGCATTCAAAGCAATGAGCCCCCAGCAAGAAGGCACAGCTGATCCGAAGCGACGCCATCAGGTCGTCATCATCGGATCGGGTTTCGGCGGACTCAATGCGGCAAAGAAACTCAAGCATGCCGACGTCGACATCAAATTGATCGCCCGCACCACTCACCACCTGTTCCAGCCGTTGCTCTATCAGGTGGCCACCGGCATCGTGTCCGAAGGCGACATCGCCCCGCCCACCAGAGTCGTGCTGCGGCGGCAGCGCAATGTCCAGGTGCTGCTCGGCGACGTCACGCACATCGATCTCGCCGGCAAGTTCGTCGTCTCGGACTTGCTGGGTCACACGTACGAAACTCCTTATGACAGCCTGATCGTCGCCGCCGGCGCCGGCCAGTCCTACTTCGGCAACGACCAGTTCGCGGAGTTCGCCCCCGGCATGAAGTCGATCGATGACGCACTCGAGGTGCGGGGCCGAATCCTGAGCGCCTTCGAGCAGGCCGAGCGGTCTCGCGATCCGGAACGACGAGCCAAACTCTTGACGTTCACCGTCATCGGGGCCGGGCCCACCGGCGTCGAAATGGCCGGGCAGATCGCGGAATTGGCAACCCACACCCTGAAAGGTTCGTTCCGGCACATCGATTCCACCCGGGCGCGGGTGATTCTGCTCGACGCCGCGCCCGCGGTGCTGCCGCCGTTCGGCGAGAAGCTGGGCACTCGGGCGCGTGCACGGCTGGAGAAGATGGGCGTCGAGATCCAGTTGGGGGCGATGGTGACCGACGTCGACCGCAACGGCATCACCGTCAAAGATTCCGACGGCACCATCCGACGTATCGAGTCCGCCTGCAAGGTCTGGTCCGCGGGTGTCCAGGCCAGCGGTTTGGGCAGTGACCTCGCAGACCAGTCGGCCGCCGAACTCGACCGTGCGGGACGAGTCAAGGTGCTGCCCGATCTTTCCGTGCCCGGATATCCCAACGTCTTCGTCATCGGCGACATGGCCGCGGTCGAGGGAGTGCCGGGAGTCGCGCAGGGCGCGATCCAGGGTGCCAAGTACGTCGCCAGCACGATCAAAGCCGAACTCGCGGGCGCCGACCCCGCGCAGCGAGCGCCCTTCCAGTACTTCGACAAGGGCTCGATGGCCACGGTGTCGAGGTTTTCGGCGGTGGCCAAGGTCGGGCCGCTGGAGTTCAGCGGTTTCATCGCCTGGCTGATGTGGCTGGTGCTGCACCTGGTGTATCTGGTCGGGTTCAAGACCAAGGTCAGCACCCTGCTGTCCTGGACTGTGACCTTCCTCAGCACCCAGCGTGGGCAGCTGACCATCACCGAGCAGCAGGCGTTCGCGCGCACCCGCATCGAACAGCTTGCGGTGCTGGCCGCGGAAGCGAAGCGACCTGCCGCTGCCAGAAAGGCGAGTTAGCCGACCAGCCGGTCGGCCTGCCACGTGCTGAGCGTCCCGCCACCTGCCAACTCCAGCACCGTGGCGACGCTGGGCATCTCAGTGAATTCTGCTGCCGGGTAACATAATTCGCTGACTGTCGCGCGTGGGGCAGCGATGCTGTCGTCGGCCACCGACCCGGCGCCCAAATCCACCCGGTGCCGCAGCAGGGGGCGATCGTGCCGGTCGGCGCGCAGCGATCCCGACCAGAAGCCTTCGCGCTCGTTGCATCTACCGATCTGCACTCGCTCGCGAAAGCGGACGCGGCCGTCGTCGCGCAGGATCAGCGCCACCGTCGAGATGTGCCGCGCATCGGCGGCCACGACGGTCGGCTCCAGATCGACGTCGAGGCTGCCGCTCACCTCGATACTCCAATCGCTTTGCGAGGTAGGCGTTTTAGGCCCGGGTAGCGCCACGGTGGCCGCGGCGCTGCGCAGCTTCAAGACCGCGCCGGTTTCGACGACGACCCGGATGCTGATGGTGTCACCGCCCAACGGGGTGGCTGCCGCCGATACCAGGTGCACGGTGTCGGGCGCCGTGCAGCGGGCTTGAATGCCACCGCCCCACTGGATGCGCGGCCAGCGGTCACGCGAGGCGACCAGCACAACCTCAGAGTGCATTGGCGCCCAGCTGAGCATGCACCCAGGCCAGCACCTCGGTGGCGGCGGGGTCCTTGGTCAGTGACTGCAGCACCGTCGGGCGGCCGTCGCGCACTGCGTGGGCATCGCGGGCCATCACGTCCAGGTCGGCACCAACCAGCGGTGCAAGATCAATCTTGTTGACTACCAACAGATCCGAGTAGGACACCCCCGGACCGCCCTTGCGTGGCACCTTGTCGCCGCCGGCCACGTCGATCACGAAGATCTGGACGTCGACCAAGCCCGACGAAAACGTCGCCGTCAAGTTGTCGCCGCCGGATTCGACCAGGATCAGGTCCAACGCATCGTGCGCGCCGATCAGATCGTCGATCGCGTCGAGGTTCGCGGTGATGTCGTCGCGAATCGCCGTGTGCGGGCAGCCGCCCGTCTGCACGGCCGCGATCCGGTCGTTCGGCAGCACCGCGTGCTTACGGAGGAAGTCGGCGTCCTCGGTGGTGTAGATGTCGTTGGTCAGCACCGCCAGCGACAGCTCGTCACGCAGTTGCCGGCACAGCGCGGCGACGAGCGCGGTCTTCCCGGAGCCGACCGGACCGCCGACTCCGATGCGCAGCGGCTCCCCCGACTGCCTGACGCGTTTCGGGCGCTCGGTGTGCGAATGACTGTGGGAATGTGGTGGCATGTCGTGTCTTTCAGGGCTCGCGCTCGGCGTGGTTTAGGCCAGCGTATCGACCGAAAGATGGCCGAGTCGGCGAGGTGGGGATTCGCCAGTCGAGGCCATTCCCAGGAAAGTCACAGCCGCTGAGGGCTGCGACGAACTTGAAGTCCAAGGCCGAGCCTGTACCTTAAACCGTGGCGCGCCGAGACGGCCGCCCGGACGAGTTCGCCGTACCCGGAGAGCGAAAAGACGGTGACCGCGGGATGCCCATCAGCCCTGGTACGACGACTACATCGTTCTGCTGATGTCGGTGACGATCATCGGCCTGGGCGTCTTGTACCTCGCGGTGACGCGAGCCCACACCAAGAGCGACGCGCCACACGCCGACGCCATCCCGAAAGCATAAGCACAGCAGCATCTTTCACGACACGAACAGCGGCCGCTCGCGTTCGGCGTGGCGCTGGGCCAGGGTATCGAGCAGCGGGTCCGACAGATCGGCCAGCCCCGCGGCCGCCTCGTCGGCGGTGCGCTCGCACACCGGCGCCAGCCGAAACGTCAGCGCCGCCACGTCGGCCGGGTCCAGCGCCAGCAGCCGCTGGGCCGCGGTCGCCGAGCCCGTCATCGTGGTGTAGACGATCGCCAGCGCGGTGTGCTCGGGATTCAGGCCGCTGACCGCGCCGACCCGTCCCGCGGCGACGGCGAGGTGCGGTCGCGGGCCGAGATCGTCCCAGCAGACATCGGGCCAGACCCGTCGCGCCAGCCTCGCCAACCCGCGGCCCTGGCCGCGTGAGGCTCGCCGGGCCGCCGGTGCCGGGGTGCGGGCGTCGGTCTCCTGATCGGCTCGATCGGCGTCAAGCTCGCCGCGATGAACCGCCGCGGCGATCGACGCCGTGACCAATCCGTGGCTGCGGATCCGCCGCTGCAAGAACGCTTCCAGCGTGTCCAGGTCGACTACCAGGCCGCCGGTGACAGCTTCTTCCGCGCCGCCGGAATGCACGTGAGCCCCGGCCGGCAGTCGCGAATCGGCCAGGGTGAGCAGCGTCGCCAATGCGGACATGTGACTCAGAACAGGAAATAGCGTTGTGCCATCGGCAGTTCGGCCGGCGGCTCTTCGTGCCAGACCTCGCCGTCGATGCGCACGGTGAAGGTGTCCGGGTCCACTTCGATGTTCGGCAGCGCGTCGTTGAGCGGCAGCGAGGCTTTGCCGAGCGCGCTGGTATCGCGCACCGGGACCAATCGCCGTTTGACGGCCAGCTTCTCGGCCAGGCTCGCCTCGATCGCCTGCGGCGCAACGAAATGCACCGACGTGGCCGCGGACGCCGCGGGCGCGGCGCCGAACATCGGCCGCGGCAGCACCGGCTGCGGGGTCGGGATGGACGCGTTGGCATCACCCATCGCCGCCCAGGCGATCATGCCGCCCTTGAGCACCGCGTGGGGGCGGACCCCGAAGAACTCCGGATCCCACAGCACCAGATCGGCCAGCTTTCCTACTTCCACCGAGCCGATCTCGCCGTCGAACCCGTGCGCGACGGCCGGGCAGATGGTGTATTTCGCGACGTAGCGCCGTACTCGCAGGTTGTCCGCGGCGCCGTCGCCGGGCAGTGCCCCACGCCGGCGCTTCATCACGTGCGCCGTCTGCCAGGTACGCAGCACCACTTCCCCGATGCGGCCCATCGCCTGCGAATCACTGCCGATCATCGAGATCGCACCGATATCGTGCAACAGGTCTTCGGCCGCCATGGTCGACGGCCGAATCCGGCTCTCCGCGAAGGCCAGATCCTCGGGAACCTGAGGATTGAGGTGATGGCAGACCATCAACATGTCCAGATGCTCGTCGAGGGTGTTCAGCGAATGCGGGCGGGTCGGGTTGGTGGAACTGGGCAGCACATTCGGCTGGCCGGCCACCCGGATGATGTCGGGCGCGTGGCCGCCGCCGGCGCCCTCGGTGTGATACGTGTGGATGGAGCGGCCGGCGATCGCGGCCAGGGTGTCTTCGACAAAGCCCGTCTCGTTCAGCGTGTCAGTGTGCAACGCCACCTGGACCCCTGCGGCGGCGGCCACGGTGAGGCAGGCGTCGATGGCCGCCGGGGTGGATCCCCAATCCTCGTGCAGCTTGAAACCCGAAGCGCCGCCACGCAATTGTTCCCACAGCGCCTCGCCGCTGACGGTGTTCCCCTTGCCCAGCAGCGCGAAGTTCACCGGCCAGCCGTCCAGCGCCTCGAGCATTCGGGCCAGGTGCCAGGATCCGGGGGTCACCGTCGTCGCCTTGCTGCCCTCGGCCGGACCCGTGCCGCCGCCGAGAATGGTCGTGATCCCCGACCCCAGCGCTTCGGGCATCAGCTGCGGGCAGATCAGGTGCACATGACAGTCGACGGCGCCGGCGGTGAGGATGCGGCCGTTGCCGGCAATGACCTCGGTGGATGGACCCACCACCAGCTCCGGATGCACGCCCGTCATGGTGTCGGGGTTACCGGCCTTGCCGATCGCGACAATGCGGCCGTCACGAATACCGATGTCGGCCTTGATGATTCCCCAGTAGTCGATGATTACCGCGCCGGTGATCACGGTGTCGGGTGCGCCCTCGGCGCGGGTGGCCCGACCTTGGCCCATCGACTCCCGCAAGACCTTGCCGCCGCCGAAGACCGCCTCGTCGCCGGCCAGTCCGGGCCCCCCACTGCGGTCTTCGGTGATCTCCACCAGTAGGTCGGTGTCGGCCAGTCTGATCCGATCGCCGGTGGTGGGGCCGTACAGCTGGGCGTAATGCTCCCTCGACAGGTATGTCATCAGATGTCCAGTCGTCCAGGCGGATTCAACGTCAGGCCGTGCACCTCGCGGCTTCCGCGCAGCGCGACCAGACCGACGGTCTTGGCGACCCCGGGTTCGAACCGGACCGCGGTGGCCGCCGGGATGTCCAGGCGATAGCCGCGGGCGGCCGCGCGGTCGAACCACAGCGCCGAGTTGGCCTGCGGCAGATGGACGTGACTGCCCACCTGCACCGGACGATCACCGGTATTGACGATCTGCATCTCGATCCGCTGCGCGCCGGCGTTGATCTCGATATCGCCGCTGCCGTAGAGGATTTCGCCCGGAATCATAGGATCGGGCGGTGGACGGTGACCAGCTTGGTGCCGTCCGGGAAGGTCGCTTCCACCTGCACGTCGTCGAGCATCTCGGGTACCCCCTCCATCACGTCGTCGCGACTGAGCACCTCGCACCCGCTGGTCATCAGCTCGGTGACGGTGCGCCCGTCGCGCGCGCCCTCCAGAATGTGGTCGGTGATGACCGCGACCGCTTCGGGATGATTGAGGCGCAGGCCGCGGGCGCGGCGTCGGTGGGCCAATTCGGCGGCATAGGACAGCAGGAGCAGCTCCTGCTCGTGCGGCGTCAGGCGCATGGTCTGGGATCCTGCCATGCTCCGCTGATGGAGGCCTGCGACGCCGCCCGCTCAGCCTTCGCGGGGCTCGAGATTCTGCAGCCGCACCTGTCCGCGCGCGATGACCTTGTCCTTGTCGTCGGTGATGGTGACCAGCCACAGCTGCTGGCGCCGGCCCCGGTGAATCGGCTCGGTGACGCCGTAGACGGTTCCCGAGCCGATCGAACGCAGGAAGTCTGTGTTGTTGTTCACACCGACAACTTCGCCGCCGCCCTGGGTGGACAGCCAGGTGTAGGCGGACACGCTGGCCATGCTCTCCACCATCGCGCAGTACACACCGCCGTGTACCAGGCCCATCGGCTGTAGCAGCTTGGGTGTGACCTCGAGCTGGGCGCGAGCTCCGTCGGGGCTTACCTCGGTGAATCGCAGGCCTAGCTCGGTATCGAATGGCGCGGTGAAGTCCGGCGGGATCACTGCTTCTGACGACGTTGACACCCTCTGTTGTCTACACCATGCGGCGGCAAAGAACAGGCGAGCCCCGTGCGCAAAGGCACGGGGCTCGCCGATCGAGTAGACCGGGGGTCACTGCAGCCCTCAGGACACTCCGGCGGTCTGTTGCGCTCGACCTCCTTGAGTATAGGCAAGGCTGCCCTAACTTTGCAAGGGTAGGCTGTGAACTATGCCGGCCGGGTCCACGTGTAGCCGTGGTCGGATAACGAATAGCCCGGCCGTCTTTACGACCGCCGGTAGTAAGCCGGAGTACGCTTGTTTCAACGCTGATGGAGATGAACGAACTATGGCCAAGCTGACACGGCTAGGGGACCTGGAACGCGCAGTGATGGACCACCTGTGGTCCACGCCCGAACCGCAGACGGTCCGTCAGGTGCACGAAGCCCTGTCGGCGCGCCGCGACCTTGCCTACACCACGGTGATGACCGTGCTGCAGCGGCTGGCCAAGAAGAACCTGGTATCCCAGATCCGCGATGACCGGGCGCACCGCTACGCACCCGTGCACGGCCGCGACGAACTGGTCGCCGGGCTGATGGTGGATGCCCTGTCGCAGGCCGAAGACCCGGGCGGCAGGCAGGCCGCGCTGGTGCATTTTGTCGAGCGCGTCGGCGCTGATGAGGCCGAAGCGCTGCGCCGCGCCCTTGCCGACCTGGAAGCAAATCAACGCAATACGCCATGAGCTGGCGCTAGACCGGCGGCCTGAGGGACACTAGTGATGTGTCCGCGATGGCCTTCACCTTCCTCGCGGTGCTGCTGATTGGCCCAACGCCAGCCCTGTTAGCGCGCGCGTCCTGGCCACTGCGTGCCCCGCGTGCGGCGATGGTGCTGTGGCAAGCCATCGCCGTGGCCGCCGTGCTCTCCACGTTCAGCGCCGGCATCGCGATTGCCACCCGCATCCTCATGCCTGGCCCCGACGGCCGCCCCACGGCCAGCGTCGTCGGCGCCGCGGGGCGGCTCGGTTGGCCCCTGTGGACGGCCTACATCGCCGCCTTCGCGCTGACCGTGCTGGTCGGTGTGCGCCTGGTGGTGGCCGTCCTGCGGGTCGCGATCGCCAACCGGCGCCGGCGGGCTCACCACCGGATGCTGGTCGACCTCGTGGGGGTCGGGCACGACGCGGCCCTTTCCCAACCCTGCGCACGCACCCGCGACCTGCGCGTGCTCGAGGTGGACGAACCGCTGGCCTACTGCTTACCCGGGGTCCGCAGCCGGGTCGTCGTCAGTGAAGGAACGCTCACCAAGCTCAACAACGACGAAGTCTCGGCCATCCTCACCCACGAGCGGGCGCATCTGCGTGCCCGGCACGACCTGGTGCTGGAAGCGTTCACCGCGGTGCATGCCGCGTTCCCTCGGCTGGTCCGCAGTTCCAATGCACTGGGCGCGGTGCAGTTGCTGGTCGAGCTGCTCGCCGACGACGCCGCGGTGCGTGCGGCCGGGCGAACTCCCCTGGCCCGGGCACTGGTCGCCTGCGCGGCCGGGCGGGCGCCCTCGGGAGCGCTGGCCGCGGGTGGTCCCAGCACCGTGGTGCGGGTCCGCCGGTTGTCCGGGCGGGGCAACAGCGTGATGCTTTCGGCGGCCGCGTACCTGGCCGCGGCGGCCGTTCTGGTGGTGCCCACCATCGCACTCGCGGTGCCCTGGCTCACCGAGCTCAAGCGACTGTTCAACCTCTAGCGCAGCCCACAGCGAATCCCTTTGGCGGACCGGAACTCCGCTGTGCCACAGTGTGACGGAAACCGTGTAGCAAAAGTTCTCCAACCTGAGAGGCGAAGACATGAGTGCCTTGGACTCCAAGGATTCGAAGACTGGTACCGCGCAGATCGGCGTCACCGGGCTGGCAGTCATGGGCTCGAATCTCGCCCGCAACTTCGCCCACCACGGCTACACCGTGGCGCTGCACAACCGATCGATCGCCAAGACCGACGCACTGCTCGCCGAGCACGGCGACGAGGGCAAGTTCGTGCGCTCGGAGACCATCGAAGAGTTCCTGGACGCGCTCGAGAAGCCGCGTCGGGTGATCATCATGGTCAAGGCGGGCGACCCCACCGACGCCGTGATCAACGAGCTCGCCGACGCCATGGAAGAAGGCGACATCATCATCGACGGCGGCAATGCCCTCTACACCGACACCATCCGCCGGGAGAAGGCGATCCGCGAACGCGGGCTGCACTTCGTCGGCGCCGGCATCTCCGGCGGTGAAGAAGGTGCGCTCAATGGGCCGTCGATCATGCCCGGCGGGCCGGCCGAATCGTACAAGTCGCTGGGCCCGCTACTCGAGGAGATCTCGGCGCACGTCGACGGCGTGCCGTGCTGCACTCACATCGGCCCCGACGGCGCTGGGCACTTCGTGAAGATGGTGCACAACGGCATCGAGTACTCCGACATGCAGCTGATCGGCGAGGCCTACCAGCTGCTGCGCGACGGACTGGGCAAGTCCGCACCAGAGATCGCCGACGTCTTCGCCGAGTGGAACTCCGGCGACCTGGACAGCTATCTCATCGAGATCACCGCCGAGGTGCTCAAACAGACCGATGCCAAGACCGGCAAGCCGCTGGTGGACCTGATCCTGGACGAGGCCGAACAGAAGGGCACCGGCCGCTGGACGGTGAAGTCCGCGCTTGACCTCGGCGTGCCGGTCACGGGCATCGCCGAGGCGGTCTTCGCCAGGGCGCTGTCGGGTTCGGTGGCCCAGCGCAAGGCCACCACCGGACTGGCCTCCGGTGATCTCGGCGAAAAGCCCACCGACGCAACACAATTCACAGAGGATGTGCGCTGCGCGCTGTACGCGTCGAAGATCATCGCCTACGCCCAGGGCTTCAACCAGATCCAGGCCGGCAGTATTGAGTACGACTGGAACATCACCCCCGGCGACATGGCCACCATCTGGCGCGGCGGCTGCATCATCCGGGCTAAATTTCTCAACCGCATCAAAGAGGCTTTCGACGAGAACGCCGACTTGCCGTCGCTGATCGTCGCGCCGTACTTCCGCGAAGCCATCGAGGCATCAATCGACAGCTGGCGCCGCGTTGTGGTGACCGCAACGCAGCTGGGCATCCCGATCCCCGGGTTCGCCTCGGCGCTGTCGTATTACGACGCTCTGCGCACCGAGCGGCTGCCCGCCGCGCTGACCCAGGGCCTGCGTGACTTCTTCGGCGCCCACACGTACGGGCGCATCGACGAAGACCCGGACAAGCGCTTCCACACGCTGTGGAGCGGCGACCGCAGCGAAGTGCCGGCGTAGCGGGGATCTACCAGGGGGCGAGTGCGATGAAGTATCTGAACGGCGACCGGCCCGGCTACGACTTGACCTATAACGACGTGTTCATCGTGCCGAACCGGTCCGATATCGCGTCGCGGTTCGATGTCGACCTGTCCAGCAGTGACGGTTCTGGCACCACGATCCCGGTGGTCGTCGCCAACATGACGGCGGTGGCCGGGCGGCGGATGGCCGAGACGGTCGCGCGGCGCGGGGGCGTCGTGATCCTGCCGCAGGATCTTCCGATCACGGCGGTTCAGCGGACGGTGGAGTTCGTGAAGAGCCGGGACCTGGTGCTCGACACCCCGGTCGTGCTGTCCCCCGACGATTCGGTGTCCGATGCGCTCGCGCTGATCCACAAGCGGGCGCACGGCGCCGCGGTGGTGCTCTTCGAGGGCCGCCCCATCGGCTTGGTCACCGAGGCGTCCTGCTTCGGGGTGGATCGTTTCGCCCGGGTGCGCGACGTGGCCGTGTCCGACTTCGTCAGCGCCCCGCTGGGCACCGAGCCGCGCAAGATCTTCGACCTGCTGGATCACGCACCCATCGAGGTCGCTGTCATCACCGCCGCGGACGGCAAGCTCGCCGGCATCCTGACCCGCACGGGCGCGGTGCGTGCCGGTCTCTACGCCCCCAATACCGACGCGGAGGGCCGGCTGCGCGTCGGCGCGGCGGTCGGCATCAGCGGTGACGTGGGAGCCAAAGCCCGTTCGCTGGCCGAAGCCGGCGTCGACATGCTCGTCATCGACACCGCGCACGGGCATCAGCACCGAATGCTGGACGCGATCAGATGCGTGGCGTCGCTGGACCTGGGCCTGCCGCTGGCGGCCGGCAACGTGGTGTCCGCGGAAGGCACCCGTGACCTGCTGAACGCGGGAGCCAGCATCGTCAAGGTCGGCGTCGGGCCCGGCGCGATGTGCACCACCCGGATGATGACCGGTGTCGGGCGCCCGCAGTTCTCTGCCGTCCTCGAATGTGCCACTGCTGCAAGGCAACTCGGTGGATATGTGTGGGCCGACGGCGGGATACGGCATCCGCGTGATGTCGCGCTGGCGCTGGTCGCAGGGGCGTCGAACGTCATGATCGGGTCGTGGTTCGCCGGCACCTACGAGTCGCCCGGTGACCTGATGCGCGACCGCGACGACCAGCCGTACAAGGAGAGCTACGGCATGGCGTCCAAGCGGGCGGTGGTGGCGCGCAACGCCGCGGACAGCGCGTTCGACCGCGCCCGCAAGGCGTTGTTCGAGGAGGGCATTTCGCGGTCGAGGATGAGCCTGGACCCCGACCGCGGCGGCGTCGAGGATCTGATCGACCACATCACCTCGGGCCTGCGCAGCACCTGCACCTATGTCGGTGCCACGAACCTGGCGGAGCTGCACGAGCAAGCCGTCGTCGGGGTTCAGTCGGCCGCAGGCTTCGCCGAGGGCCACCCGCTTCCGCTGGGGTGGTAATCGGGCCAGATGTCTTCGCTACCATGTGAATTTCTAGATCTGCACGCTCGCAGCAGCGCGCTGCGCGGCATCAAGCGAAAGGGATGACGTGCCGCAGCCATCGCGGTAGCCGCCCGCCATGAACCTCACCGTGACCCTCGTCAGCGTGCTCGCCATCGCCCTGCTCATCTTCGGCAACGCGGTCTTCGTGGCGGCCGAATTCTCGCTGACGGCGCTGGACCGCGCCACCGTCGATGCCAACGCCCGTAAGGGCGGTCGGCGCGACCGCTACATTCAGCGCGCCCAGGACCGGCTGTCTTTCCAGCTCTCGGGTGCCCAGCTCGGCATTTCGATCACCACCCTGGTGACCGGTTATCTGACCGATCCGATGGTTGCCGACCTGCCGCACCCCTGGCTGGACGCCCTCGGCGTGTCGGATCGGCTGGCCGACGGCATCACCGCGTTCATGGTGATGGTGATCGTGACCTCGGTGTCGATGGTTTTCGGCGAGCTGGTCCCGAAGTATCTGGCCGTGGCGCGGCCGCTGTCGACCGGGCGCGCCGTCGCCGGTTTCCAGCTGATGTTCTCGCTGCTGTTCACTCCGGTGATCCGGCTGACCAACGGCGCGGCGAACTGGATCGTCCGCAAGATGGGTATCGAGCCGGCCGAAGAACTGCGATCGGCGCGCTCGCCGCAGGAGTTGCTCTCGCTGGTGCGCAGCTCGGCCCGCGCCGGGGCCCTGGATCCCGCCACGGCCGCGCTGGTCCGGCGGTCGCTGCAGTTCGGCGCCCGGACCGCCGAGGAGCTGATGACGCCGCGGTCGAAGATCGTGGCGTTGCAGACCGACGACACCGTCCGGGACCTGATTGCCACCGCGGCCGAATCCGGGTTCTCCCGCTTCCCCATCGTCGACGGCGATCTCGACGAAACCGTGGGCATCGTGCACGTCAAGCAGGTGTTCAATGTCCCGCGCGCCGAGCGCGCATCGACGCTGCTGACCACGCTCGTGCAGACAGTGCCGGTGGTGCCGTCGACCCTGGACGGTGACGCGGTGATGGCCGAGATCCGGGCCAACCCGTTGCAGACCGCGATGGTCGTCGACGAATACGGCGGCACCGCGGGGATTGTGACGGTCGAGGATCTGATCGAAGAGATCGTCGGCGACGTGCGCGACGAGCACGACGACGCCACACCGGATGTCGTGGCCGCGGGCGACGGCTGGCAGGTTTCGGGTTTGCTGCGCACCGACGAGGTGGCCGCCGCCACCGGCTACCGGGCTCCGGAGGGTCCGTACGAGACGATCGGCGGCCTGGTGCTGCGCGAACTCGGCCACATCCCGGTGGTCGGCGAGACCGTCGAGCTGACCGCGCTCGACGGGGATGGCTTGTTGGACAGCGAAATCCGCTGGCAGGCGACGGTGATCCGGATGGATGGCCGCCGGATCGATCAGGTCGTGTTGACCGAACTGAGCAGCCGTGGCGAAACACACGCCGAGCAGGGCCAGCGATGAACGACACACTCGGAGTGCTGGTGGCGCTCCTGCTGATCGCCACCAACGCCTTCTTCGTCGGCGCGGAGTTCTCGCTGATCTCGGCCCGGCGCGACCGGCTGGAAGCGCTGGCCGAACAGGGCAAGAAGCGGGCGGTGACCGTGATCCGCGCCAGTGAGCAATTGGCCTCGATGCTGGCCGGATCGCAGTTGGGGGTCACGGTGGCCTCGCTGCTGCTCGGCCGTGTCGGTGAGTCGGCGGTCGCCAACCTGTTGCATTCGGCTTTCGGGTTGACCGGGATTCCCCTGGCGTTGCGACACACGTTGTCGTTCGTGATCGCGCTCGCACTGGTGGTGACACTGCACGTGCTGTTGGGCGAGATGGTGCCGAAGAACATCGCACTGGCCGGCCCGGAGCGCACTGCGATGCTGCTGGTGCCGCCCTACTTGGCTTACGTGCGCGTCGCCCGACCGTTCATCTTCTTCTACAACAAATGCGCCAACGCGATCCTGCACCTGCTGCGCGTGGAACCCAAAGACGAGCTCGACATCACGGTCTCGCCCGCCGAGCTGAGCGCGATGATCGCCGAATCGGTGTCCGAAGGCCTGCTGGACCCCGAAGAGCACACCCGGCTGACCCGGGCGCTGCAGATCGGCAATCGCGTGGTCGGTGACGTGGCCGTCCCGCTCGAGGATGTCCGGGCGGTGCCGGTCGCGGCGCCGGGGTCGGGGCCGACGGTCGGCGACGTCGAAAGTGCCCTGGCGCAGACCGGCTACTCCCGCTTCCCCGTTGCGGCCGCCGACGGCAGATTCATCGGGTACCTGCACATCAAGGACATGCTGCCACTGGGCGACGACCCGCAGACGGTCATCGACCTCTCGTTGGTGCGCCCGCTGCCGCGGGTGAGCATCACGTTGCCGCTGGCCGATGCCCTGTCGCGGATGCGTCGCACCAACAGCCATCTGGCGCTGGTGACCGACGGCCGCGGCGTCGTGGCCATGGTGGCGATGGAGGACCTGATGGAGGATCTGGTCGGCAGCATGCGCGAGGCGCACTGAAGCCGCCGCCCGCCAAAGGGGGTCCCGTCCAGCCCGTATGATTGAACGGCGCCAGTCCAAGAAGGGGCGAGGGCAGGGTGCGGCGGCGGAATACGCGTTGCCAGAAGGCGCTCCCCAGGGCCCGTCGGGAAGCCCACGGCAAAGCCCGCCACCCGCACCGTGACCTGCTATTGCGGGTTGGGCGCCGGCGATCGTTCGGGCCGTCGGCCGGTAGGCTGACGGCGTAGCTAGTTGGGGCCAGTCGGGAGTCGAGTGGGACCAATGAGGCAACTATGGAGGAGAAAAATGACTGACCGCGTGTCGGCGGGGAATCTGCGCGTCGCCCGAGTGCTCTACGACTTCGTGAACAACGAGGCGCTGCCCGGCACCGGCATCGACCCCGACAGCTTCTGGGCCGGCGTCGACAAGGTGGTCACCGATCTCACCCCGCAGAACCAGAGTTTGCTGAACACCCGCGACGACTTCCAGGCGCAGATCGACAAGTGGCACCGGCAGCGCGTCATCGAACCGCTCGACGCCGAGGCCTATCGCCAGTTCCTCACCGACATCGGGTACCTGCAGCCCGAACCCGACGACTTCACGATCACCACGTCCGGGGTGGACGACGAGATCACCACGACCGCCGGCCCGCAGCTGGTGGTGCCGGTGCTCAACGCGCGTTTCGCGCTGAACGCGGCCAACGCCCGCTGGGGCTCCCTGTATGACGCCCTGTATGGCACCGACGTCATCCCGGAGAGCGACGGTGCTGAAAAGGGCAGCAGCTACAACAGCATTCGCGGCGACAAGGTGATCGCCTACGCCCGCAACTTCCTCGACCAGGCGGCGCCGCTGGCGTCGGGCTCGTGGGTGGACGCGACGGGGCTGAGCATCGAAGACGGCCAGCTGAAGATCGCCCTGGGTGCGCAGTCCACGGAGCTGGCCGACCCGGAGAAATTCGTCGGGTACAGCGGCGAGCTCGGCTCCCCCAATTGGTCGGTGCTGCTGGTCAACCACGGGCTGCACATCGAGATCCTGATCGACCCCGAGTCTCCGATCGGTAAGACCGACGCGGCCGGCATCAACGACGTGGTCCTGGAATCGGCCATCACCACGATCATGGACTTCGAGGACTCGGTGGCCGCCGTCGACGCTGACGACAAGGTGCTGGGCTACCGCAATTGGCTCGGTTTGAACAAGGGCGACCTGTCTGAAGAGGTCCGCAAGGACGGCAAGACCTTCACCCGCGTGCTCAACGCCGACCGCACCTACGCCACCCCGGACGGTGGCGAGCTGACCCTGCCCGGGCGCAGCCTGCTGTTCGTCCGCAACGTCGGGCACCTGATGACCAACGACGCGATCGTCAGAGCCGAGCCCAACGGCGAAGAAACAGAGGTGTTCGAGGGCATCATGGATGCGCTGTTCACCGGTCTGACCGCGATCCACGGGCTCAAGACCGGCGACGCCAACGGACCGCTGACCAACAGCCGAACCGGTTCGATCTACATCGTCAAGCCGAAGATGCACGGCCCCGCCGAGGCGGCGTTCACGTGCGAGCTGTTCAGCCGTGTCGAGGACGTGCTGGGCCTGCCGCAGGGCACGATGAAGGTCGGCATCATGGATGAGGAGCGGCGCACCACGCTGAACCTCAAGGCCTGCATCAAAGCGGCCGCCGACCGGGTGGTGTTCATCAACACCGGCTTCCTGGACCGCACCGGCGACGAGATCCACACCTCGATGGAGGCCGGTCCGATGATCCGCAAGGGTGCGATGAAGAACACCACGTGGATCAAGGCCTACGAGGACGCCAACGTCGACATCGGGTTGGCCGCCGGGTTCTCCGGCAAGGCCCAGATCGGCAAGGGCATGTGGGCGATGACCGAGCTGATGGCCGACATGGTCGAACAGAAGATCGCTCAGCCGAAGGCCGGCGCCACCACCGCGTGGGTGCCCTCGCCGACGGCGGCCACTCTGCACGCGATGCACTACCACCAGGTGGACGTGTTCGCCGTGCAGAAGGAGCTCGAGGGCAAGAAGCGCACGACGATCGACGAGCTGCTGACCATCCCGCTGGCCAAGGAACTGGCCTGGGCGCCCGAGGAGATCCGTGAGGAAGTCGACAACAACTGCCAGTCGATTCTGGGCTACGTGGTGCGCTGGATCGACGAGGGCGTCGGCTGCTCGAAGGTGCCCGACATCCACGACGTGGCCCTGATGGAGGACCGCGCCACACTGCGGATCTCCAGCCAGCTGCTGGCGAACTGGCTGCGCCACGGCATCATCACCAGCGAAGATGTCCGCGCCAGCCTGGAGCGGATGGCCCCGCTGGTCGATCAGCAGAACGCTGGCGACGCCGCCTACCACCCGATGGCGCCCAACTTCGACGACAGCATCGCGTTCTTGGCCGCCCAGGAACTGATCCTGTCCGGTGCGCAACAGCCCAGCGGCTACACCGAGCCGATCCTGCATCGGCGACGGCGTGAGCTCAAAGCCCGCGCCGGTGCCTGATTCGGGCTCACCGGGACAGATGACGATTCGACGGAGAGGCAGCGGTCGCCGCAATGGGTAGGCACAGCATGCCCGGGAAGTCGGCCGACGAGCCTTCCGACGAGTCCACGACCAAGTTCACCGCCCGTGACCTGGTGTCGCGCTACCAACAGGAACGGGACAAGCCGGTCCCACGCGACTCCGGCGAGGACGACTACCCGGACGACTACGACTACCCGGACCAGCACGGCGCCGAGGCGCACTTCGCGGACGACGAGAACTACGAAGACGACGACCATGCCGACGAGGATTTCCCCGCCGACGAGGACCACTACGCCGCCGATGGCGTCGACGACGAATACCCCGAGTTCCCTTCTCGGCCAGTCAGTCCCGAGCCGGAGGAACCGAAGCAGGGCCGCGTTCTGGGCGATTGGCGTGGCGGGCACCGCAGCACCGGCGGGCGACGGGGAGTCAGCATCGGCGTGATCGTGGCCCTGGTCGCGGTGATCGTGGTGGTCGGCACCGTCATTCTGTGGAGTTTCTTCGGCGACGCGTTGTCGCATCGCTCGCACAATGCCGCTGCACGCTGCGTGGGAGGCAAGGAAACCGTTGCCGTCGTTGTCGATCCGTCGATCGTCGACCAGGTACGGCCGTTCGCGGAAAGCTACAACTCCTCGGCCGGCCCGGTCGGTGACCACTGCATGGTGGTGGAGGTCAAACCGGCCGGCTCCGACGCCGTCATCGCCGGCTTCATCGGCAAGTGGCCGGCGGACTTGGGTTCCCAACCGGCGCTGTGGATCCCGGGCAGTTCGGTGTCGGCCGCCCGGCTGGCCACGGCGGCTGGCCAGAAGACGATCAGCGACAGCCGCTCACTGGTGACGTCTCCGGTACTGCTCGCCGTTCGGCCCGAACTGCAGCAGGCGCTGTCCAACCAGAACTGGGCTGCTCTGCCCGGCCTGCAGACGAATCCAAACGCGTTGGCGGGATTGAAGTTACCGGCATGGGGATCGTTGCGACTGGCGTTGCCGACGAGCGGCAACAGCGACGCGTCCTATTTGGCGGGTGAAGCGGTGGCGGCGGCGTCGGCACCGCCCGGCGCACCGCCCACCCAGGGCACGGCCGCCGTGCGCTCGTTGACGAGCGCCCAACCCAAATTGGCCGACAACTCGCTCACCGAGGCGATGAACGCGCTGCTGAAGCAGGGTGATCCGGCTACCGCCCCGGTGCATGCCGTGATCACCACCGAGCAGCAGCTGTTCCAGCGCGGCGAATCGCTGTCGGACGCCAAGAACACCTTGGCTTCCTGGCTGCCGCCGGGGCCGGCGCCGGTCGCCGACTACCCCACGGTGCTGCTCAGCGGCTCGTGGTTGTCGAAGGAGCAGACCTCGGCGGCCAGCGAATTCGCCCACTTCATGCGCAAGCCCGATCAACTCGCGAAGCTGGCCAAGGCCGGCTTCCGGGTGAACGGCGTGAAACCGCCGAGCAGTCCGGTGACGAGCTTCGCCGCACTGCCCGCCACCCTGTCGGTGGGCGACGACACCATGCGCGCCACGCTCGCCGATGCGATGGCCGCGCCGACGAGCGGGCTGGCGGCGACGATCATGCTGGACCAGTCGATGCCCGGCGACGAAGGCGGAAAAACCCGGCTAGCCAACGTGATCGCGGCGCTGCAGGACCGGATCAAAGCACTACCGCCGACCGCGATATTGGGGCTGTGGACGTTCGACGGCCACGAGGGCCGCTCGGAGGTGGCGACGGGACCGCTGTCCGACCCGGTCAACGGCCAGCCCCGCCCGGCGGCGTTGGCGGCGGCGCTGGACAAGCAGTACTCCTCGGCCGGCGGCGCGGTGTCATTCACCACGCTGCGCATGCTCTATCAAGACATGCAGACCAATTACCGAGCTGGACAATCGAATTCGATTCTGCTGATCACAGCTGGACCGCATACCGACCAGTCCCTCGACGGGCCGGGACTGCAGAATTTCATCCGCACCAGCGCTGACCCGGCCAAGCCGATCGCCGTCAACGTCATCGACTTCGGCGCCGACCCAGACCGCGCCACCTGGGAAGCGGTCGCCCAGCTCAGCGGTGGCAGCTATCAGAACATGGCGACCTCGGCCTCCCCGGACCTGGCCAACGCAATCGGCACATTCCTGAGCTGATGCTCGCGGATCGACGGCCGCCGTGCGGCCGCATTCGCCGATAGTGCGTGGACAAGCGCCCTCCCCGCGCCTATCGCAGCGGGCCTACCATCGTGAACATCGATCGAGCAGGGAGGGTCATGGAGCAGGAGTTCAAACCAGATTTCACCCCGGATCCACGGCTGTATCCGTTCGAGTCGCGCTGGTTCGACAGTTCGCGGGGCCGCATCCACTACGTCGACGAAGGAACCGGTCCGCCGCTGCTGCTGTGCCACGGTAACCCGACGTGGAGTTTCCTTTACCGTGACATCATCACGGCTCTTCGCGGCCAATTCCGTTGCATCGCACCGGATTATCTCGGTTTTGGGCTGTCGGATCGCCCGGCCGGATTCGGGTACACGGTCGATCAGCATGCCCGGGTGATCGGCGAGTTCGTGGATCATCTGGGACTGGACGGCTATGTGACGATGGGTCAGGACTGGGGCGGACCGATCAGCATGGCGGTCGCGGTCCAGCGCGCCGAGCGGGTGCGCGGTGTCGTGCTGGGCAACACCTGGTTCTGGCCGGTCGACGTGCTGACGACCAAGATATTCTCGCGTGTGATGTCGAGCGCACCACTGCAAAAAGCGATCCTGCAGCAAAACTTCTTCGTCGAGCGATTGATCCCCGCGGGCACGGCACAACGGCCGGGAACTGCGGTGATGGACCACTACCGCGGCGTGCAGCCCAGCCCGGCCGCACGCTTGGGGGTGGCCGAGATGCCCAAGGAATTGTTGGCAGCCCGGCCGCTACTGGAACGGCTGAGCCGCGAAGTCCCGGCCAAGCTCGGCGCCAAGCCGACCCTGCTGGTGTGGGGCATGAAAGACTTCGCGTTCCGGCCTGGTCCGACCATTCCGCGGATGCGGGCGACGTTCCCCGATCACATGCTGGTCGAGCTGCCCGCGGCCAAGCACTTCATCCAGGAGGATGCGCCCGACGAGATCGCCTCGGCAATTATCAAATGCTTCGGCTGAACTGCGTTGAACCTAGGCGGCATGCTTAGCCAGTGCGATACCGACTCGCACTTCAATGGCGCTGAGCGTGATCGTGGGTGCCCGCGGTAGGGCCGCCGACCGGTAGGTCTGTCCCGTTGGTGTGGTGAATTCGGCGGTGTGGGTGTGGGTTTCGTCGATACCGGTGGTGACCCGCCAGCCGGCGGCCTCTTTGGCGTAGTTGCACCGCTCGCACGAGCCGAGACCGTTGGCCGCGGTGGTCGCTCCGGCCGCGGCCCATGGTTGCGCATGGTCGCGATGCCGGATCGGCGCGTCGCAATAGGGCGTGCGACAACGTTGATCGCGCAACTTGATGAAGCTGGCCAGACCGCGCGGGAAAAGCCGCGCCCGCGACTCCATCGCTACCAGCGCGCCAGAGCGAGGATGAGCGTAGAGCCTCCGCAGCGTCGCCCGGGACCGCCGGTCGGCGACGGCGTTAGACACCAGTGCGCGGGCGACCGCGGCCGGAATGGGGCCGTAGCCGCCGACGTCGGCCGGTGCGCTGCCACCGCCCAACAGCGTTTCGTCCGAGAGGACAAGATTGACCGCCACCGGCATGGGGACCGCCGCGTCATGCCCGGTGACCCGTTCGACGAGGGTGTCCGCCATCGCTTGTCCCCGGGAGCGTCCGTCACCGCGCCCGTCAGCTTCGCGGCGCAGCGCCGCATACACCGAAACCCCCTGGGCTACCGGCAATAACGCGGTCAGATAGGTCATCGTGTCGGGCGCCGGCCGGATGGTGACGGTGCGTTCGCTCTCGGCCCTGGCGGCTCGTTCGACCACGGCATGGGGGTCCAGCCGATAGGCGATCGCCTTGGCGGCGGCGGCCACTCGCGCATCGCCCATTCCGTCCAGTCCGGCCGCGTCCGCGCACATTTCGGCATCCAAGGCGCGACGGTCTTCGACATCCAGGCACGCGCTCTCGCGCACGATGAGGGTGGCCCGCCACTCCGAGAGCACACCGTCTTCGAGTGCCGCGAGAGTATGAGGCATCTCGTGCACCAGGGCTTTGGCGAGGCCCAGATGTCGGCTGCCCCGGGCCGGCGAATCCCGTCGTGCGAGCGCGATCTCGCTGGCCACTCCGCGTCCGCGCTGCGCCGCGGGCATTCCGAGGGCCGCTTCGGCAGCCCGGCGCGCCGCGTCGAGGGCAGCCGCAGCCCGGGCCTGTGCCGCCGCTGCCGCGGATTTGATTCTTTCCAGCTCCGCGATGCGTTCGATCAGCGCCGATTGGCCGGCTAGCGGATCGATGGCAAATATGTCGAACATGTGTTCGAGTATACGGCACTCCACTGACTTAAACTTGTGGCAAGGTCGCCTGTTGTGGATAACTGCGGCCGGGACTGAAAGGTTGTTGACATCGTGCGGTCGCGGCGAAGGGCGCTGCGTTGCTGCCGAGGCCACCGGCAAGTGCCACGTCGAAGTGGGTTCGGCCTACTCGTACGTCTCGATCGGCGGGCAGGAGCACATGAGGTTGCGGTCCCCGTAGGCGCCGTCGATGCGGCGCACCGGCGGCCAGACCTTCGGCCGGAAGCCCTTGCCCAGCGGGTAGGCGGCCTCCTCGCGGGTGTACGGGTGATCCCAGTCCGAGACCAGCAGGCACTCGGCGGTGTGCGGCGCACCCCGCAGCGGATTGTCGTCGGCAGACCACTCCCCCGAGCCGACGCGATCGATCTCACCGCGGATGGCGATCATCGCGTCGCAGAATGCGTCGATCTCGTTGAGGTCCTCGCTCTCGGTGGGCTCCACCATCAGCGTGCCGGACACTGGGAAGCTCATGGTCGGCGCGTGAAAACCGTAGTCCGCCAACCGCTTTGCCACATCGTCGACGGTCACGCCGGTGGTTTTGGTGATGCCGCGCAGATCCAGGATGCATTCGTGGGCGACCATGCCGTTCTCGCCGGTGTAGAGCACCGGGAAGTACTCGTCGAGCCGGCGGGCGATGTAGTTGGCCGAGGCGATCGCGGTCAGCGATGCCGCCCGCAGTCCGTCGGCGCCCATCATCCGGATGTAGGCCCAGCTGATCGGCAGGATCGAGGCCGATCCGTACGGCGCCGACGACACCGGGTGCCCCTCGGGCAGTTCGGGTGCGTGCGGGTGGCCCGGCAGGAACGGGGCCAGATGCGCACGCGCGGCGACCGGGCCCACACCGGGGCCGCCGCCACCGTGCGGGATGCAGAACGTCTTGTGCAGGTTCAGGTGGCTCACGTCGCCGCCGAACTTGCCCGGCCGGGCCAGGCCGACCAGCGCGTTGAGGTTGGCCCCGTCGACGTACACCTGCCCGCCGGCGTCGTGCACCGCCGCGCAGATCTCGGCTATGTCATGCTCGTACACCCCGTGCGTGGACGGGTAGGTGATCATCAGCGCTGAGAGCCGATCGGCATGTTCGCCGATCTTGGCGCGCAGATCGTCGAGGTTAACGTCGCCGTTGTCGTGGCAACCCACCACGACCACCCGCATGCCGGCCAGGGCGGCGGACGCCGCGTTGGTGCCGTGCGCGCTGGACGGGATCAGGCAAACGTCGCGGTGCGGTTCGCCGCGGCTGGCGTGATAGTCGTGGATCGCCAACAGGCCCGCGTACTCGCCCTGCGACCCGGCGTTCGGTTGCAGGGACACCGCGTCGTAGCCGGTGATGTGCACCAGCCAGGTCTCCAGGTCTCTGATCAGCCGGCGGATGCCCGGGGTGTCGGCCTCCGGAGCGAACGGGTGCAGCCGGGAAAACTCCGGCCAGGTGATCGACTCCATCTCGGCGGCGGCATTGAGTTTCATCGTGCACGAGCCGAGCGGAATCATGCTGCGGTCCAAGGCGATGTCCTTGTCCGCCAGGGTGCGCAGGTAGCGCATCATCGCCGTCTCGGTGTGGTACTGCGTGAAGGCGGGATGGGTGAGGAATTCCGATGTGCGGTTGGCGATGTCGGCGCCGGAAGAATCGGCGGGCGCCACCCCGAACGCGTCCAGGACGATCGCCACGTGGGCGTCGGTGGTGGCCTCGTCGCAGGACACCGACACGTGGTCGGCGTCGACGCGCCAGAGGTTGACGCCCCTGGCCTTGGCCTTGGCCAGCACTTCGTCCGCACGTCCGGGCACTCGGGCCAGCACCGTGTCGAAGAACCTCTCGTGCACCAGCGCCTCACCCAGCGCGGCGGCGATGGATTGGGCGCGGCCGTGGACCCGGCGGGCGATGGCGGTCAGGCCGTCGGCGCCGTGGTAGCTGGCGTACATCGCGGCCATCACGGCAAGCAGCACCTGCGCGGTGCAGATGTTGCTGGTCGCTTTGTCGCGGCGGATGTGCTGCTCGCGGGTCTGTAGCGCCAGGCGGTAGGCCGGTGACCCATCGCTGTCGACCGAGACGCCGACCAGTCGGCCCGGCAGCTGACGCGCGTGCGCGGTGTGCACCGCCAGATACCCGGCGTGCGGGCCGCCGAATCCCATTGGCACACCGAATCTTTGGGTGCTACCGAACGCGACGTCGGCACCGATCTCGCCCGGCGGGGTTATCAACGTACACGCCAGCAGGTCGGCGCCGATCGCGACCAGCGCGCCCCGCTCGTGCGCCTCGGCGACCAGCGCGGACCAATCAGTGATCCGGCCGCTGGCGCCGGGCAGTTGGGTGATGACACCGAAGAAGTCACCGATCGGCAGGCCGTCACGCAGGTCAGCGGTGACAATCTCGATCCCCAACGGTTCAGCGCGGGTCGTCAGCACGGCAGCGGTCTGCGCGAAAACGTCGGCGTCGACGGCCAGCCGGCTGGTCTTGGCGCGCGACGCCCGGTGCATCAGGGTCATGGCCTCGGCGGCCGCGGTCCCTTCGTCGAGCATCGAGGCGTTGGCGATCTCGAGCCCGGTCAGATCGGCGACCATGGTCTGGAAGTTCAGCAGCGCCTCCAGCCGGCCCTGGCTGATCTCGGGCTGGTACGGCGTGTAGGCCGTGTACCAGGCGGGATTCTCCATGATGTTGCGCAGCAACACCGGCGGGGTGAGCGTGTCGTAATAGCCCTGCCCGATCATCGACACCGCGACGGTATTGGTGTCGGCCAGCGCTCGTAATTCGGCCAGCGCCTCGGCCTCGCCGGCGGCCGGCGGCAGCGCGCTCAGACCCGGGGCGAGACCGCTGTCGGAGAGTTTGTCGAGGATGCCGGCCGGTACGGCCTTGGCCGCCAGCTCGTCGAGCGAGCCGACTCCGATCACGTCGAGCATGGCCTCGATGGCCTGGCTGTCCGGTCCGATATGACGGGCGGCGAAACTGGATGGGTCGACCACGGGTACTCCTGACGTCGGCAGAGGGACTATCGGCCCTCTCCCTCTGTCCTTACCCAGTCACGGGCGCCTGAGAGATTCGGCGCGTAGTCCCCCCAAGCGCCTTTCCCCATCGGCGGGTGCCGCTCGAAGCGGCACCGCTTTCCAGAGGCATCGTCACCTTGACGCGGTCCGGGTGCCTGAGAGGTTGACGGAGAGGTGTTGCTCCTTCGGCGTCCATGGCTGGCTGCCACAGAACTCTCCCGCGCGGGCGTGATGCAACGCCCAGTTTACCCTTGAGTGAAGCCCGGTACATGAAATATCCCAACAATGCGTGTCGGGATAACGAACAGTGGGTTGCTATCCGATTTTGCGGTCGCGATGCTTGCGCCGCGACGCCAGCTCGTCCTCGGGCGCGGCGATCGACTCGCCGCCGTCGGCGCGCTCACCCGGGAAGTCGGCAATCACGCCGGTCAGCTCGCGCATGGCGCCCGAGACGGCGATGCCGAACACGCCCTGGCCGCCCTGCAGCAGGTCGACGACCTCTTCGGCGGAGGTGCACTCGTAAACGGTGGTGCCGTCCGAGAACAGGGTGATGTTAGCCAGATCCTCGACGCCGCGCTGACGCAGATGGTCGACGGCGACGCGGATGTTGTGCAGCGAAATGCCGGTGTCCAGCAGCCGCTTGACGATCTTGAGAACCAGAATGTCTTTGAAGGAGTACAACCGCTGGCTGCCGGAACCGGCCGCACTGCGAATCGACGGCACCACCAACGACGTGCGTGCCCAGTAGTCCAGCTGCCGGTAGGTGATTCCGGCGATCTGGCAGGCGCTCGGCCCGCGGTAGCCGACGAGCTCGTCGGGGACCGAATCGTCAGGAAACAGGCCGGGCTGCACGGGGCCGGCCGCCACGGTGACGCTCGGTTCACCATTGGTTGCGGCATCCGTTTGGTCAGCAAGGTCCAGCTGTTCTTGACGTGGCTGGTCGCTCACAGTGAATCCTCTCGCCGATCGCGCTCTAGTCACTAGCTGCGTCCACTGGCTGCCTTTACAGCCGCGTTGGCCAAGGCCCGAGTGTTAGAGAGCTTACGCTGTCCAATCGCTGCCGTGCCTTAACTTGTCCTCAAAGTATGGCGGCCGTAAGGGCAAGGGGCGTGCTATCCATCAGGCGTGTCGACATCACAGTGTCAGATGAGACGGATCCGTGATGTCGGTACCCACCTTAACGCGGGGTTTCCCGCCTAGGTCGCCTTGAAATCATCGGGCGACACGCTGTCGAGAAATTCCTTGAATTTCTCCACCTCGTCTTCGCGAACAGCGGTGTTGGATTCCTCGTCGCTCTCGTCGGGGATGAGCAGGCCCGCCTGGGCGAGCACGGCCTCCTCCACGTAGATCGGGACACCGACGCGAAGCGCTATCGCCACCGAGTCCGACGGGCGCGCCGACACCGTGATGTTGCGGTCGAAGACGAGGTCGGCGTAGAAGGTGCCTTCCTGCAGATCGACGATCCGGACTTCTTTGAGTGAATGACCAAGTGCTGCAATGAGATCGCGAATCAGGTCATGCGTGAGCGGCCGGGGCGGCTCGACGCCTTGTTGTTCGAGCGCAATGGCGGCCGCTTCGGACTGGCCGATCCAAATCGGCAGGTAGCGGTCTCCGTTGGCCTCGCGCAACAACAGCACCGGCTGGTTCTGCGGCTGCTCGACGCGAATGCCGACAACACGAACTTCACCCATTTGTGTCTGCCCTCCGCACATGCCGCCGTGTCCGACTTTCGCTCGGCGTGACGACCCGGTGGGGCACCATTCCTCTCCGTGTCGTCGAACGCCAAGCTGTTGAGGGAAGTCTAGTCCTCAGCGTCGCAGAACGTCGCGAACGGCTGACTTGATCAGCGACGTGTGCAAAGTAATTGCAAGCGCGGCAACCTCACGCGCCAGATCGTCGGCGCGATCGCGGGCGCCGGCCTTGTCGGCTTTGATGAGCGGGCCCGCGATCTGGGCGATCAGATCGGACTGTCGGTCGGCCGCCGAGCGGAACGCACGCAGATGCCGTGGCTCGACGCCGTAGTCGGACAGCGCCCGGGCGCACTGCAAGATCACGACGGTGTGCTCGTCGAAGAATCCGCCCGGACCGGTGGTGACGACTCCCGCTTTGAGCAGCGCGGTGAGCAGATCTTCGTCCACACCCGCGCGTTCGAGGAGGTCTTCTCGGCTCAACCGGACGCGGGTGGGTGCCACCGCGGCCGCGTCGGGTCCGGTTTCGGGGGCGGCCTCGCCGTCGCTCACCGAAACCAATCGCGGTACGCCATAAGGCGATCCGAACGGCGGCAGCTCGCCGTCGGGCTGGGCATCGAGCTGGGCCCGGATCACCTTCAGTGGCAGGTAGTGGTCGCGCTGTGCGGTGAGAATGAAGCGCAGTCGCGCGCAGTCGTAAGCAGTGAATCTGCGGTATCCCGACGCGGCGCGTTGCGGCGTCACCAGTCCTTCGGCTTCCAAGAACCGAATCTTGGAAATCGTGACATCGGGGAAATCCGGCCTCAACAGGTCCAAGACCGCCCCAATCGACATCCCGGCAAGAGCCGAGCTATCGGGTGCGCTCACTAGCCTCCGGATCCTCCGTCGTCGTCACCTTTGGGTCCCGTCAGGAACACCAAGCGGAACTTGCCGATCTGTACTTCGTCGCCGTTCGCCAGCACTGCTGAGTCCACCGGCTCGCGATTGACGTACGTGCCGTTGAGGCTACCCACATCGACCACGTGGAATTCGTTGTTTTCCAACCTGAATTCGGCGTGGCGGCGGCTCACCGTCACGTCGTCGAGGAATATGTCGCTGTCGGGGTGCCGTCCGGCCGAGGTGATGGCCTGGTCGAGCAGGAAGCGCGATCCGGCGTTGGGCCCCCGTTTGACGACTAGCAACGCCGAGCCCGCGGGAAGCCCTTCAACCCCGGAGACCGTGCTCTCGGCGCCCGACTGGGCGGGCGCGTCCAGTTCGTTCAGGAAGTCGGCGCGGAAGACCGAAGTCGTCTCCACGGTGACTTCGTCCGAAGTCTGGTCGTTGTCCATATCCGTCACGCGCTGCTCCTCACTGGCCGCTGTGGCGTCGTCTGACCGGGCCGTTCGGCCGGCTTCCCACTAGGTTTCTTCACCCTGTATTGCCGATTACTTGCCTTCTAACGCTGATGTGTTGACCGTACCGCGCGGTGGTTCCGAATGCGCTAGCCACCGGCAGGATCGCTGACCGGCCAGCCCCCGTGGCAGGGACACTAGCAACCGTCACTCCGTCAATGTGCCGCGGTAGGCCTCGGCATCGAGCAGCGTGGAAACGGCGGACTCCCACTCCGAGCCGTCCGCGACCTGAATATCCAGCAGCCAGCCAGCACCGTACGGGTCGGAGTTGACCAGCTGCGGGTCGCCTTCCAGATCGCCGTTGACGGCGGTCACCGTGCCGGACACCGGCGCGTACAGGTCCGACACGGATTTCGTCGATTCCACTTCGCCGAAGGATTCGCCCGCGGTCACTTCGGTGCCGACGTCGGGCAGCTGGACGAAAACCACGTCGCCCAGCGCCGATTGCGCGAAGTCGGTGATCCCGACCCGCACGGTGTCGTCACCGCTCCGGCGAACCCACTCATGTTCGGCGGTGTAGTGCAGATCGGGCGGGATATCGCTCACGGCAGTCCTGTTCTGTTCGGCGTCTCACTTGACGGGCTGAGCGTATTGGTGCGGTTTTGGTTGTCGCAAGGTGGTCACGTTGATGCGGTCGCCCTGCTGCACGGACATCTTTGCGCCGACGCGCTTGATGCTGTCCTCGGCACCGCCGGGAATGTTCATCGCCGCGGCCAGGGTGGGCGGATCGCCAATGGCCAGAATCGAATACGGCGGCGACAGCGCCTTTGTGTCGATGGTCAGCGCACCGGGCGTGCCGACCACCCAGGTGTCGACACCCACCCGCACCGACTGGTGTCCGCCGTTGACCTCGATCGCCTCGGCTCCGGCGGCGCGCAACTCATTGATCACGTCGAGCATTACTTCCGGGGATATCCCTGGACCGGGATCATCGATCGTGATGGTGACGCCGGGTCCGGTCGCGCCGACCGCGCCCACCAGGATGGACAGCGCGGCCAGCCGGGCCTGCGCGCTTTGGATCGCGGCCTGATCGGTGTTGCCGGACGCCTGCAACGAATTCAGCGTGTTCTGCAGCTCGTTGACCTCGCCGTTCAGCGTGCCCTCGCGTTGGCGCAACGAATCCAGCAGCACCAGCAGATCGGCCGGACGCGCGGTGTCCAGCGAGTCGCCCGACCGGGTCTGGCGGACCTGGGTGACGATCGCGACGCCCAGCAGCAGACAGAGCAGGACCGCCAGCGTTCCGAACATCAGCCGCGATCGCCCGCTGCGCAGCATCCCGGATAGCCCCCCGCGCCCTACCGCGCCGATCTCGGGGCGCGGGCTGTGCGCCGGTAACTCGTGACGACCATGGTGCGCGGCATCGTCGGCTCCGGGACTGGGATCGTCGTGTCGGGTTGGCGCGTCACGACTTTCGTCGGCCACGCCGTCGGGCTGATCCTGGCTCATTTCCATTACGCCCCGAACAGCCTGCGCCGCAACGCGGCGGCATTGCCGAAGATCCGGATGCCCAGCACGACGATGATGGCCGTGGACAACTGCGTGCCCACGCCCAACTGATCGCCGACGTAAACGATCAGCGCAGCGACAAAGACGTTGAACACGAACGAAATCACGAAGACTTTGGAGTCGAAGATCCGCTCGAGGTAGGCCCTCAGCCCGCCGAAGACCGCGTCGAGCGCGGCGACCACCGCGATGGGCAGATACGGCTGGACGACCTCGGGCACGGCGGGATGGAAAACCAGGCCCAACACGATGCCGACCACAAGCGCCGCGATACCGATCATGCGAGGACTTTTCTCACTAGGGCCCAATCTGCTTGGCGAACTTGACTTCCCGGACCGATCCGGCCGGCAGCGATAGACCATCGGAGACGTTCACCGCGATGCCGACACCGTAGGAGACCTCCAGCAGCCTAAGACGCTGCAGACCGGGGCTGTTCTCGAAGGCGTCCCGCATCCCGTTCGGCGGCCCGACCGCGAGGATCGTGTATGGGCTGCTGGTCGGGTTGTTGTCGACCAGGATCGCTCCCCCGGCCTGGCGGATCGTCACATTGGGCCCGATGCGCACCCCGCCGACCGAGATCGCCTCGGCGCCACTGGCCCACAACGAATTGACCACGAGTTGCAGGTCGCGATCGAGGATGATTTGCCGGCTCCCGTTCACGCGCTGCTTGGACACGTCGGAAAGGTTCGGGCTGGCACCGGGATCGGTCACCTTCACGGTCAGACCGGGACCGATGATCGCTGTGCTGGCCGCCGCCAGGCTGAGACTGTCCAGCCGGCTCAGCAGCCGCTGGCCCTCGGCGTCGTCGGCCAGCGCGAGCCGCTGCACGTCGTAGACCTTGCTCGACAGCGTGCTGCGCTGCTGAGCCAATTTTGTGTCGGATTCTTCCGTCGATCGCACGCTGCGCGCCAGCAGCTGCTGAGCGGTGCGCACACCCGGTTCGACCGAACGGGCTTGCGCGACCGCGGCGGCGAAGACCGTGGCGACCAGCATTGCCGCCAGGGCTTGCCAGAGCCAGCGGGTGCGACCAGGCTGCGGTGCGCCCGCAGCGGCGCGCCGCTGCGCTGCCGCGGCGTAACCGGGATCCAGATGCTCCGAGAGCAACGCGCGCAACAGCGAGGGCACCGGGATCAGCGTGGGGCGCGCGGCGGCGTGCGCGCTGCGTCCCGCGTTCGGGTCGTAGCCGCCGAGCAGGCGATCCGGTTCAGCCATGCTCACCCGCTTTGCGAGCGATCGGCGCGGGTTGGGTGACCTTGGGCATGCGCCGCATCACCAGCACCATCTGCACCGCGTACAGGACGAATGACCACAGGTAGGCGTACATGCCCCAGATCAGAAAGCCCCAACCGCAGGCGCCGATCACCCGGCTCCACAACGTGTTCCAGGTGCCCAGCAGCACGAGCGGGAAGCCGGACATCAAGGCGAACGTCGCGGCCTTGCCGAAGTAGGTCACCGGCAGCGCCGACAATCCACGACTGCGCAGCAGCGGCAGCGTCGCCGCCAGCAGTGCGTCACGCACGATCAGGGTGATCACGAACCACCACGGCACAATGCCGCTCACCGCCAGCACGACGGGAACAGTCACCATGTAGAGCCGATCGACCGCCGGGTCCAGCAGCACGCCCAGCCGCGACGATTGATTCAGCGTGCGGGCGATCTTGCCGTCGGCCCAATCGGAGGCGCCGGAGAACATCAGGATCGCCACCGCCCAACCGTTGGCGTGGGCGACCAACAGCAGGTAGATGAACACCGGGATGAGGACCAGGCGCAGCGCGCTCAACAGGTTGGGCACTGTCAGCACCCGGTCTGGCAGAACCGGCTCCATGAAGCGTGACATTAGCTCGCTGGCAATGTGGTCCGCACCGCGGGACGAGCCGCGCGACGCCGGCTAGCGGAATACCCCGGGCAGGCTCAGGGTGGACAGCGTGTCGTCGGACAGCGGGTTGTCATTGACCATGTAGGTCCACGTCGACGTCGGTCGCGCCAGCTTGGACAGATCCAGGCCGGGCTCCTTTTCGAGGATGTTGGCGGTTTCGAACGTCTGCTGAGCCGCCTCGATCGCGTCGGCGGCCAGCGACGCGAACGCGTCGACCGCCATCCGGTGGAATTCGTCGAGCGGGTTCTGCCGGCCCAGCGCGCGCAGGTGGATGCTCTCGCGGATGTCGGCCAGGAAGGCCAGATGGTCGGCCCAGCCGCGGTCCAGGTGGTAAAGCATGATCTGCCGGCAGATGGTCTCCAGGCGTTCTTCCGAGATCTGCTCGGATAGCTCCTCGTACCGCTTCGGGGCCAGCTCAGCCAGCTCTTCACGCGCGGTTGCGGTGCGCAGCAACGTGTTTCGACGATCCACGATGATGGCCCGCTGTTGGGCGGTCAGTTGGTTGTACCGCCAGGTGTTCGCGTGCACGTCGAGCATGCGGCCCTCCGCGACGCGCTGGGCGTGGTCGAGCAACCCGGCCGCCTTGGGGCTGACGATCCGGCCGTCCTCATCGGTCTGCTCCGGCAGCTTGTTGCGATCGAGGTTGGCAGCGACGACGTCGTCCTCCCAGCTGGAGAAGAACACCGACGAACCGGGGTCGCCCTGACGTCCGGCCCGGCCGCGCAGCTGGTTGTCCAGCCGCTCGGTGTGGTGGCGGCCGGTGCCGACCACGTGCAGCCCGCCCAGCTCGGCGACCCGGTCGTGGTCGGCTTCGTCGGATCCGCCGAGGCGGATATCGGTTCCGCGCCCGGCCATTTGGGTGGATACCGTGACGACGCCGTACTTGCCGGCCTCGGCGATCACCTGAGCTTCCTCAGCGTCGTTCTTGGCGTTGAGCACCACCGCCGCCACCCCGCGGCGGACCAGGCGCTCGTGCAGCTCCTCGGACTCGGCCACATCGCGGGTGCCGACCAGCACCGGCTGTCCGGTCTCATGCACTTGGGCGATGTGCTCGACGATCGCGTCGTTCTTGGCCGCGGCGGTGATGTAGACCCGGTCGGTCTCGTCTTCACGAATGTTGGGAGTATTCGGCGGGATTGGTGAAACACCGAGCTTGTAGAACTGACGCAGCTGCTCCCCGGCGGCCAGCGCGGTCCCGGTCATTCCGCACACGGTCGTGTAGCGGTTGATCAGCGCCTGCACCGTGATGGTGTCGAGCACCTCGCCGGTCTCGGTGGTCTCGATGCCCTCCTTCGCCTCGACAGCGGCCTGCAGGCCGTCCGGCCAACGCTGCAGTTGCGCGATGCGGCCACGCGAGGCGTTGATCAGGTGCACCGCATCGTCGCGGACGATGTAATGCACGTCGCGCTGCAACAGCACGTGGGCGTGCAGGGCGACGTTCACCTCGGTCAGGGTGGTGGCGACGTGCTCCTCGGAGTACAGATCGATGCCGCCGAGCGCCTTTTCGACCTTGCGTGCGCCGACGTCGGTGAGGTGCACGTTGCGGCTGTCGGAGTCGGTGTCGTAATCAATCTCCGGAGCGAGCTCGCCGACCAGTTTGATGATCTCGAGCCGCGGCGTTTCCCGGTGTGTGGTGCCGGCCAGCACCAGCGGCACCAGCGCCTCGTCGACCAGCACGGAATCGGCCTCATCGATAAGGGCCACATCGGGATTCGGCGACACCAGGTCGTCGACGTCGGTCACCAGCTGATCCCGCAAGACGTCGAAGCCGATCTCGTTGACCGAGGCGTAGGTGACGTCGCAGTCGTAGGCGGCGCGCCGTTCCTTGCTCGTCGACTCGGCGGTGATCCAGCCCACCGTCAGTCCCATCGCCTCGAGCAGCGGGCCCATCCATTCCGCGTCCCGGCGGGCCAGGTAGTCGTTGATGGTCACCACATGGACGTGTCGGCCGGCGATCGCGTATCCGGCGGCCGCGATCGCGCCGGCCAGGGTCTTGCCCTCGCCGGTCGCCATCTCGATCACGTCGCCGTCGAGCATGCGCAACGCACCCAGCAGCTGAACGTCGAAGGGCCGCAAACCCGTTGACCGCTCCGCGGCCTCCCGCGCGATCGCCAGGAACTGTGAGATGTCTTCGGAATCCGCGAGATCGTCGAGGTTGAGCAACCCGGTCGCCTTGCGCAGTTTCTCGTCGGAGAGGCCGGCTGCCTTCTCGTCGTATTCCGAGGAGTCGCTGACCTGCGAGAGCGAGCGCGAGCGGTTCTTTTCCGTACTAGCGCCGAGCAGCTTCCAGAATCTGCTGCTCAGGCGGCCCGGTTGAGTGCGGGTGGTCTTTGGCACAGGTCAACGGTACGCGGTGAGCTGCGCGGACCCCGCGAGGCGACCCATCAGGCCAGGTTCGAGCGGCGCGGATAGGCGATGCTCGGGTCGGTGAGCACGTTGACGACCGCGGGCAGGCCGCTGGCAAACGAGCGCTCCAGCGCGGGGCGCAGCTCGGCGGGCGCCGCGACCAGCTCGCCGTGGCCGCCCAGGACGCGCACCACCTCGTCGTAGCGGGTGCCGGGACGCAGCTCCGCCACCACGGAGTAGCCGTAAATCGCCTCCATCGGATGCTTTTCCAGCGCCCAGATTCCGTTGTTGCCGATCACCGATACGACCGGAACCTGGTGGCGCACCAGGGTGTCCCACTCCATGCCGCTGAAGCCGAAGGCGCCGTCGCCCTGCAGCAGCACGACCTGACGCTCGGGGTGGGCCAGTTTGGCGGCCAGGGCGTAGCCGGGGCCCGAGCCCAGGCAGCCGAACGGACCGCTGTCCAGCCAGCAGCCGGGCAGATAACTGTCGATCATCCGGCCGGCGTAGGAGCCGAAGTCGCCGGCATCGATGACCACGATCGCGTCGCGGTCCAGCATCGGCGCCAATTCGGCATACACCCGCATCGGGTGCAGCGGGATTCGGTCGTCGCCCAGATCGGCGGTCTCCTGATCGCGGGCCGCGGTCTCGGCCGACCGCAGCGCGGCGATCCAGTCGCCGTGCTCACCTGCGCTCCCGGCCAACGCCGAGAGAATGCCCGTCAGGTCGCCGTACAGGCCGGCCGCGATCGGCCGCGGATGCTCCCGATCGGGTTCGGCCCGATCCGCGACGACGAGCTGGGTTTCCGGTCCGAACACCTTGCCGAAGCCGAGCCGGAAGTCCATCGGTACCCCGACGACCAGCGCGACGTCCGCCTCGCCGAGGGCTTTGGCACGCGCCCGCGAGAACGCCAGCGGGTGGTCGGCGGGCACGACGCCGCGGGCCATCCCGTTCATCAGCACCGGGATCCGGCGCTGCTCGGCCAGCCGAAGCAGCGCCGCCTCGGCGTGTCCCCACCACACGTTGGTGCCGGCCATGATCACCGGCCGCCGCGCACCCGCCAGCAGCTGCGCGGCGCGATCCAGCGCGTTGCCATCCGGAGCTTGCGGCGGTGGTGGCACGGTCAGCGCGCCGGGACGGCCGTCGTCCTCGGCGACGGCGAACACGTGATCCATCGGAAAGTCGACGAATCCGACTCCTGACGGCGCGCCGACGGCGGCCCGCAGCGCCTCGTCGACCAGTCGGCCCGCGTCGGCGGCGGACTGCGCGGTGGCCGCAAAACGCGCCAGCGGTGCCACGAACGGTACGTGGTCGATCTCCTGTAGCGATCCCATGCCCCAGCGCTGCGCGGGTGCCCGTCCGCCAAGCACCACCAGCGGCGACTGGTTTTGCTGCGCGGCCGCCATCGCGCTCATGCCGTTGGTGACACCGGGGCCCGCGGTCAGCGCGGCCACGCCTGGCACCCTGGTCACCTTCGACCAGCCCTCGGCGGCGAAGGCCGCCGTCTGTTCGTGGCGGGTGTCGACGAGTCGAATGTCCTCGTCGCGGCAGCCGTCGTACAGGGAGAACAGGTGGCCGCCCGACAGCGTGAAGACGGTGTCGACACCGCTGGCCCGCAGGCGCCGGGCGATCAGCCGGCCGGCATGGACAATCTGGCTGGACGGAGCGTCGATGCTCATCCTGGCAGCCTATCCGCCGGTCTCGGGTACCTTCGCGGGGAAGCATTCGCCATGAGGCTCCTCGAGATGCCTCGATAGCAAGGAGACGTCGAAGTTGGGTCCCACGCTATTCAAGCCATCCATCGACTGGTCGTCGGCACTTGTGGACTCGTTGCAGTGGGTCGCCATCGCCTGGGCGATCGGCGCCGTGTGTCTGATCGTCGTGCTCGCCGCGTTCAGGTTCTTCACGCCATGGGGCCGCCAGTTCTGGCGGATCACCCGCGGGTATTTCGTCGGCCCGGCCAGCGTCAAGGTGTGGCTGGTACTCGGGGTGCTGCTGCTGTCGGTGCTGCTTGCGGTGCGGCTGACGGTACTGCTCAGTTACCAGGGCAACGATCTGTACACCTCGGTTCAGATCGCGGTCCAGGGCATGGCCGCCGGCGATGACGCCGTCAAACAGTCTGGCATTCACGGCTTTTACATGTCGCTATGGATTTTCAGCATACTGGCCACCCTGTACGTCGTCCGATTCATGCTCGACATCTACATCACCCAGCGGTTCATGATCGCGTGGCGCATCTGGCTAACCGCTCACCTGACCGACGACTGGCTGGACGGCAAGGCCTATTACCGAGACCTGTTCATCGACAACACGATTGACAACCCTGACCAGCGTATCCAGCAGGATATCGACATCTTCACCGCCAACGCCGGCGGCACTCCGAACAACCCGTCCAACGGCACCGGCGGCACCCTGCTGTTCGGGGCCGTCAACGCCGTCGCGTCGGTGATCTCGTTCGCGGCCATCCTGTGGAACCTGTCCGGGGACCTGACCCTTTTCAGTATCACGTTGCCGCGGGCCATGTTCTGGACGGTGCTGGTGTATGTGCTGATCGCGACGATCGTCGCGTTTTGGCTTGGGCGCCCGCTGATTTGGCTCAGCTTCAACAACGAGAAGCTCAACGCCGCGTTCCGTTATGCACTGGTGCGGCTGCGCGACGCCGCCGAAGCGGTCGGCTTCTATCGCGGCGAGCGGGTGGAGCGGTCACAGCTGTGGCGGCGCTTCACCCCGATCATCGACAACTATCGCAAGTTCGTCCGCCGGACCATCATCTTCAACGGCTGGAACTGGTCGGTGTCGCAGGCGATTGTGCCGCTGCCGTGGATCATTCAGGCACCGCGGTTGTTCGCCGGCAAGATCAACTTCGGCGACGTCGGCCAGACGGCAACGGCGTTCGGCAACATCCACGACTCGCTGTCCTTCTTCCGGAACAACTACGACGCGTTCGCGTCGTTCCGCGCGGCGATCATCCGGTTGCACGGGCTGGTCGACGCCAATGCCCAGGGCCGCGCGCTGCCCGCGGTGCTGGTCAAACCGAGCCAGGACAAGGCGGTCGAGCTGGCCGGAATCGAGGTCCGCACGCCGGCGGGAGATCAGCTGATCGACTCGCTCGACGTCGAGCTGGACACCGGCGACTCGCTGGTGATCACCGGCCGTTCCGGCGCCGGCAAGACCACGCTGCTGCGCAGTCTGGCCGAACTGTGGCCGTACGCCTCGGGAACGTTGTGCCGCCCGGACGGCGACAACGCGACGATGTTCCTCTCGCAGTTGCCGTACGTGCCGCTGGGCACTCTGCGCGGCGTCGTGTGCTACCCGAATCCGCCGGAATCCATCAGCGATGGCGAGCTGCATGAGGTGCTGACCAAGGTGGCGCTGGCCCCGCTGATCCAACGGCTCGACGAGGAGCAGGACTGGGCCAAGGTGCTCTCGCCGGGTGAGCAGCAGCGTGTTGCCTTCGCCCGGATTCTGCTCACCAAGCCCCGCGCCGTCTTCCTCGACGAGGCCACCTCCGCGCTCGACGAGGGGCTGGAATTCGCGCTGTATCAACTACTGCGCAACGAACTTCCGGAGTGCGTCGTGGTCAGCGTCAGCCATCGCCACACCGTCGAGCAGCATCACGAACAAGAGCTGCAACTGCTCGGCGGCGGCCGTTGGCAGCTCGGACCGGTCGGCCAGGAGCCGGCGACGGTTTAGCGCTACGCGTCCGCGGCCTGTCGGGCGGCGCGCGCTCCGGCACGGTTGTCGTAACGCGCCTACGCGTCCGCGGCCTGCGCCGCGTGCGTTCCGGCGCGGCGACCGAAGAACGAGCCCTCGCCCAGCTGGGTGCCGCTGGCGTAGCCCTTGCCGTCCTGCGCGATATTGGAAGCACACGCCGCGACCGCGTAGAGGCCGGGCACCGGCGTGCCGTCTTCGCGCAACACCTCACCGTCCACCGACGTGGCCAGCCCGCCCATCGTGAACCCCGAGTACATGGCCCGGCCCAGCGACAAATCGAAAACCGCCCAGGGCCCATTGTCTTGCGCCGCAAGGTATTCCGGTTGCTTGTGGAAATCCGGGTCCTCGCCCTTGGCCGCGAACTCGTTGTAGCGGTCCAGGGTGGCCGCCAGGTTGCCGCTGGGGATGCCGAGCGCCTCCTCTAATTCGGCGATGGTCTCGTAGCCGTCGAGGAATTTGATCAGCGGCATTTCCGGCATCTCGGTGTGCGCCTCGTCGACGATCAAATAGGCGGTCTGCTCCGGCTGCTCGAGGACGAATGCCGAGGTGCGCGAATGGTACGAGTCCTCGGTGACGAAGCGCTTGCCGTCCTTGTTGACGATTACGCCGGTCAGCAGGACCGCGGGCGGATACGCCGCCGCGGTGATGAACAAGTCGTCCATGTTCTTGGCGACTCCACCCGCCGAGACGCCCATCCTGATGCCCAGGCCGTCGTCGTTGGGGTTGCCCAGGATGTAGGGCGCCACCATGCCGTGGTGCTTGGTCTTCCGTTCCTGGGCCAGCGCGGGGGTGTACTCGGCGACCATCTCCGGGTTCATCGCAAAACCGCCGGCGGCAATGATGACCGACTTTGCTTTGATCGCACCGGTTTCGGTGAAGTGCTTCCAGGCGACTCCGACCACCGCGCCGTTGTCGTCGACGACGAGGTTGGTCGCCGCGGTCTCGTAGCGCACCTGCACTCCGAAATCGGCGGCGCGCTTGACCAGGAGGTCGATCACCATCGCCGCGCCACCCAGCTCGCCCGGCACCGGCACCGAGTGCCCGCGCGGTGCGGGCTTGGCCTGCTCGCAGAAGGGCCACACTTTTTCGTTGCCCGTGTAGCTCAGCCCCTCGGTCCCGGGTGGGACGACAACCTTGCCCGGGTAGTAGCTGCGCTCGAACTGGAAGCCCAGATCCTCCAGCCAATTGAAGTGCTCGACGCTGTCGTCGGAGTACACCCGAATCTTGTCGAGGTCGGGCTCGCGAGACACCGCGACGAGGTACTTGTACATCTCCTCGGGGGTGTCGTCCTGGCCGGTGGCCTGCTGGACCGCCGTGCCGCCGCCCAGATAGAAGTGGCCGCCGGCCATGGAGGAGGTTCCGCCCGCCGCAGCGGCGCGCTCGAGGACCAGCACCCGCGCGCCGGCGGCAGCCGCACTCACCGCGGCGCAACCACCGCCGATGCCGAAGCCGATCACGAGCACGTCGACGTCGTCGGACCACGACGTCACGGTGTCCGCCTTGACCGTTGCTGGAATCTCGGTGCTCACCCTTGCTCCTGTTTGATGTAGTCGTAGAACGCCCTCATCTCGGGCGACAGGTACGCGATCTCCACAAACGGCACTCCCGCCTGTGGCGCTGCGATGTACGCGAAGTGGATTCCGCCGGGCATCAGGCCCTGCTGCACCACCTCGGCGCCGTGATTGGCGGCGTCGGCCAGTGCCGCGTCGAATTGTTCGGGGCTTTCGGCCGCCATGCAGATGTGGTGCAGACCCGGTCCGGAGTCACGGAGAAATTCACTATAGATGTTCTCCCCGCTGACCGGTTCTATGAGCTCCAGCTGCATGTCGCCGAGATAGCTCAAGGAGATGTGGGCGACGAAGTCGGCCGGCTTGCCGCGGTAGCTGCAGCTGTCCGGAGCAAAGTGCACGTCGGGTATCCGCACCCACTTCCGGGCGCCTAACAGGCCGGTGAGAGCCGTTTCGGTGGCATCCAGGTTTTGGGTGACCCAGGCGATCTGTATCGGCGATTGAACGGTTAGCGTCATCGTTTGGCAGGATAGCCCAGTGTGTCGGCCGTCAGAAAGGCCCGGAAATTCTTTGCCGTAATTCGCCGCCCGGCGTCCGGAATGGCCGGGTGAACACGTTCTAATTCAGGCCCGACGGGTGGGTCAGTGCTGGGCGAGCATGTCGACCAGCAGGCCGAGCTGGATGTTGAAGACGGCTTCCGGGTCGGTCAGGGTGTCGGCGCCGTATTGTCCGAACACCTCGAGGCTGATGGCGCCCAGTACCCCGGCCCAGAACAAGAAGCACTTGGCGATGACGGCGTCGTCGCCGGGAAAGCTGAACTCTTGCCGGATCCGGTCGAAGTCCGATGACATCGGTTGCGGGACAACAGTATTGGTTAACCGGATGTCCCCGGTGGTGATCCCGGCGGCGATGGCATCGAAGATGGCTCCCACCACGCGGGTGCCCACTGCGACGGTGCGTTCCGCGGGTGCGTGATATCCGGGGACCGGGCTGCCGTAGAGCAGGGCCCACTGGGCGGGATGCTCGACGGCCCAGCGGCGCGCCGCCCGGGCGATCGCGACGAGGTCGTGGCTCCACACTTCGTCGGCGGAGTCGCGGGCTCGATCCACCGCGTTGGCCAGGTCGGAGTAGGCGTCGATGAGCAGCAGGGTGAGCAGTTCGTCTCGGCTGGACACATACCGGTACACCGCCGAGGAGACCATGCCCAGATCGCGGGCGATCGCGCGCAGCGACAGCCCGGCCGCGCCGCGATCGACCAGGTGCCGACGGCCCAGCTCGACGATGCGCGCCTCGATCTGCTCACGTGACTCCTGGCGTTTGCCCACGTCGTCAGTCTTGCATAAACCGAGAACACCGCTCTTGCTTTCCGGCGGGTGTTGTGTCATTGTAACCAGGAAGAGAGCACTGCTCTCAGATATCCAGGCCGCTTGAGGGGATCCACCATGTCCACCCGTTACGAGGAACCCAACCGTGTCGCCCGCACCGGAAACGCCGTGATCCGCTGGCTCGCCGAACTCGGGGTAAGCGTCGCGGGGACCCGGGCACTGCGTGTCCGTGGGCGCAGGTCGGGAAAGCCGCGCGCGGTCGTGATCAACCTGTTGACCATTGACGGCACGGACTATCTCGTTTCGCCGCGTGGCAATACCCAATGGGCACGCAACGTGCGCGCCGCCGGCGTCGTCGAGGTCGGGCCGCGGTGGCGTCGCAAACGCCTGACGGCCACCGAGGTCGAGGATGCGGCCAAACCCGCGGTCTTGAAGCGCTACCTGGACAGGTGGTACTGGCAGGTCAAGGGTTATGTGGCGGGCCTGACGCCGGATTCCACCGAGGATGAGTTCCGCGCGGGCGCCCCGTCCATACCGGTGTTCGTGCTCAGGTCGCTGTGACGCGCGTTAGCCGCCGTTGAGTTGCCCTGCCATGTCCTGGTGGACCTGCTCGGAGGTGGACCGCCACGATACCGCCGCGGGAAAGTCGCCCCACATGCTGTTGAAGATCCCGACGATCTGCCCCGGACCGGCGGCCGAGGCCAGATACACCGGTCCGCCGGAATCGCCGGGATGGCTCTGGACGCCGTGGGACATGGTGAACCAGCCGTTGTTCACCGCTTCGACGGTCCCGCAGGTTTCACCGGTGGAGACGCCGAAGTGGCAGACCGCTTGCCCGGGCTGCAGCGCCACGTTAGGGCTCGACACCAGCGGCCGTCCGCCCGGCAGGGTGTTGTTCAGCGCGATGTTGGGATCCAGCGCGATCACTTCGTAGTCGCTGATGGCCTGGTCGACGGCGACGGTCGAGCCGCTGGGGGTGTCGTCGCGGAAGGTCGCGAGATGGCCGATCGGGTTGCGGTTTCTGTCGGTGACGATGTTTCCGGTGCTGCGGCAATGCCCGGCGGTGTAGGCGATTCTCGCGGCCTGATCGACGTAGCCCAGGGTGCACAGCCGGTTGTCCTGCAGGATCTCCATGCCCGGGGACACCACCACCGGGTCTGCGTGGGCGGTGGCGGCCGACAAGCCCGGGGTGCAGGCCAGGACGGCGATCGTCGCGACCAGTACGCGAAGTGCCATGCGGTACACCATGGACGGACTCCGTTCCGTCAAGGCCGGCGCGTGCACCGACCACAAGTTGAGATTACGTCGTTACTGTTTCGTCATCGACCTTTTCGCGCTAGCCCGGGCTAGCGTTACAGCGACGTCAGTTACGACGACGTCGCCAGCCGAACGGAGTCGTCGGTGACGGCGGCCGGGCGCGGAGTCCAGCCCGGCGGTCCGAATACGTAACCCAGCCGGTCGCGCAACCGGCTCGCCGAGCGCCAGTCGCGCGCGATCGCGACATATTCGCGCGTCTGCAGCTTCCAGATGTTGAAGGTGTCCACCTGCTTGGTGAGCCCGTAATGCGGGCGGAACAGCTCGGCCTGGAAGCTGCCAAACAGGCGGTCCCAGATGATCAGGATGCCGCCGTAGTTTTTGTCGAGGTACACCTTGTCCATGCCGTGGTGCACGCGGTGGTGTGACGGCGTATTGAAAACGAACTCGATCGGTCGCGCGAGCTTGCCGATCCGCTCGGTGTGCACCCAGTACTGGTAAATCAGACTGATCGAGAAGGCGAAGAACACCATCCAGGGTGCAATCCCCAACAGCGGCAACGGAATCCACATCAGGATCTCGCCGCTGTTGTTCCACTTCTGGCGAAGAGCGGTCGCGAAGTTGAAGTATTGGCTGGAATGGTGGGCCTGGTGAGTGGCCCAGATCAGCCGCACCCGGTGGGCGATTCGGTGGTAGGCGTAGTACAGCAAGTCGACGCCGAGGATCGCGATCACCCAGGTGTACCACTGGTCGGCCCGCAGGTGCCACGGCGCCAGGTAGGCATAGATCGCCGCATACCCGAACAGGGCCAAGCTCTTCCAGCCGGCGGTGGTGGCGATCGAAACCAGCCCCATCGAGATGCTGGCCCACGAATCTCGGGTCAAATACGCGCCCGACGCCGGCCGGGGATCCTCGGCGGCGGCCACCAGCCGGTCGAGCTTGCGCGCCGCGGTCCACTCGAGAATCAGCAGCAGCAGGAAGAACGGAATCGCGAACAGCACCGGGTCCCGCAGCTGCGGGGGCAGTACGGCTAAAAACCCGGTGATCGCACTCACACAGACAGGTTACGGCCTCGCGCACCGCGGTCGTAGGCGCTATCTGTTGCTTCGGCCGCCGGACAGTCCAGACTGTGGCTGATGGCAGACAAGCTGGCGGTGCTGGTCATCGGCTCCGGATTTGCGGGATTGTGGGCAGCGTTGGGCGCTGCCCGGCGGCTCGACGAGCTCGCGGTGCCGGCGGGGACCGTCGACATCACCGTGCTCAGCGCGACGCCGTTCCACGACATCCGGGTCCGCAACTATGAGGCCGATTTGAGTGCCTGCCACCTCCCGCTGGCCGAGCTGCTGGACCCCGCCGGCGTGACTCACGTCGTGACCGAGGTGACCGCTATCGACGCCGGCGCGCACACTGTCGGCACAGCCGATGGTGCGACGTACAGCTACGACCGGCTGGTGTTGGCCTCGGGTAGCCGGGTGCTCAAACCCGCGGTGCCGGGGCTGCGGGAGTTCGGTTTTGATGTCGACACCTATGACGGCGCAGTCGCGCTGCAACGGCATCTGCAACGGCTCGCCGACGATTCGCCGGAGGCGGCGACGGTCGTCGTGGTCGGCGCCGGGCTGACCGGTATCGAGACGGCATGCGAGCTGCCCAACCGGTTGCGCGCGTTGTCCTGCGGAAGTCCTCGGGTGATTCTGGTCGACCGAAATCCACTGGTCGGCTCCGATATGGGTGCCTCGGCACGGCCGGTCATTGAAAAAGCGCTGTCGGACAACGGGATTGAGACGAGGACTGGGGTCGGTGTCGATGCGGTCAGCCCGCACGGCGTGACGCTGTCCTCCGGTGAGCAGCTGGAGGCGGCCACGGTGGTGTGGTGCGCCGGGATGAGGGCGAGCTCGCTGACCGAACAACTGCCGGTCGAGCGTGACGCCTCGGGCCGGGTACCCGTCGATGACTATCTGCGGGTGATCGGGGTCGGCTCGATCTTCGCCGCGGGTGATGTGGCGGCGGCCCGCGTGGATGACGGGCATCTGTCGGTGATGTCGTGCCAGCATGGGCGGCCGATGGGCCGTTATGCCGGCTACAACGTCATCAGCGACCTGTGCGGCGAGTCGATGCTTGCCCTTCGGATCCCTTGGTATGTAACGGTTCTCGATCTCGGACCGGCCGGCGCCGTCTACACCGAAGGATGGGACCGCGTGGTTGTCGCCACGGGCATGGACGCCAAGACGACCAAGCGGACCATCAATTGCGAGCGGATCTATCCCCCACTGACCGGTATCCGGGCTGAGCTGTTGGCCGCGGCCGCACCGGAGTTGCAGGCGCGCCCGTAGCCGTCAGTCGGCCTGCGCGTCGTCACCGGCGTACCACTGCACCGCGCGAACGCCGGGCTGCAGGGATAGCTCGGCGACTAATCGCTCGAGCTTGGCCGGTGTGTGACCATCCACGAGAAGGTATGCGGTCAGGGTGATCTCGTCGTCGGCGGACTGCCCGGTGCGGATGCCGCGCAGTGTCAGGTCGTTGCTGCTGGCGTGTTGGACCAGCTGTGCGCGGGCGTACTTCTCGGATTTCGGGCGACAGATCGCCTGCACCAGGAAGGGTTGGCGGCCTTCGTCTTCCTCGGCGTCGTTGTCATGGTCGATGACCCGCCCCAGCGGGCGGCCCACCACGTGGATGGTGATGACGGTGAGGGTGGCGATCAGCGTGAACACCAAGTTCCCGGAGGCGGCCAGCACGCCTATCGCCGCGGAGCACCACAGGGTGGCGGCGGTGTTGAGGCCCCGGACGTTGACGCCCTCGCGCAGGATCACCCCACCGCCGAGGAAGCCGATACCGGACACCACGTAGGACGCGACCCTGGTAGGGCTGCTGTCCGGGGTGGCGACCGCGTACAGCACGAACAAGGTCGCACCCGCGGCCACCAGCGCGTTGGTCCGCAGACCGGCCCGGCGGGCTCGCCACTGCCGTTCGATCCCGACCAGGGCGCCACACCCCACCCCGACGGCCAGCCGGAGCGCGAAATCGGCGACGCTCAACGTCTGCGACATCCCGGACTCCTTCCCCCGACGGCATGGCCGCGCCGTCGCCGTGCCGGTCGCGGCGAGCTAACCACTCACAGGTGAACACTGGGTGCATGTCAACCTTGCCGGTTGCCCGGTGGACATTCTCGCGCAACCTCTGCGCCGCCGACGGTTGGCGTCGCTACCCTGCCGAGGCCGGCTTGTTGAGCCGCTGCGGGCAGTAGTACTTCGCCGCTATTCCCACGAACAGGGTGGCGTGGTCGGTCGTCAGTCCGGGGTTGTTGCGCTGCAGGTGCTGAATCAGTTCCGGCCCGGATTTGCCGGCGGCCATCAAGGCGCACAACGTCTTTCCGAATGCGACGGCCTGAGCCGAGTCGGTATAAGTGAGACCAGCGCCGCGCACCGTCGTAAGGAAGCCGGCGTCGTCGGAGCCATCAGCCGGATCGCTGTGGGCGGGCGCCGCCAGGCCGAGCATCACGGCAGCACCAAGTAGCGCCAGCAGTGGTCGACTCAGGGCGGTGGTCACCGCATCACGCTTTCGAAAGTTGGTGCGGGCAATAGAATTTCGCTGAGATCAGCGCGAAATTCGATGCCATCTCCATGTCCATCCCGGGATTGCGACTCTTGACGTCGTGGAGCAACTCCAAATTGTCCTCTCCGTTGTTCAGGCAGGAGCACACCGCCCTGCCGGCCGCGACGGCAGCACCCTCGCTGGAAAAGCTGAATCCGGCCTGGCGCAGAGCGGCAATGAAACCCGCGTCGTCGCCGTTGGGCTCCGGAATGGGATCCGCGTACGCCGGCGCCGCAAAGCCGATCATCGCGGCAACGGCAAGTGCTGTCAGTAACCGTTTCATGTCACTTGTCCCCTACCCTAATTGCGCTTCTTCGGAAGGAACGACCTTGGACTTGCCCTTTTTCAAGTGCACCGCGTGGATTCCGGGCTTCTTCGCCAGCTGTTCGAGCAGCGCGTCGAGGCCTTCTTGATCGACGTTGTGGTGCTGCACCGTTTCCGGCTTCTCCGATATCTGAGCGACCAGACGTTTCAGGTGCTCCGGTGAGTTCTTGTCCTTGAGGTCTTTGAGCGGTTTCATCCGGTTGCGGACGCTGGCATTGACCACGGTCGGACCTCCAGCGCCCATCGCGCTGCCCAGCATCCCGGCCATCCCCAGCGAACTGAACAAACTGCCCTCACCGAGGGCGGCCGCCGGGATCGCCTCGGGACCCGCGGCAGTCAGGGCAGCGGCCACCGTCCTGATTGCCGGGGTGGCCGAGGCCCAGCTGGGTGGGACCGTCAACGATCCGACCAACGTGCCACGTGCGAAACCGGCCGTCGGGCTGATGGAGTCGAACAGTGTGCCCCGGCCGAAGCCCAACGCGCCCAGACCGGCCCCCAGCGCATCTTTCGGCAGCGCGCCGTAGGCCGCCGGTGGGGCGAACTTGAGCCACTGCGACACGGGGAAGTTGATCAGCAGTCCAATGTCGTTGTACTGGGTGGTGAGGCCGAGCGGGATCTTCAAGGCGTTGTAGAACTGCGTGTAAAAGTTCGCCCCGCCTGGAACGGTATTCAGCAGGTTCGTCCAGAAGGTCTGGTAGTCCGTGGCCAGCTGCGCGAGCCACGCCAGCGGACCGGTGTAGCCGCTGGGCGTGGTGGCTGCAGCGGCCACCGCATTCGCCGCGTTGCCGGCCCCGGCACTGGATGACGAGGTGACCGCGGCCGCCTGCATGGTCGTGGCCGCCTCATTGGTGGTCTGCGGCGCCGGGCTGAATTCCTGCAGATTGTTGGATGCCGTCGCAGAAGAGGCGAAGTACGTATCCATCGCTTCGCCGTCCTGGGCCCACATTTCGCCGTACTGCGCCTCGGTGGCAGCAATCGCCCCGGTGTTCTGCCCGAAGAGGTTGGTGGCCATCAGCTCCGCGAGCAGTTCACGGTTGGCCGCAATCAGGGGAGGCGGCACGTGGGCGGCGAAGGCCGTCTCATATGCGGCGGCGGCCTGCGTCGCTTGCGCCGCGGTTTGGGCGGCTTGCGCCGCGGTTTGTTGCATCCAGGTGACGTAAGGAGTCGCGGCGGCTGCCATGGCAAGCGATGACGGGCCCACCCAGGGCCCGGTGGTCAGATTCGAGATCACCGACGAGTATGAGGTCGCGATCGACTGCAATTCGGCAGCCAGGTTCTCCCAGGCCGTCGCTGCCGTCACCAACGACTCCGCTCCCGGACCGGCGTACATGCGGCCCGAGTTGAACTCCGGTGGAAAGGCTCCGTAAAACATGTCGTTACCCCTTACTTGACGGCGCGATTCGGGTGGACCATGCCGGGTGGCTGTGCGTCGTGTTCATCGCGATCAGTCCTCCAGAGCCGGTATGACGATGATGGTGGCGGCGGCGGGGTCGGCCTCGGCCACCAGACCACCGAGCGCGGACGCCGTGGCGGCATTGCCGCTCACCGTGTGGGTCGCGGTGGCGGCGACGGCGCGGCCAGCCAGGCTGGACAGCGCCATCTGGCTGAAAACGCCTTCTTCGCCGATCAGCGAGGCGGCCGGCGCGGCAGCCAGATTGGTGGGCAATGACTGCGCGAGCATTCGGATGTTCGGCGCGGCTTCGGTCCAGCCCTGCGGTACCGACATGCTTCCGACCAGGGCCGACTTACCCATCGACCCGCTGACCTGAGCTCCGCTGACGGCGGAGCTGAGCATGGGCCGCACGGCGGCGCCCCTTGTCAACGGCTCCAATTGACCTGAGATGAATTTCGGCCCGGCCAGATAGGCCTGGGCGGCCTGACCGTTTTGTGCCCATGCGTACGTCTGTCCGAAGGAGAGGAATGGACCGCCGGGGATGGTGCTCCACGACTGGGGCGAGAACACACCGGTGATGGCGCCCCAGATGGTGTTCCAGTTGCTCACCGCCGGCGGCACGGTCAATCCTGTCGACGGGGCCGCCGCCGCGGCCGCGGGTGTCGATGCGGCCTGGGTGAGTTGTAGGGCCGTATTGGTGCCCGAGGTGGAGCTCGACTGAACCAGCGCGGCCGCCTGCATCCCCGTCCCGGAGTCGTTCGTGGTCTGCGGCGGTTCGGCGAACGGCTGCAACTGCGACGCCGTCGCCGACGATCCGGCATACCCGTACATCGCGGCGGCGTCCTGCGCCCACATCTCCATGTATTGGGCTTCGGTGGCGGCGATCGCCGGGGTGTTCTGTCCCAAGATATTAGTTGCGATCAACGTCGCAAGCAGGGAGCGGTTGGCCGCGATGACGGGCGGCGGCACCGTCGCCGCGAAGGCCGCCTCGTACGCGCCCGCAGCAAGTTTGGCCTGGATGCCCGCCTGCTCTGCCTGGGCCCCCGTCGCGCTCATCCATTGCACATACGGTGCGGCGGCGGCGGCCATCGCGATCGAGGAGGGGCCGGTCCAAGGCCCGACGCTGAGGCTCTGGATCGTCGAGCCATACTGCGCCGCCGTGGAGAACAGCTCCGCGGCTAACTCGTCCCAGGCGGCGGCGGCGGCCAACATCGGCCCCGATCCCGCACCGACGTACATTCGACCGGAGTTGATCTCCGGCGGTAACGCCCCGAAGTCCAACATTTTTACCTCCGCTCCCTCATTTGGCCGCCATGGTAGGCCCGGTTTCGCGGCCCTCGCCGCAAACGCGCCGCAGCTCTAATGAAATACATCGAATCCGCGCTGTATGACACGTGTTTAACGACAGCATGTTCGTAACTCTCTCGGCTGAAATTCTCTCAGGTTCTCGTCCGGTCCTGATTCACCACAAGGCTCTATATTGCGGATATTATCGCCAAAAACCATGCGCGGCACGTTCCCTACCGGTAATCGCCCTGTAAAAAAGAAATGTCACCGCGTGGAGCGTCCGTGTGAGAACATCGAAGTGATGTAGCTAACTTGACTATTGGAGTAATCCCACTATAGAAGCCAAGTAATCATTACTTAGCGAATGCCGACAGCACTTCCTGGCGTATTCATATTTCGGTAAATACCGCGCCGGAGCGACACCATCGCAGTCGCGTTTCCGTTATCCGATACCACTGTTGCCGACTCTCTAGTGACTTACTTGATCCTTTCAATCAGTACATCCAGAAACCAGGTTGTGTGTAACATGAAAATGCGTCGACAATTCGGGCTGCTTGCCGAATTTGGGAGTCGTTCGAAATGCGCGCTGTAATTATCCTAGAACGGCATCCGGTAGCGAATTATGGATACCATGAAATGGTCGCTGGCATTAAGGATTTTAGGCCTCCGATATACCGCGCGGCGCCAAAAGTCCCCTGCGGCAAGCGCATCACCGGTGCCGGGCTAGGGCTCGGCCGCGCAGCAGGCGGTCGGGGCACGGGGCGACGCGCGATGTCCAACGGCAGCGCCGAATTGGCAGGCAATGGTCATATGCAGCTCCCCTACATTTCACCTAACGAAAACATGGAGAACTGCTACGACGCTTATTGACATCTGCAGGTTTGCTGTGAGGGCAAGACCGCGAAGTCAGCCGCCTCCGCCGCCTCCGGCGCCGCCCGGGCCGGGGTTGCTGCCGCCGCTGTCGGTGGAGAGGCGTTCTGGGCAGTAGGCCATGGCGGCCGCCTTGGCGAACTGGGCGGCCTTAGTCATGGTGAATGCCGGGTTGAGATCGCGGATGTCGCGGATGATGTCGAGCTGGGAGGTCCCGGAGTTAGCCAGGTCGCAGACCTTTTGGCCGGCTTTGATTGCGTGCTCCGGGTCGTGATAGGTGATGCCCGCGTTGTTGAGCGCGGCGAGGAAGGCGTCGTCAGCCGGATCGGCGCGTGCCGGCGCGGCCAGGCCGATCAGGGTGACGACGATTGCCAGTAACGGTAGGGCCTTCATATGTCGTTAACCGGCGGCGGGTGGGCGCCCGATGACGCGGGGCCGGAACCCGTAGATCGGGTCCGCGAACTCATCCTCGTGCGCACCCGGAACACCGGCCAGCGGCACCCCGGGCATGCCCACTGCCCCGGCTTCTTCCATCACCATCGGGGTGGCGGCGCCAAAGCTGTGGTACGCCCCGGCTCCGACCTGAGTCGTGGCCGCAACCGTGCTGACGGTTGCTCCGCTGCCGGCCCAGGTCGGCGGGACCGACAGGGCGCCAACCAGACTCGCCTGTCCTACCGCCGCGGTGGCGGCGGCGCCCGGCAGGCTCGTCGTCGATGACACAGCAGCCGCACCACCCAGGCCGGCGGCCAGATCCTCTAGGCCCGACGTGGTCGCGCTTTGTACGGCGCTGTTCGCGGCCGCGGTGGCGGCGGGATCGATGATCGTCGTCGGGTTCATAATGCCGTTGGTGGTGAAGGCGTTCGACAGGCCGGACACGCTGTTGTTGTTGAGGAAAGCCCCCAGCAGATTCGGGTTCGAATTGCTGAAGATGTTCAGCAACCCGGACAGTCCGGTGGTGTCCGAACCCGAGCCGGGCGTGAATATGTTGTTCCCCGCGCCGGCGGCCAGCGGGGCGGCCAGCGCATTGGCATTGTTGACCGCGTCGGCCTGCAAGACCGTTGCAGCCGGGGTGGTGTCGGACTGCGGGTCGCTGAACTGCGTCATCTGGGTGGCGGCCCGCGACGCCGTGGTGTAACTGGTCATCGCGGCGGCATCCTGCGCCCACATCTCGCCGTACTGGGCCTCGGTGGTCGCGATCGCCCCGCTGTTTTGGCCAATGATGTTGGTAGCCACCAGGTTCGCCAGCAGCGTGCGGTTGGCGGTCACCAGCGGCGGGGGCACCGTCGCGGCGAACGCGGCCTCGTACGCGGCAGCGGCCGCGTTGGCCTGAGCGCCGGCCTGCTCGGCCTGCGCGGCGGTGGTGCTCATCCACTCGAGATACGGCTGCAGCGCGGCCGCCATCTTCGCCGACGCCGGCCCCAGCCAGCCCTCGCTGACCAGTGACTTGATTACCGCTTCGTAATTGCTTGCCGCTGAACGCATCTCAGCAGCGATCGCGTTCCATGCCGCCGCGGCAGCCAGCATCGATCCGGACCCAGGTCCGGCGTACATCTTGGCCGAGTTGACTTCCGGCGGTAACGCCCCAAAGTTCAGCATGACATCTCCTCCTGAAGTCTCTTATCCGGCGGCCGGCGGACGCGGCATGACGACGGGCCGAAACCCGTACCTGGGGATGGCGCGACGCAACCGCTTCCCGGTGCCACCCAGCGGCCCGGCAACACCGCCCGGCCCGCCCGCGGCCGGCGTGCCGGCGGACCCGATGTCACTGAGGCCGGTGACCGGCGCCGGCCCCTGACCGGCACTGATCGTGGCGGCGTTGCTCCAGCTGGGCGGCACCGACATCGAACCGATCAGGTGCGCGTTACCGATTCCCGCCGAAGCTCCACCCATGCTCACCGACCCCACCGAGTTGGCCGTCAGGCTGGTGGTGGCGGCCTCGGCACCGGCGGTGAAGTCGTCCAGACCGCCCAGCGTCGTGGCCGTCGTCTGCAAGAAGTTGAAGCCCTCGACCGTTCCGATGATGGATTGCGGGTTGAACGGGCCGCCGGCGATGGAACCGTTCAGGATCGAGTTGGCGAAGAAGTTACTGCTCAAGAACTGGCCCGCGGCTGTGTTGTTCGTGTTGCCGAAGAACTGGGTGAGGTAATCGTAGAGCGATCCCGACGCCTGCGGAGCAGCCAGGGCGTTGGCGTCATTGCTAGACAAGGTGTTACCCGACAACAGCGACTGCGCGTTCCCGGTCGCTGAGTTCAACGCCTGAGAGACCGCCTCGTTTTGCCCGGTTGCCGCGTCAGGAGTGGTGTTCGTCTGCGGCGAGGTGAACGGTGTCATCTGCGCCGCGGCGTTCGAGGCGGTGGCGTAGCCGTTCATCGCCCCGGCGTCCTGCGCCCACATCTCCATGTACTGGGCTTCGGTGGCCGCGATCGCCGGGGTGTTCTGCCCGAAGATGTTGGAGGCCACCAGGTTCGCCAGCAAAGTACGGTTGGCCGCAACGACCGGCGGGGGTACCGTCGCGGCGAACGCGGCCTCGAAAGCGGTAGCGGCCCCGTTAGCCTGCATACCCGTCTGCTCGGCCTGGGCAGCAGTGGCGTTGAGCCACGCCAGGTACTGCGCGGCCGCGGCCAACATCGACGCCGACGACGGACCGATCCAGCCCGCGCTACTCAGTTCCCGAATCACCGACTCGTAATCGGTTGCGGCGGAACGCATTTCAGCGGCCAGCGCATTCCAGGCGGCGGCAGCAGCGAGCAACGGCCCCGACCCGGGGCCAGAATACATTCTGGTCGAATTGACTTCCGGCGGTAATGCCGCAAAATCCAGCATGGTTCCCCCTCGGCGCTTAACGGGTCGCCGTTACGTTGGCTGCCTTGGTAGCCGCACACGAACCGGCAGTGGTCTGTACGTTGGCAGAGGTCATCGGAGTTCTCCTCAGGAATAAGGGTGAGCCGGAGGCGCGACCCTTGCCAGGACGTACACCGATTGCGCAACGTGGGTAGGCGACTCGGTGCAAGCCGACAGGTAAACGCGTAGCCTTTGCCGGCTCGAACGAAACGTCATCGATCGAGAATAAGGACTATCACCGGGATTAATTTCGTTCTCACCTCCTTGCGGCCTGGGCACACCGAGATGCCTTTATTCTGCACGAAGGGATGAGGACACAGGCGCGTTCGCCGGATCCGGCACCCCTCTCATCAGAGCTTCGGCACCACACTGCGTATCCGGCCGAAGCCAGAAGCCACTTGGGCTCAACCCTTAAGCCGGGAAGAGCTGTCCTGACCCTGGGCGTCTTTCGACGTTTGAGGTCAGTGGCCTATATCCGTAATGGAAGCCTCACCTAACGAGGTGCTTGCACAGGACATCGTGGCATTCGAGACAGAGTGAGTCAAGCTAGCTGCGAGGCGTTCGCAACAATTCACTGTGCGGCCATACCGAATCCATTCAGCCGCTCCGCGGCAGTGTTAAAGCGTGTAATGAAAGGGCGTTCAGCTCGACTTCTTCTCTGCGACTGCCGCACTGAGGCCCTCGAGCAGATCGTCACCGCTGAGTTCTTTGAACCGCAGCAGCTGCAGCTCGCTGAATTCGGTGGTGTCGCTGGCCAATACCGCGTCGAGGTCCTCGTCGTCGAGGCGGAAGCTCCGGTGATCGCGGGCCTTTTCCACCACGTTTCGCACGAAGCCGGCGTTACCGAGGGTGTCGATACCGCGGATCAGGTCGCCGTCTTCGGAGTAGCTCTCGTCGGCGTAAAACTTGGCGTACGACGGCCGCAGGGCCTCGGCTGCTTCCTCGGTGATGACGTCTTCGTTCTCCTGGCCCATCAGGCGGGTCAATGCGACCAGCTCGTCGGGCGTGTAGCTGAAGAACTCGATCACGGTCGAAAAGCGCCGTCGCAGACCCTGGTTCACGTCGAGCATCTTGTCCATGGCCTTGGCGTAGCCGGCGCCGAACACCACCAGATCGTCGCGGTGGTTCTCCATGTACAGCAGCAGGGTGTTGATGATCGCGTTGCCGTACGGGTCGCCCTGTTGGTATCCCTTCTCGTGCAACGTGTGCATCTCGTCGAAGAAGACCGCTCCGCCCAGGGCTTCCTCGAGCATCTCCTCGGTGTTCTTCTCCGCGTCGGCCATGTAGCGGCCCAGCAGCTTGGTGCGGCTGGTTTCCACCACCACGGGCTTGCGCAGTACCGTCAACCCGCATAGTTGCTTGCTGAAAGCACGCGCCACCGAGGTCTTTCCTGTTCCGGGCGGGCCCAGCAGCAAGGTGTGGCGCGAGGTGACCGGCACCGGTAGGCCCATCTTGGCGCGGGCCAGGTTCACCTTGGTCGTGGACTTGATGAGTTTGATTTCCCGCTTCGCTCGCTCCATGCCCAGCATGGCGTTGAGCTCTTCGTCGCCCTCTTCCAGGTACTTGGCCGCCGTCTCGGCTTGCTTGGCCGCCTCGGCCTGCGCGCGCGTCGGTGCGCTGTCCGGGTCCCACGGGTCGGTCCGAGCCTCGATGGTTTCCGGGTCGGTCAGCACCAACTGGTAGTTGGGGTTGTCGAGGGCTTCGCGGGCCGGGCCGAACTTGGGGTCGCGGGAGTACACCCGGCGCAGCACCTCGACAGCCTCTTCCTCGCGTCCGAGGTGCCGCAGGCACATGCCCTGGGTGTACAGCGCGACGTTGGCCGCTCCGGGTACCCGATCCGCCTCGATGGCGTCTTGGCTGCGCCGCACCGCTTCCTCGAAGACGCCGAGCGACGCCAGTGCCGTGGTCGCCATCGCAGCGCCGGCTGCCTTCAACTCGGGGTTACGCCAGATCTTTCCCTCGGGGAATTGCGCGAGGACATCCGGCCATCGTCCGGCACGGAAGTAGAGGACCCCTCGCACGTAGGCGATCAGCTCTTCATCGATGGGTAGGCGCGGTTCGACGCGGTCGAGCAGTTCGGCGGCTTCCTCGTAGCGCTTTGCCTCCGCGAGCACCGCGGCGTACGCGCACGCGAGCGACTCCACGCTGAGCACCGCCAGCCGCAGAAACAGCCCGTCGGAGACGTCCGGATGAAACTGCATTTCCGTGACGCCGAGCCGACGGGTTTCCCAGCCGAAAGTACTTACCGCCGACCAGGCTCCGGCGATCACCTCGATGCTCTGGTCACCGGCCAACAGACGTGCCAGCCAGGCGTCGCACATCGCCGGGTCCAGCGTGGTGGCCGTGGTGAACATCCGCAGCGCCACTTGCGGGTTGTGGCTGGGCTGAAGACCGTTGACGGAGATTCCCGACGCCAACAGCCCGGCAACCATTGCGTTACGGGCGTCCTCTGCCGTCGATTGCGGGCGGCTCATTGACCTGCGAGCAAGCGCTCAGCGTCCTCCCGCACCTGGCCCACCTGAAGCACGAGGTCGTCGTCGGGGAGCAGTCCTCGGGTGGGCACGACCAGCAATGGGCGAATCGTCGGAGCAGGCAGGCTGGCGCGCACCGCCGCCAACTGGCGACCGGTGAGCCGGTTGAGTCCCGACGACACTCCCCTGGGCAACCGGCTGTCGCTGTGATAGCGCACCCAGCCGGAGACCTCGGGCTGGCCGTCGTCGGCGGTGAGCTGAATGGTCACCACGGTCGCCTCGGCGTCGGGCAGCCACAGCTCCTCCAGCGTCTCGGTGGTGATGTCCGACGGCGTCAACCAGAAACTGGTCGCGAACCCGTTGAAGTGCTTGAGGTAACGCCAGCCGGGGCGGCTCCAGGTCGGCTCCAGGTCCGCCAGCACGGCGCTGTCGACCTCGGCGATCTCCTCGGAGGTCAGCGGCCGGGGCGTGCAGCCCGGCGCGTCCAGATCCTGGACCAGCCGCTCGGTGGCCGCGACCAGCGTGGAAGCCAGCGAATCGCGGGCCGCGACCGCGGCGACGTTGGACTGCGGATTCATCCGCAACACCAGCCAGGTACGGCGCACGTACGAGGCAGGCTGATCGCTGACCAGCCCCCACTCCTCCGGACCCAACTTGTCGAGCTTGGACAACTCGGCGGCGTTACCGCCGCGGCGCATCTGCACCGACACGATGTCGATGCCGTCCAGGATGACGTCGAACTGGCGCAGTCCCGCGGCCACCGATCGCACCAGCACGCTGGCCGGCGGTGCGCTCTTCTGGCGGTGGTGGCGCGATGTCGCGTCGTCGTCGCCGTCCAGCGCGATCACCGTGACCAGCCGGCCGTCGTACTCGCGCACCCCCACCTTGTCGCGCCCGTACCGGCGCTGGTAGTCGAGCGCGGGCGTGCAACCGGCAGCCAGCGTGGTGCCCGGGTCGGCGGACCAGTCCCAGAGCCAGCCGGCCAGGCCGGAGGTCACCGTCAGGCCGTGATGGGTGACCAGCGACAGCAACGTGATGATCACCGAGATGCCGACACCCACCCACCAGGCGATGTGGTACTTGCCCTGCCACGACTCGGGGCAGTGGCTGGCGATCAACAGGATCCCGACGACGACCAGGAACACGACCGTGACCCGCGCCCACGACAAAGACAACCCAAACCTGCGCTGAGCCTTCATTGCTGTTACTGCTCCGCCCTTATTGTTGCTGCCTACGACGCTTCATCAACGTCGCGATACCGAAAACGGCGCCGCCTATCAGCAGTGCGCCGGTCAATCCCCCGGCCGCCACCCACACAGGCATCATGTCGCGATGCGGCGGCGCCTTCGGCACGTTCAACGGTATCGACAGTTGCTGCGGCGGCTTGAGCGGTCCGTCCGGAATGTCCCAGGTCAGTGCCGCCACCGGGTCGACGACACCATAACCGAGCTGGTTGTCGACGCCGCGGGCCGGTGCACGCGCGGAGCGCTCCAGCCGGTTGATCACCTGATACGCCGACAGCTGCGGGTACTTGGCGCGCACCAGGGCGGCCACGCCGGACACGATCGCGGCCGAGAAGCTGGTGCCGCTGGGGACCAGCAGCGAGTTGTCCGGTCCGTCGATCGCGTTGATCAGGCCGTCGTCGCGCGGCGAGAGCCCGATGACGTCGCTTCCGGGCGCGGCGATTCCGACCCACGGTCCAGCTACGCTCGACGGGCCCTGCCCATTGCTGCCCTGGGTCTGCGGATGACCCTCGGAATCCACCGCACCGACGGTCAAGACGTAGTCGCTGAACCAGGATGGCGTCACGACGGTGGTGACGGCGTTCCAGTCGCGCGGGTCTTTGGGCTTCAGCGGATCGAAGATCGGATTCTGCTTGCAGTCCTTTTTGCTGGTGTCGCCGGCTGCGGCCACGATGACGGCATTGCGGTCGACCGCCGCGTAGCGAACCGCCGCTCCCAGCGCCCGCTGGTCGATGATGTTGCGCGCACTCATGCAGGTCACGTCGGAGATGTTGATCACCGAGGCGCCCATGTTGGCGGCGTGCACGATGGCCCGTGCCATTGTCTCGACCCCGGAGATCTTCGCCGAGGTCTGCGGGTCCTCGTCGCCGGTGTAGGCGTCCTTGAGGCCGAAGGCCTGGCTGGACTGGCGGATCGAGATGATGTCGACATCGGGGGCAATGCCGCTATAGGCGTCAGGCCCCCCGGACGCGGGCGGTGCCGGTGGTGGCGGAGGCGGCGGCGGGGGCGCCAGCGGGTGCGGGTTGCCGACATGGATCGTCTGCCCACCACCTGAGTAGGCGGGAATCGTCACCGTGCCGCCGACGTGGTTGGCGGCTCCGGGAGCCGCCGGCGCGGGTGGCGGCCCCGGCGGTGCCCCCTGCGGAGCCTGCGACGGCGAGGCCGGCGCAGGCGCGGCGGGCGGGGCCTCCGACGGCGGTGGTTGCGGCATCCACGGTGGTGGCGGCGGGCCGTCGGATGGCGGCGTGGCCGGGACCATGGTCACGGTCTGCGGTAACGGAGACAGGGTCACCGTCTGCGGCGGTGGCGCTTTCGGCGGCGCCTCGGTGGTCGGAATCGTCACCGGCTTGCGCGGTCCCGCCACCGGCGGCGGTGCCGCGCCGTTTGCCTGTGCCGCACCGATCATCGACGCCACGATGGTGCCGTGCGCGTCACAGTCGGAGAGCCCGTCGCCGCCCATGATGTAGTCCCCGCCGGGGATCAGGTGCGGGAACCTGGGGTGCGGTGTCACGCCCGTGTCGATGACGGCGACCTTGATCCCGGCGCCGCGGCCGAACTGCCACGCCTCCTGCATGTTCAGCATGTCCATGTACTTCGGCTGCAACTTGAAATCGGTGCCGGGCAACACCCCGACCTCGGTGCAGTACGAGTTCTGCTTCATCGGCGCCGGCGGCCCGGGCGGACCGTCCGGCGGCACCGCCGCCGGGTCGATCGTCGGCGGCGATATCGCATAGGCGGGCGGTAACCCGGCTAGTGAACCCGATGTGAGCAGGAGTGCGGCGATCGCCGCACGGGATGCGCGCCTACGCCACACCTTGCCGTTACCGGTACCGGATCGCTGCATAGACATTCATCAACCACAACGCCAGCGGGAAGATCGGCATCAGGCAGACGTATTCAATCCATTCCACAAACTTGCGGAACAGCGGGCTGTAAATGCTGTTCGGGACGACCGCCGCGGACACCAGTCCCGCCGCGGGCAGCAGCACCAGGATCCCCACGCAGACAGACACCGACAGCGGCGACTGCAGTTCCAGCGCGTACCGCACCACGACCGTCGCGACGATCATCACCGACGTGCCGGCCAGGGTGATCGCCTGCAAGCGATCCACGTAGGAGCGGCCGCGCAGCATCAGGAAGCCGGCGCTGAAACCGGCCAGCAGCAGCGGGAGCCACCGTTCCCCGGTGTGCGGGTCCGACAGCCCCGCCAGCGAGACCACCATCAGCACGCCGAAGCCAAGCAGCAGACCGGACAGGAACGACCGGGCCCGTTCGGCTTGCAGCAGCACGTCGCGCACCGACGCGGGTCCCTCGAGGACCGGCGGGCCGCCGCCGGTGCGGGTCACGGTGGTGGGCAGATCGGGCCGTGCCTCGAAGACCCAGCGGCTGGTGGCCGACGGGAACACCGGCAACCGGATGCCGGACAGCCGTCGCGCCATGGCGGGCGCGCACTGGTAGCCGATCACCGAGACCAGCACGATGGTCGTCAGCATCGTCACGGCGCTGGTCATGGCGACCATCCGAGCCAGGGCCGCGATCGTGGTCAGCGAGCTGACGGTGATGATCGCGGTGTACAACCCCAGCCTGCGTCCGGTGAACCGGAGAGCCAGTATCGCGGCAATGGTGAGGACGCCGAAGCCCAGCACCGCGTGCGGCGATCCGACACCGCCCGGTGGCGCCCCGGCCGCGGCGATCGAAAGCGGGGCCAGGCTGCTGACCAGCATGATGTCGGCGATGCGCCGATCGGCCTGCGTCTGGGCGCGCATCAGCAACATCATCGACACGCCCAGGACGACCGCGGCGATGACCGCGGCGTAGATCGTGGTCAGCCACGAGTTGTGGTGCCAGCGCCACCAGCCCAGCAGGGCCGCGGCGAGGAGAACGCCGCCGGACACCATCGCGGCGCCGACCTGCACGGCGACGACCGGGTCGATCGCGGCGAACCGCTTGCTCAGGTTCTGCGAGACGGCAGTTGAGATGTGCTCGATGACCTGCGAGCGCTTTTCGGTGTCGGGGACGAACCGGATCCACAACCGGTCGCCGTCTAGAACGTCCTGCTCGGACAGCGACTGAGTGGCGCGCAACGGCGAGCCGTCAACCAGGCACAGCGCCCACTTGCCGCGACCCGTCGCCTCCAGCGGAGTCTCGCCGAGCTCGCGCAAGCGGCTGTTGACCACCTTCAACAGTGGGTCGGTCATCACCGACACCGGGGCGTTGGCGTCCAACAGGACGCCGATCTGGACGCCCTCGCCGGCCATGATGCCGACTACGACTGCCCGTGGCTGTGAGATCCCCTCAATATCAGCCTGTGGCGCATCAGCTACCGCAGTCATCGGGCTGCACCCCCTGTCGTGGTGAACGTGTGGCTCTGGATCGCCAGTCGCGTGAAGGGCTCTGTCGACCTACTTGCCGAGGCTCCGGAAAGTAGTGGTTCGACCTTTTCCAATTCCATTTACCCCGCCTCGCGATTGGTGAATCCGCTGACTCTGACATTCTTTATTTGCTGCTTATTCATAGAGCAGTATGACGTGTTCGTGGCCTGGCCGCACCCTGAGTTCAAAAGCGTTACAAGCCTTAACATTTGATACTTCTTGTTACACCCTGCTGTGGGTCTTCCACTCGCCGTACGGAAGTGTGTCCAGCACGGTCTTGACCCCGACTTGCACCAGTTGCGGAGTCGCCGGACAGATGGCCAGCCAGGCCTCCCCCGAACCCGCGGTCCGCGCCTGTTGGTAAAGCGCGATACGGCCGCCCGAACCGTCCTTTAGTGACAACACCGAGGCGCTGGGCCCCTTGGCGTCGTCGCGGTATTGGCGCGCATACACAGCAACCTCGGCTGCCGGATCCGAAAGCGCCTGGCCCAGCGCGGCGACGGTAGCGGCGCTGATGCCCATCCGGCGCAGGTCGCCGCCGGAGAACACGTTGAAGCCGGACTCTTGCCACGACTTGGTGGCTTCCAGCATGTCGTCGAGCGGCACGTTGACCGCGTTGATCGCGGCGGGCTCGGCGTGGTGAATCGACTCCAGGCCGTCCAATACGAGGGCGGCGATCGACGCGCTGTCCGCGACGGCGACGTCGTCGACGGTGATGTCGGCGCCAACGCGAACCGCCGAGACCCAGTGCTGGCCGCGCCGGGCCAGGACCACCCGGAACTCGTTGTCCGGGATGTCGCGTGAGCCCGGGGGCTGGTTTTCGTCATCGACGACGCCGTAGAGCAGCTTGCCCCGCGACAGCAGTGCGATGACCTCAAGATCTGGCGCGGCGAGCACCCGCATCCGCGCCGCTACTTCTTCATTGACATCGTCGCCGACGACAATGCCCTGCTCCCGCATCACCTTCATACCGGGGTGATCGTTGAGCCAGTCACTGCTGTCGGTGGATACATAGGGCCGGCACCGCAGCTCCGGAGCGACGTGGCGGATGTCCAGTAACGCCTGGAGCATCCAGAAGCCGTCGACGTTGACGGTGATGTCGGTGCGAGTGCTCTGTTGGTCCATTAGTACCCCGGATAGTTGTTGTGCACGGTAACCGCAGGACGCGGCAGCACACCGAACCGATGGTGTGCTGCCGCGCCTGGAGTTTCGGGTGTCAGGCCCAGCTGGACCCGACGGCGCTGTCGGTGCTGGCCATGTTGTTGCCCGCGGTCTGCACCTTCTGCCCGTGCTGGTTGGCCTGCTCGTAGATGACCTGGAAGTTGCGACCCAACTGGGTGATGAACTCCTGGCACGCCACCGAACCGGCGCCACCCCAGAAGTCGCCGGCAGCCAGCACATCGCGAACGATGGCCTGGTGCTCGGCCTCCAACGAAGCGGCCTGCGCGCGGATGAGGGCGCCGTGGGCGTCCACATCTCCGAACTGGTAGTTAATGCTCATAGCGTTTTTCTCCTAATGTCTGAAGGTTACGCAGCCGTAGTTGTTACGACTAGTGGCCGAGGGCCTGCTGCGAGGCCTGCTCTTGCGTCTCGTAGTTGTTGGCGTCACGGATCAGTCCGTCACGCACGCCGTGCAGCATGTTGACAATGTTGTTGAACGCCTGGTTCATCTGACCCATCGTGTCGTACGACGTGGCCTGAGCCTGACCGCTCCAGCCCGCACCGGCGATGTTCATCGACGACGCCCACATCTTGCGAGCCTCATCCGACACCGTCTGCGCGTGCATCTCAAAACGGCCCGCCATCGCACGCATCGCGTGCGGGTCGGTCATAAAACGTGTTGCCATGTTGCCTTTCTCCTTAATTACTTGCGACTCGAGATTTTGTTGTGTTGGACAGTGGCTGGGTCCGGTCAGTTACAACCGTGACGTAATGGCCGGACCGAACACCTAAGGATGATCCCCCTCCTGACCAGCACCCACCGGACCGTCTACTCGTAGACGGCTTGCCCGACCGCTGGGTGGCTGGCGTGACCCACTCCGATGTGGGTGTCCTTAGCCTCAAATGAAGAAACCAGTTAGCCGGCAGCGGCTGCGTTGGCTGCTTCAGTAGCGGCGTACGAGCCCGAACTCATCGACAGCGTGTTCACGAACTGCTCGTGAATCGCCGTGGCCTGGGCGCTGACGGCCTGGTACATCTGCGCGTGCGCGGCAAACTGAGCCGCGGTGAGCGCTGAAACTTCGTCGGCAGCCGCCGGCACCACCCCGGTCGTCGGGGCCGCCGCAGCCGCGTTTTGGGCGCTAAGAGCAGATCCGATACCCTGCAGGGTCCCGGCTGCCGCGGCCAAAGCCTCCGGCTGTGTCGTCACGAACGACATGATTTTTCCTCCTCCATAATCCCCAAACTCTCTGATGAGAGTAGATGACCGTGATCCGTAAAGCCTGATCCGTGGACCGCCCGTTCGCAATTGTTCACGGAACGGTACGGCGAATTCACTTTTAGTAACGACACAGTAACAGCGTAAGGCCTAGTTTGGGGCCCCTGAGCAGCGAAATCACCATACTGACACTGTCTGACCTCCCTCGTTGTCGATAGCCTGCAGGCAGGGGCGTGGCCGGCGGGCCGCGCGGGCAACCGCAGGGATGAAATCCCGTCGCCGGTAACGCGCCCTGCCCGCATCGACTTAGCTAACTGCTTCTCGCGGTCCGAGCTGCGGCGTTTTCTCAACCAGCGAACGGTGGACGGGCCATCACGGTAGGGCGGAAACCGTAGCGGGGGCCCGACGCGCCGAGGCCTTGGCTGCCGCCCATGCCGGCCAGGGGCATGCCACCGAGCAGGTTGCCCGAGCCGGCGGCTTCGGGAACCGCGCTGATCGCGCTGACCGGCACCGCAGCGGCGTGGCTGACCGCCGGCGCGGCTCCAGACCAGACGGCCGGGACCGACAGGCGCCCGACCGAGCCCGCGTTGCCCAGACCCGCGGCGACTGCCGGCGCCGCGTGGGCGCCGCCGCCGAGCATGCCGCCCAGACCGGCCAGACCCTTGGGCGCCGCGGACGCCGCGCTGGCGACCGCCCCTCCCAGGGAGCCGGTACTTTTGGCGATCTGCACACCACTGTTACCCATACCGACCGAGAAGTACGGCAGACCCTCGGTGTTATACGCGAAACCGACGAACGGGCTCAGACCGTTCACGAACGTGGCGAAACTGCTCGGCAGAATGGTCTGCCCGGTCAGCAGGAACCACGCCTGGGTGAACGGATCCGTGGTGGTGGCGGCGGCTGCGGCCGCGGCGGGTGTTGCCGCGGCTTGCAGGGTGCTGGGCGTCTGAGTGATCGCGTTGGCCGTCGTCTGCGCGGCGTTGCCAGCCGCGGAGCTCGAGGCCGACGAGGTCGCCGCGGCCTGCTTGGCCCCGGCGTCCTGAGTGGACACCTCGGGCGCCGACTTGAACGGGGTCACTTTGGTCGCCGACGACGACTGCCCGGCGTAGTTGTACATCGTGCTGGCGTCCTGGGCCCAGAACTGACTGTATTGGGCTTCGAGTTGCGCGATCACGCCGGTGTTTTGTCCGAGCACGTTGGTCTGTAACGCCTGGGTCAGCAGCGCCCGGTTCTGCGCGATCAGCGGCGGCGGCACCACCGAGGCGAACGCCGTCTCGAACGCCGCCGAGGCTGAGGACAGCTGCTGGGCGGCCTCTTCGGCTTGGACCGCAGTGGTTTTCACCCACGTCACATAGGGCGTCAGCGCTTGGACCGCGGCGGCCGAAGCCGGCCCCAGCCACTCCTCGCTGGACAATTGGGAAATCACGCTCTCATAACCCAACGCAGCCGAATTCAGCTCGGCAGCAAGGGAATTCCATGCCGAGGCTGCCGCAACCAACGACGTCGAGCCGGCGCCCGCGTATAGACGCGCAGAGTTGACCTCTGGCGGCAACGCTCCAAAATCAATCGACATAGCTGAGCCTCCTGGATGCTGAGCGGACTGCACGGTGGTGTGAATCGCTGACGGGTGAGTGCACGAGGGTGGATCGAGTGGGCACGGGTCATCCAGCCGATGGTGGTCGGATAAGGACGTTGCGTTTGAAGCCGTATTTGTGGGTAAAGCCGGTCGCGGCGCGTCGCCCCGCGCCGGTCATCGGCATGCCTTGCAGGACACCGTTGTTGGCGGGGCCGGTCGCGCTGGTGGCGTAGTTGACGGTGGTGGCCTGAATGGCTTGCTCTTCGAGCGCGGCGGGTGCGGCGTTGCCCCACGCGTTGGGGACCGAGAGTCCGCCGACCTTGGCCGAGGAGGCCAGGTGCGCGGTGGCCGCGATGCCACCGGGATGGCCACCGCCCAGCGCGGCCAGGCCGGAAAACTGCGGCGTCGGATACCACGCGCCACTGGCGCCGGCCGTCGACCCCAAGCCGAACGTCGTCTGCTGCTGGATGGAATAACCGAAGGCGCCCAAACCCGTCCCGAAGTAGGGAAGGCCGCTGAGCTGTTTGAAGATAGTCTGCGGGACGCTGGGACCCCATCCCATCGGGTTGTCCGGAGTGGGGATGGTGAACCAATTGGACCACCACGGCGGATCGGTCGCCGCAGCCGCATTGGTCGAAAGTTGTTGCGCTGCTTGCGGAACGGCATTGGTGGCGGCCGCTTGCGTGGTGGCGTTGGCTGCGGTCTGCCCGGATTGACCGGCCGGCTCGGAGACCGCTTTTGCCACTGCTTGCGCCTGGTTCGTCGTCCCCTCCGGGTCGGTGGTTCGGGGGGAGGGCGTGAACGGGGTCAGTTCCGTCGCGAGCGCCGATGCGCCCGCATAGCCGAACATGGCGGCGGCGTCCTGGGCCCACATCTCCATGTACTGGGCCTCGGTCGCCGCGATCGCCGGGGTGTTTTGGCCGAAGAAGTTCGTCGCGATCAGGGTGGCCAACAACACGCGGTTGGCCGCGATCACCGGCGGTGGCACCGTCGCCATGAACGCCACCTCGAACGCGGCCGCGGCGGCCCGGGCCTGTGTGGCTGTCTCCTCGGCCTGGGCGCCTGCCGCACCGAGCCAACTCACGAATGGTGACACCGCTGAAATCATCGACGCCGACGCCGGCCCGATCCATGGTCCGCTGCTCAGTTCGGAAATCACCGAGCTGTAGCCGCTGGCCGCGGTTGCCAGCTCGGTTGCCAGCCCATCCCACCCGGCGGCCGCGGCCATCAGCGGCCCCGACCCCGGACCCGTGTACATCAGGGCCGAGGTGATTTCTGGCGGTACCGCACCGTAGTCCATCTACGCAGCGCCCGGTTCGAACGGCATGTGTTCCTCGCAACTGGAATTTGTCGACGACCTTGACCGAAATGGTTGGTTGCGAGGCTAAGGCGCGGGACCCGGCGGCTGCGGCCGTGTGAGTCCGCGGATCAGGCGGCGACCGCGCAGACGCGTGGCGCTATCCGACAGGAGTACAAGATCCCGCCGGTGGCGTACCGCGTCGCGAACGCGGGCTGTCACCTGGGCGAATGCGAGATGCCGTCGCGTCACAGCGGTCGCCGCGAGCGGAGGCTACGGGTGACACGGACGGGGCGAGAAGGTGACCGGCGGATAAAAATCCGCTCGCGGATAAAAGCCGTGGAGCACCGCAGTGCTGCTGCGCTCCACGGGCCGCAAACGTGCAGTTTGCAGCGGACTCCCCCGCGTCTGGGCTACCCGGACGCGCGGGTAGCTCTGAGCGCTAGCCGGCGAATGGCGGGCGGGCCATCACGGTGGGTTTGAAGCCGTAGCGGGGGCCCGCGCCGCCGACGCCATGGGCGCCGCCCATGCCGGCCAGGGGCATGCCACCGAGCAGGTTGCCCGAGCCGGCGGCTTCGGGCGCTGCGGTGATCGCGCTGACCGGCACCGCCGTGGCGTGGCTGATCGCCGGCGCCGCGCCGGTCCAGACGGCCGGGACCGACAGGCGCCCGACCGAGGCCGCGTTGCCCAGACCCGCGGCGACTGCCGGCGCCGCGTGGGCGCCGCCGCCGAGCATGCCGCCCAGACCGGCCAGGCCCTTGGGCGCCGCGGACGCCGCGCTGGCGACCGCCCCTCCCAGGGAGCCGGTACTTTTGGCGATCTGCACACCACTGTTACCCATACCGACCGAGAAGTACGGCAGACCCTCGGTGTTATACGCGAAACCGGCGAACGGGCTCAGACCGTTGACGAACGTGGCGAAGCTGGTGGGCAACGTCGTCTGCCCGGTCAGCAGGAACCACAGTTCGGTGATCGGGTCGGTGGGCGCGGCGGCCGCGGCAGCGGCCGCCGCGGGCGTCGCCGCGGACTGCAGCGTGCTGGGTGTCTGAGTGATCGCGTTGGCCGTCGAACTCGCGGCATTGCCGGCTCCGGTGGACGCCGCCGACGAGGTCGCCGCGCCCTGCTTGGCCTGGCCGGAGGGGTCGGTGACCTCTGGGGCCGAGGTGAACGGTGTCACCTTGGTCGCGGAGGCCGACGCAGCGGCGTAGCGGTACATGGTGGTGGCGTCCTGCGCCCACATCTGGGCGTATTGCGACTCGAGCTGCGCGATCAGCCCGCTGTTTTGGCCCAGCGTGTTGGTTGCCATGGCCTGGGCCAGCAGGGCACGATTTTGCGCGACAACCGGCGGCGGCACCGCCGAGGAAAACGCGGTCTCAAATGCCGCCGAGGCCGCAGACAGCTGCTGGGCCGCGTGCTCGGCCTGGGCCGCAGTGTTTTTCACCCACGTCACATACGGAGTCAGGGCCCCGACGGCCTTCGCCGAGGCCGGTCCCAGCCACTCCTGACTCGATAGCTCGGTGATTACGCTTTCGTACCCCATCGCCGCCGAATTCAGTTCGGCGGCAAGGGAATTCCACGCTGAGGATGCCGTGATCAACGACGTCGCACCAGCGCCCCCATACAGGCGCGCAGAGTTGACCTCTGGCGGCAACGCCCCAAAATCAATCGACATGACTAAGCCTCCCGGATCCTGGTCAGATTGCGCGTGTTGATTCCATCGCGAATAGCCCAGCGGGTCTACGAGTTTCGGCTTGTGACGACGCGCGTTGTCGGACGGCCAGATCCATTGCCGCCGCGCGCGATGCGCGGGCAGTCTGGGACCTGTGACTCGGAACGCGAGAGGGCTAGGGCCCGTGAAACCCGCTCGACTGCAGCGGGTTTCGGTCGATCACGCCGAGTCGGGCCAAACAAAATGCACGCATGACGGCCATGCGGCCGTCATGCGTGCATTAGCAATGAATCGAGTGGCTACCCGGCGAATGGCGGGCGGGCCATCACGGTGGGGCGGAAACCGTAGCGGGGGCCCGAGGCACCGAAGCCTTGGCCGCCGCCCATGCCGGCCAGGGGCATGCCACCGAGCAGGTTGCCCGAGCCGGCGGCTTCGGGCGCTGCGGTGATCGCGCTGACGGGGACCGCAGCGGCGTGGCTGACCGCCGGCGCGGCTCCAGACCAGACGGCCGGGACCGACAGGCGGCCGACCGAGCCCGCGTTGCCCAGACCCGCGGCGACTGCCGGCGCCGCGTGGGCGCCGCCGCCGAGCATGCCGCCCAGACCGGCCAGACCCTTGGGAGCCGCGGACGCCGCACTGGCGGCCGCGCCTCCGAGGGCGCCGGTACTTTTGGCGATCTGCACACCACTGTTACCCATACCGACCGAGAAGTACGGCAGACCCTCGGTGTTATACGCGAACCCGACGAACGGGCTCAGACCGTTCACGAAGGTGGCGAAACTGCTCGGCAGCACCGTCTGCCCGGTCAGCAGGAACCAGCCCTGAGTAAGCAGGTCCGAGCTACCGGTGGCTGCCGCCGGTGCCGCCGCGGCCTGCAGCGCTTGCGGTGTCTGGGTGATCGCCTGGGCCGTGGTGTTGGCGGCGTTGCCCGCACCGGTGCTCGCCGCCGACGAGGTCGCCGCGGCCTGCTTGGCCCCGGCGTCCTGAGTGGACACCTCGGGGGCCGCAGCAAACGGGGTTACCTTGGTCGCCGACGACGACTGCCCCGCGTAGCTGTACATCGTGGTGGCGTCCTGGGCCCACATCTGGCCGTACTGCGACTCGAGCTGGGCGATGACTCCGGTGTTCTGCCCCAGCACGTTGGTTTGCAAAGCTTGGGTCAGCAGCGCCCGGTTCTGCGCGATCAGCGGCGGCGGCACCACCGAGGCGAACGCCGTCTCGAAGGCCACGGCGGCCGAGTCGAGCTGCTGGGCAGCCTCTTCGGCCTGGGTCGCGGTGGTCTTCATCCAGGTCACGTACGGCGTCAGCGCCTGGACCGCGGCGGTCGAGGCCGGCCCCAGCCACTGCTCGCTGGACAACTGGGTGATCACGTTCTCGTAGCCCAGTGCGGCCGAATTCAGCTCGGCGGCAAGCGAACGCCATGCCGAGGCCGCCGTCGTCATCGACGTCGAACCCGCACCCGAATACATGCGCGCGGAGTTCACTTCCGGAGGTAGCGCTCCAAAATCAATCATTGTGATCTCCTTAGCCCGCCGCGGCCGCGTTGGCCGCCTCTGTCAGCGCATATGACCCCGAGCTCATGCTCAAGGTGTTGACGAACTGCTCGTGGATGGCGGTGGCCTGTGCACTGACCGCCTGGTACATCTGTGCGTGTGCAGCGAACTGTGCCGCGGTCAGCGCCGACACCTCGTCGGCCGCGGCCGGTACCACACCCGTTGTCGGAGCAGCAGCCGCGGCATTCTGGGCGGTCAGCGCCGAACCGATCCCCTGCAACGTGCTCGCCGCCGCCGCCAACGCTTCTGGCTGCGTTGTCACAAACGACATGTGATTCCCTCCTCAGTAACCGTCCGGTGCACGCACCGGCGGGTTTTCCCGATAATGACGTTAGTTCGCCCGCTGTTGGACTTGCCCTGTCCATGCGAACTGTTCAGACCCGGACAATCTCTGTTCATCTGGCCGTCACTTCTGTTCCTCGAGATTCCAATTCCTCATGGCCGTTATCCCGCGGACGGTGGCCGGACAAGCACGTTGCGCTTGAACCCGTACTTGTGGGTGAAGCCGGTGGCGGCGCGTCGTCCGGTACCGGTCATCGGCATGCCTTGCAGGATGCCGTTGTTGGCGGGTCCGGTGGCGCTGGTGGCGTAGTTGACGGTGGTGGCATGGATGGCGGGTTCCTCGATGGCGGTGGGTGCCGCACCGGCCCAGGCATTGGGGACCGAGAGTCCGCCGACCTTGACCGAGGTAGCCAGGTGCGCGGTGGCCGCGAGGCCGCCGGGGTGACCACCGCCCAGCGCGGCCAGACCGGCGAACTGCGGCGTCGGGTACCACGCACCACTACCACCGGCCGTGGCACCGAGACCGAAGGTCAACTGCTGCTGCATCTGGTAACCGAAGGCTCCAAGACCGACGCCGAAGTAGGCCTGCAGGCCTTGGCGCAGCGTGTTGAAGAAGCCCGGGGTCCAGCCATTGGGGTTGTCCGGTGTCGGGATCGTGAACCATCCCTGCCACCAGGGCGGATCCGTCGCTGCGGCGGCCTGCTGGGGCGCTGCCGCCGGGGCGTTTACCGAAGCTTGCTGCAGCATCTGCGGGACTGTGCTGTTGGAGGCCATCTGCGTGCCGGCGTTGGCCGCCGTCTGACCCGACTGGCTCGCCGGCTCGGAAGCGGCCTTCGCCACTGCTTGCGCCTGGTTGTTTGTCCCGTCGGGGGTGGTGGTCTGCGGCGACGACGTGATCGGAGGCACCTGCGCCTCGAGCGCCGATGCCGCGGCGTAGCTGTACATGGTGACGGCGTCCTGGGCCCACATCTCCATGTATTGCGCTTCGGTCACCGCGATCGCCGGGGTGTTTTGGCCGAAGAAGTTCGTCGCGATCAGGGTGGCCAACAACACGCGGTTGGCCGCGATCACCGGCGGTGGCACCGTCGCCATGAATGCCGCCTCGAACGCGGCGGCCGCCCCCCGGGCTTGCATCGCGGTCTGCTCTGTATCGGCTGCCATGGAGCTGAGCCAGGTCATGTACGGCAGCACCGCCGCGAGCATCCGCTGCGATACGGGCCCCATCCAGGGTCCGCTGGTCAGCTCGGAAATCACCGAGTTGTATCCACTGGCCGCTATGGCCAGTTCGGCCGAAAGCGCGTCCCAGCCAGCGGCAGCGGCCATCATTGGCCCCGATCCCGGGCCCGCATACATGCGACCGGAATTGATTTCGGGCGGTAAGGCTCCGAAGTCCAACACCGTGTCCTCCTCAATTGGCCGGGATTGCGGTGGCAATCTCGGCTATCGCGTAAGAACCTGTACAAACCACTAGGGGCTGCCTGCGCACCTGCTATCCCCGGACCGCCGACCCGTTGAAAGCCAGTCGAATCCATGCGTTAGCAAACCCGTTGAGCACGCAATCCGGTAGGTCCTGGTGCATCCGCCCGCCATCCCCGGCACGGTGTTCTATCACCGTGTTTCCCGGACAGTTGGTCAGCAACGTCATGCCCATCCTGCCTCGATTACCCCCCACTACCAGCAACCAAGCGACAGCTCGTTTGGGCTGAACTGCCGCTCGTGAAAGACATTAATGGCTTATACCCCGGCCACCGACTGGCGATGCCAACTATTCACACCAGGCCAACCATTGTTCACTCCCGGCCAACTGGCGTTCATTTACAGCGCCTAGCCGTTCACCCGGCGTTCGGCTACCTGTTTAGGACCGGACGCCGCCGGTGCCGTTGGTCCTCGTCAATCCTCGTCGAGGATGAGTGCCATCTCCGGGCAGGAGGCCACCCCGTCGCGAGTCAGCTCCGCTTCCTCCGGCGGCACCTCGTGTTCTTCGAGGATCGAATAGCCCGACTCGTCGATGGGGAACAGATCCGGATCGACGGCGTAGCACTGGGCGTGGCCAACGCATTTCGACTTCTCGAGACGAACCCTCACGAGGTCCCCTCCCCCGCCGCGTCCACGGATCGCGTCAGATCGGATTTGACGGATCGATAGGTAAATCGATCGCTTTCGAATTCTAGAAGATGTTGACACGCTCGCGGTCGGCCAGTTCCGCGGCCCACCAGCCGGATTGGAGCATGTGCGACACACGTGCGATATTGATGTGCCACCGAAAATCCGGCGACGGCGTCGTTCCAAACGCGGCCTGGCCGAGTCGGGCACCAGGAACGAAATAGCCGACAACAGGCGGAGATAGAGCGCATGAGCATCTCTGGCGATTACCAGCCAGGCGACTTCTACCTACCGCGGCTCGAATACGCCAAATTGCCCATGGCCGTCGACCGTGGTGTCGGATGGAAGGTGCTCCGGGACGCGGGCCCGGTCGTCTTCATGAATGGCTTCTACTACATAACGCGGCGCGACGACGTGCTGGCCGCGCTGCGAAATCCCAAGGTCTTCTCGTCGCGGCTGGCGCTGCAGCCTCCCGGCTACCCATTGCCGGTGGTGCCGTTGGCATTCGACCCGCCCGAGCACACCCGCTACCGCAAGATCCTGCAGCCCTACTTCAGCCCGCACGCCCTGAGCAAGTCGCGCCCGGTGCTCGAGCGACACGCCGCCGAGATGATCGCGGAGTTCGCCGGCCGCGGCAACTGCGAGGTGATGGCGGATTTCGCGAACCTGTATCCGTTTCAGGTGTTCCTTGACCTCTATGGTCTTCCGCTGGAAGACCGTGACCTGCTGATCGGCTGGAAAGACGCCCTGATCGCGGACAACCCCTACCTGAGCCAGGAGGACCTCAACAAAGGCCACCTGCTGCTGAACTACCTCACCGACGTGATTGCCCAACGCCGGCAGAACCCGGGCACCGACATGCTGTCCCAAGTCATGACAGGCGACGGCGACTTCAGCGATCTCGAACTGCTGGGGATGAGCCATCTGTTGATCCTGGCCGGCCTGGACACGGTAACCGCGGCGATCGGATATGCCATCTACGAACTCGCGCGCAGACCGCAGCTACGCGACATGCTTCGCGACAACCCAAGGCAGACCAGGGTTTTCATCGAAGAGATCGTCAGGCTTGAGCCGTCGGCGCCGGTCGCTCCCCGAGTCACCACGGAGTTCGTCGAAATCGGCGGCATGACGCTTCCCCCCGGCACCTCGGTGCGGTTGTGCATGGCGGCGATCAATCGCGATGGCACCGACTCGGTGTCGACCGACGACATTGTGATGGACGGAAAGGTGCACCGGCACTGGGGATTCGGCGGTGGACCACACCGCTGCCTGGGTTCTCATCTGGCGCGTATCGAGCTGACTGTGATCGTCGCCGAGTGGCTCAAACAGATCCCCGACTTCGACGTGCCGCCTGACTACACGCCCGAAATCAGGTTTCCGTCAAAGACATTCGCTCTCAAAGCATTGCCGCTGAGTTGGGACTGACCGCGGTCGACCCGCGGCAAGCCCAACTCAGCGGCTGCTGCTCTACTTGTTGACCTCGGTTGCCGCCACCTGGACGAACACACCGGTGTCCTCGGCCATCAGCAGGCCTCGACCACGGGGCAGCGGGCCACCCTTCATCTTGCCGCGAATGAAGCCTTCGTCCGGGTCGGCGTCCATCACCAGCAGCGGAGTATTGGCCTGGTGCAGGGCCCGCAGAATCGGGTCGCTGCCCGCCGACGACCAACCACCGAACGTCCGGGTGACGAAGACGTGCAGGCCGACGTCGGCGGCCCGGGTCACCCACGGAGCGATCTGGTGCAGCGGCGAATCGAAGCCCGGCGGCAGTTGCTGGACGTCGTCGACGATCAGGAAGATCTCCGGACCGCTCCACCACGACCGCGACAGCAACTCCTGGGCGGATAGTCCCGGCGGAGGCTGGCGAGCGGCCAGGACCGCGGCCAGCTCGCCCACCAGCGCCTGGACACCGTCGAGGTTGTAGGCGAACTTCTCCACATACTCGGTGCCCAGGACCGTCAGCAGCTGACGACGCGGGTCGACCAGCCAGACCTGCGCCGAGGGCTTGCCCTCCGGGGGCGTCGGCGCGGTGCTCGAGCCCGGGGCATACAGCCGGCCGATCTCGGACATGATCGTGGCCAGCGTCGTGGTACGCCCACATTCGCGTCGGCCCGTCACCATCAAGTGCGCGTTCTCGTTGAAGTTCAGGTAGACCGGCGCCAGGTCCAATTCGGAGATGGCCCAGGCGATTCCGCCGACGCCAACACCCTGGCGGTGGTCGCGGGCAGCCAGCTCCCGCACCTGCTCCACACCGAACCGTGCCGGCAGACGGCGCACCGGTGGCGCCTGCCCGCTCGCGAGCCTGCTGACGGCCGCGACCACACTGTCGGACTCGAAGATCTTGTCGGGGGTATTGGCCAGCGCGGGCCGGGCCACCAACGTGTGCAGGCCCGCCTGCGGGTCGCTGTCGAGTCGGACGTAGTTGACGGCCACCATGCCGCGCCCGGGCTTGACCGGGACATCTTTGGCGAACCGGGATCGCACCAGCTTGGCATCTTCGACGGCGGCCAGGCGCAGCTCGACGCGGGACCCGAACCCGCTACGGACCGGTGGCCGCAGCTCGGATTCGCGATCGGCGGTGACCACCACGTGCACCCCGAACGAGGGGCCCTGGTTGATGATCTGGTTCACCTGCTCGATCAGGACCTCGTTTTCCTCGGCCAGTGCCCGGTAGTTGTCGATCACCAGGTAGACGTCGCCGAAGCCGTCGTTGGGCACCGGACCGGCCTCGCCACCGAACTTGCGGCGCCGGAACACGTCCATCGACGCGATCCCGTACTCGAGGAAGCTGCGCTTGCGCTCGCGCACCAGCGCCAGCAGTTCGGCCACCGTCCGGCGCACGCCGTAAGGATCGGTCGGGCCGGCCACCTCACCCACGTGCGGCAGACGCGCGACCGTGGTCAACGCGGTACTGCTGTAGGCCAGGCAGTAGAACTGGATCTGCTCGGGGGTGTGGGTCAGCGCGGCCGAGCAGATCAGCGTCTGCAGGGCCGTGGTCTTGCCTGCACCACCGGCACCCAGGATCAGCACGTTGGCGCCCGGCCCGGAGGTGTCCACCGTCCACGGCGGCTGGTCGTGCTTGAACGGCCGGTCGATGATCCCGATCGGGAACACCAGGTCCTTTGACGAGCCGTAGTCCTGGTCCCAGGGGTGGCCAAGGAACCGGTTGACCAATTCATCGATCGCGACGGGCTGGGTCAGCGGCGGCTGCCACAACCGGTACGGCTCAAAGTCGATCTTGCGGAGCTGGTTGATGATCTCCGTGCCGACCTTCGGCGTCCTGATGCCTTCGTTGTCTTCGTCTTCGCTCTCGGCGCCGTCGACCTCGTGCACCTGGCCGTTGCCCAGGATCGGCGACGGCTCGATGTCCGGCCCGGCCTCGGTGACCTCCAGCGGGGTGAACGAGTTGGTGAACAGCTGCGGGCGAATGTAATCGATACTGTGCACCAGCACGGGCGCGTCGTCGCCGTCGATGGTGATCCCGCGGGAGTAGTAGTCACGCCACAGGAACTCCGCCTGGAAGCGGACGATGTCCTCGAGGCTGCGACGGAAGTAACCCAGACCGGCTTGCGCGGGCAGGTTTACGGCGTTGGGCACACCAGCGGCCTGCGCCGCTCCGGCGGTACGCGCTTTCAGCACCAACCGGTAACCCATGTTCTCCATGAGCTTTTCGGCGCGGCTCTCGATGGTCTGTGACGCCATCATCAGGTGGATCCAGTAAGCGCGTCCCTGCCGGCCGATCGAGTCGAGGACGTCGACCGCGGTGGGCATGATGCGGAACCACTCGTAGAACTCGTCGATAACCACCACGAGCATCGGCAGCGGCGGCATGTCCTGTCCGCGGGCGCGCATCCGCGAGCGCACCGAGTTGTATTCCTTGGCGTCGTCGACCCCGGCGTTGTCGCAAACCGCCTTGCGGCGGGCGATCTCGCCCCACAACGCGTCGAGGAAGCGCTCCATCAACGCCTGGTCTTCCTCCAGGTCGGTGATGATCCGCGAAACGTGTGGCACCCCGGCGAATGGCTTAACCGCCGATCCACCCTTGAGGTCGGCCAAGACGAACTGAAGCTCCTCGGGCGGGTGGGCGAGCATCAGCGACTCGATCACGGTGCGCACCAGCGTCGACTTACCGGAACCGGTCGTTCCGGACATGACACCGTGGGGGCCGTCGCCGCCTTCGTCCAGTGATTTCATGTCCAGGAACAGCAGCTCGCCGTTATCGGAGCGGTTACCGAACGGCACCCGCAACCGCGAGCGGCCCATCGTGTCGGTGCGGGCACCCCACAACGCGTCGAAGTCGATGTCACCGGGATCGTCAACCCCGTAGTAGGCCAAGATGTCCCGCGCGCCGATGTGCGCGACCCGTTGGCCGATCTCCTCGTAGGCCTCCGCAAGGCGCCAGTGCGCCAGCTTCTGGCTGAATTCCTCAGCCTCGGCGGAGCTGATCTGGTCGGTCAGGGCGAAGAACCACGGCTTGTCGTCGATCACCATCCAGGTGTCGCGGTCTCGAGGCAATGCCTCGATCACGCCCTTGTCGTCGAACCGCAGCGTCCGCTCCGGGACCGACGTCCACATCGAAGAACCGGTCAGGTCGAAGAAGGTGACGCCGTCGACACCTTCCGCGCTGATCACGTATTCCCATTGTGGGTCAACGACATCGGCGATAATCACCGTGTGCGGCGTCGGCGTCTGGGCCGACGAGCTGGCGTGGCGAGGCGTGAACGAGCCACGGCCGGCGAACAATTCGGCTTGCTCGGCGGCGAACTCGCGCACCGAGCTGTAGACCATCCGGGCATTACCCGCCGCGTCCTGGCGCCGCGAATCACCGAAGTGCGGCAACCACTTGACCCAATCCCATTCATCCAGGTCCGAACTGACCACGACCATCTGCACATGGTCGGGGCCATGGGAGAACGCGAGCTGACAGATGATCGCACGCATCAACCCCAATACCTGCGGGCGCTCACCGATCAGCGCGTACCACGGTTCCACGAGCAGCGAAACCATCTTGGGCAGGTTGTATACGACGCTTTGATAGCGACCGAATTCCTGAAGCGCCTTACCGGTTACGGGCTCCAGCTCGATATCGGTCGGCATGTTCTGGGGCTCACCCCAGGTCACCTCGGGACGCGTCATACCCACGCCGACGCGGACCACACCGAAGTTGAGGTCCTTACCGTCAGGCTTGCGCTCCCACATCCGCGGGGATCCCACCGCCGCGCTGAGCGTGTCGGGAGCCGGGTGGAACCAGCGGTAGTTGGCGTCCATGCTGTCGGCCGACTCGTGGGCGGTCTCCCGCAGCATGTCCAGCATCAGCATGAACTGGGCGCGCATCGAGTCGAGCTTCGGGCGGCTCATCTGCTGCTGGCCACCGAACCGGCCGCCGAACATCATCATCGCGACACCGCCGATCATGAAGATCGGGAAAATCGCGCCGGCACCGCCGAACACGCGAGAGCCGCTGCTGAACACCATGGCGACCATGCCGATCATCAGGCCGATCACCAGAACGCCGACTACGACCAACCACACCGGCTTGCCCTCTGGCGGCGGAATGCTCAGCGGTGTCGGCAGGACGATATTTTCCGGCTTGATGACCGGAGGCTTCTCCGGCGTCGGCCGGGCGAATCCACGCTTCACTTCGGTACCACCAACTCTGCAGGGGACATATCCATCGGGAGGGTGTCGTGCTCCACCAGCGCATCAGCCCGCGACAGCGTCGGGCCCTGCGGAAGGAGCCGGAGCGCGACCCACGGCGCCAGGCTCGGGTTGGTTTGCAAACCCAACGCCTCACGCACTTCGCGGGTGTCGTCGACACCGAATCGGGCGCCGGCATCCGTCACCCACCATAGCGATTCGGTGGTTTTAGCGCCGGGATCGTTGCCGGTGACGGCCACGAAGTTGGCGAAGTTAGGACCGAAGTAGACCTGGTCGGCGGTGCGGCCGGTGGTGTCCGACTTCACCAGCGAGACAATCTTTTTCGACTCGGACTGCGACACCGGGATGGTCGGTCCGGAGATGACCTGGATGCGGGCCCGATTCTCTCCGCTGGTCTTCTCCCACCACCAGCAGGTGGCCGGATTCTCGCGCAAATCCGTGACATTCAACGGGTTGTCCGGGTACGACGACAGGTCCAGCTTGTTGACCACCGGCATCTTGGCCAACGCCGCCGGCTCCACGGTCACCGGCTTGCTGTTGTTGGCACCGCCGGCATTCTGCATGATCTGCGCGACCAACGGCGGCAGCGTCTGCACACCTTCGGGCAAGACCAGCGAATACTGTTGGGGCCCACTGATTTGCGGCGTGACCAGGATCGTTCCCACCGGACCGGGCGCGTTGGGGAAGGTCGCCGCGCTGCCCGCGTTCTGTACCTCGGGAACCGTCAGCTCGGGGCCCACCGGCAACGCGTCGTACAAGGCGCGGCTCATCGGCTTTGCCATGCTGATTTGTTCCGGAGTCAAGCCGAGCGGCAACAGCACGGAGCGGTTGGCCGCGTCGATCCGCGATCGGCGTCCTTCCCGGATTACCCAGGTGTCGCCGCTGTAGCTCAACACCACGGCGTCGGAGCCGTTCAATACGTGGCGGCGGTTACTGAGGTCCGGCGTGCCGTCGATCACCGTCACGGTCACACCCGAGGGCGCGCCGACGCCGGTCGAGCCGGCGACTGTGTCGCAGATCAGCCACGACGACTGGGACGGGGTCTTGGGGCCGAAGGTCGACGGCGCGCCGGGGATGCCCACCATCGGGCCACGCGGGACGTTGGCGATCTGACTGGAGCGCACCAGGTGCGGGTTGTCGGGGCGTCCGGTGATCAATCTGGCCGAGGCCAGGTTCAGCGCCGGGTACAGCTTGTCGCCCACCCGGACGTAAAGCGCACCGGAGTCGCGGTCGGCGATGATCGGCGAATCCCCCACCTGACCGGCCGGGCTGATGAAGGAGTACAGCAGGGCGCCCAGGCAGATCACCACCGCTGCGGAGACCGACGCCACGATGGCCAAGGTCTGGCGCCGTCCCGGCTCGACCTCCATCCGGACCCGCCAGCGGGTCAGTGCCATCGAGGTTCGCCGAGCAAGGAACTGATAGCCGGTCACCTGGGTGCGCGTCGATAGCCCGAGGCCGTACCCCGAGCCGCGCTGCCCGCGACTCTCTTCCGCCACTAATTCACCATCCGGTCTGTTAGAACGCCTGGACAACGTCCAGCACGCGAATCACATCGATAACCGTAAGCCACCCGCAATGACCTCGCCATGTAGCGCAATGTGGCGTTCACTTCAAAGCCTCGTCACGTCCATCAATCCGGCCGGCGTCAAACGGCATCGCCAACTCGCCCAGCGCCGGCAAACGTCGCTGAGCTGGCAGTTTCCCTGTTCCCCACTGGATCCCCCGGCTGGACTACTCATCTCTTCACTGGGATCGTAGCCGCGCACGGCCAACCCGTCCTGTCGAGCAAGCGAGACCCCGACGCTCCGCTGACCTGCTGACTAGTCGGCGCCAGCAACATCGGCGGCGCTAGTCGCCCGGCTCGCGTCGTGCCGGGCGACGTTTGGCAGCAAGATGAGCGGCATGACTGAGCTCGCACCTTCGTTGGTCGAACTGGCCGGCCGATTCGGCATTTCCACGTGGTACGAGGACTGGGCGGGCCGCCAGGCTCAGATATCGGAGAGCACGCTGATCGCCGTGCTCGCCGCTCTCGGCGTCGAGGCAGGCACCGAGCAGGATCGCAACGAGGCCCTGGCCAAGCAGCTGCGCACCTATTGGTCGCGTCAACTGCCGGCGACAATCGTCGCCCGCACCGGCGCCCCGACGCGGTTCTGGGTGCACGTAACCCACGGCGATCCCGCCGAAGTCTTGTTGCGGCTCGAGGACGGGACCGTGCACGGCGGCGTGCAGCAGGTCGACAACTTCACGCCGCCGTTCAATCTGGACGGGCGATGGGTCGGCGAAGCGAGCTTTGTGCTGCCGACGGATCTGCCACTGGGCTACCACCGTTTGCATCTGCGATCCAGAGGTATCGAAACCAGCGCCGCGCTGATCGTGACACCCGACTGGCTCGGACTGCCCGAGCAACTCGGCGCGCGTCGGGCCTGGGGCTTGGCCACCCAGCTCTACAGCGTGCGATCTGAGCAGTCGTGGGGCATCGGCGACCTGACCGACCTGACCGACCTGGCCGTCTGGTCGGCGTCGCGGCACGGGGCCGACTACCTGTTGGTCAACCCGCTGCACGCGGCCACCCCGACGATCCCGATGGAACCTTCGCCCTATCTTCCGACGTCACGCCGCTTCTTCAACCCGCTTTACATACGCGTCGAGTCCATCCCCGAATTCGCCGACCTGGCCAAGCGTGGCCGGTTGCGGCGGCTTCGCGACGAGGTCCAACAGCACGCCGCACGGCTCGATGCCATCGACCGCGACAAGGCGTGGAAGGCCAAGCGGGAGGCGCTGAAGCTGATTTACCGGATACCGCGGTCCGCGGGCCGGGAGCTGGCCTATGCCGCCTTCTGCGAGCGTGAAGGCAGCGCGCTCGACGACTTCGCCGTCTGGTGCGCGCTGGCCGAAAAATACGGCGGCGACTGGCATTGCTGGCCGGAATTCCTACAGCATCCGACCGCGATCGGCGTCGCCCGGTTCGCCGAAAAGCACGCGGAGGCGGTCGATTTCCACCGCTGGTTGCAATGGCAGATCGACGAACAACTCGCCGCGGCACAGTCGCAGGCGGTGCGGGCCGGCATGTCGTTGGGCATCATGCACGACCTGGCGGTCGGCGTGCATCCGAACGGGGCCGACGCCTGGGCTCTGCAAGATGTGCTGGCCCTGGGGGTGACAGCGGGCGCGCCGCCCGACGAGTTCAATCAGCTCGGCCAGGATTGGTCACAGCCGCCATGGCGCCCCGACCGACTGGAGGAACAGGAGTACCGGCCGTTCCGCGCGCTGATTCAGGCGGTGTTGCGGCATGCCGGTGGGGTACGGATCGACCACATCATTGGGTTGTTCCGGCTGTGGTGGATCCCCGCGGGCGCACCGCCGGACGAAGGTACCTATGTGCGCTACGACCACGAGGCAATGGTCGGCATCGTCGCACTGGAGGCGCATCGCGCCGGTGCCCTGGTCGTCGGCGAGGACCTCGGCACCGTCGAACCGTGGGTCCGCGACTACCTCTTACTCCGGGGACTGCTGGGCACCTCGATTCTCTGGTTCGAGCTCGACCGCGACGGGACCGGCGGTCCGCTGCCCGCCGAACGCTGGCGCGAGTACTGCCTGTCGTCGGTCACCACCCACGATCTGCCACCGACCGCCGGTTACCTGGCCGGCGACCATGTCCGGCTGCGCGAGTCGCTGGGATTGCTGACCCGGCCCGTCAGCGAAGAGCTCGAGTCCGACCGGGCGGAATTGGCGGCCTGGATGGCCGAGCTGCGCCGAGTGGGGTTGCTCGGCGAGCACGACCCCGACGCTGACCCCGAACAGATCGTCCTCGCCCTCTACCGCTACCTGGGCCGCACGCCGTCCCGGTTATTGGGCGTGGCGCTGACCGACGCGGTCGGCGATCGCCGAACCCAGAATCAGCCCGGTACCACCGACGAGTATCCCAACTGGCGGGTTCCGTTGACCGGGCCCGACGGTAAGCCGGTGATGCTCGAGGACGTATTTACCAGTCGCCGGGTCGCCACGCTGGCCGACGCGGTACGCGCCGCGCTGGCACCGCCAACCATCTGACCGCGCTCGGTGTTAGCTTCAGGTGCCATGACGCTCTCCGCGAACGATCGATCCGCACTCAGCGACGTGGTGCACCGCTATGCGGCCGGGGTCGACAACCGTCAATTCGATGCCGTGGCAACACTTTTCGCGACCGATGCCGAGCTGGTCGTGCCTGAGCCGCCGGCCGCGTTGACGCCGCTTCATGTGCATCGGGGCCGGTCGGCCATCACGCAGGCGGTGGCCGCGGTGGCCGCAGTGGCCCGCACCGAACACGCGATCGTCGGCGAGGTGTACGACGACGGGCCGCGTCCTGGCACTGCGCGCGGCCGGATCGCGTGCGTCGCCCATCATTGGACTCGGCGCGACAATGAGGTATTCGACGCGGCTTGGCATTTGCGCTACGACGACGAGTACGAGTCCACGGACTCGGGGTGGTGCATCAGGCGCCGACTGCTGACCGTTAATGCCATCGAGACGCGGCCGGTGCGTCGATTGTTGTCGTGGGATTCGGAATGAACGCTCTCACCCCGGATCGACGGTCCGGGCGCCGAAGTCGTTTGGCCACTCGGCGTTTCGGGTAGCCGCGTCTGCATGGACCACAACAGCCACAGCTCGATCGACGAGGTTCGGTCTGGACTGCCGCAGCAATCCGTGCGAACGCCCGGCACACTCGTGGTCGGGGCGGCGGTGATCGCGCTGGTGGTATCCGTCACCGGATTTGCGCTGGGCGAGATCGGCATTGGGCTCTCGGCCGCAATTGTCGGACTGATGGCGTTGGGCGTCGGCCTGGATTGGCTTGCCACGGACGGCAGGCGAATCCGCCAGGCGGAACGGGAATGGCTCGCAAGCCACCCCGCGCGGTGAGGCCCGCGCCTACTGCAGAGCGGCCAGATTTTCTACCGACGTGCGCACATCGGTACGCAGCACGCGCGCCACAACCTTGCCGACCGGCCCGCTGAGCACCCCGCCACCGATGTCGGCGTTCAAATGAAAGATGGATCCCGGCGCGGTGTCGGTCACGTCCATCGCCACGGTGATCCGAATCCCACCCCGACCGCGGCCTTGCAGCTCGATCGATTTGGGTTCGTCGTAGCGAGTCACCGTCCAGTGCACGACGTTGCGGAATCCTTTGACCTTGATGCACGACGAGACTTTGGTGCCCTGCTCGATCGTCGACGGCATTTCGCCGCGCCAGCCGGCGAAGATCGTCATCCACTCCTCGAATCGACCCAGATCGGACGCCAGTTTCCAGGCGGCCCCGGGGTCCAGATCCGACGTCGTCGAAACATCTACTTGCGCCAAAGTTTGTCGCTCCTCTTGAGCCGTCCTGAGCGTTCAGTCGAGGTTCTACATACCCGCGCCCGGGGAACCGCAAAACGCGCGCTGTGTCACCGCGTCGGCCGGCCGGCACGCTTTCGGGGCCGCGGTGGGCCCCGGAAGCAATTTGCCCGTGCTGAGCTGATTCCGGTCGTTACGTCGGGCAGACGCCTTTTACCCAGTCGCTGACGAGTTTGTTGTTTTTCGTGTAGTCCGGGTCATCGAAGTGAGCACCGCCGGTGGTGACGAAATGTTCGATGGCGTCCTTGACCTTGGCCGGCGGGTTGTACTTCTCGAGGGTGTCGGCGGCTTTGCGAGCGGCAGCGTTGTCTGACGCGGTCAGCAAGTCGGCGTTCGCGCCGGTGACATCGACGCACTGGCTGGTGTCCAGCGTGGTTGATGGTGCCGCCTCGGTGGTTTCACTCGTCGAGGAGCTCGATGTGGCGGACGCTGAGGTGGAACTCTTCGTCGACGAACCGGACGGACTCGTCGTTTTGCTGCCGGACGAACAGCCCGAGATCGCCAATCCCGCGATCAGCGTTGCCGCAAGTAACCACCGATGGGCCATGTGAACCTCCTATGTAACCGGACTATCAGGCTGAAATGGGTATCGCACGGCCGTAGACTAACCCACCGCTCTTTGCGGTGTGACTAATTCGCCGGTCCGCTTTTAACGGTTCATTTCGTTTGCCCGAGTTGCGGGTCGGCCACTGGTGACAGCTGATCGGTGCGCACCGGCGCCGGTGCGTCGACTACGGCCAGGCCTCGTTCAACTTCTCTTCGACGTCGATGACCTGTGCGGCCTGCGAATGGGGCGCATCGATTTCGTCGGCGACGTATTGGGCGATGAATCGGCGAATCTCTCCGTCGACACCGGCCAGGATGCGCAGTATCTCGCCGCGGAACGACTTCGACGACACATTGACGGTGATATCGGAGGGCCGCGGTTTCGCGACGTCGACGATCAGGATCAGCGGCTCGGCCGCCCGTGCGGTCGCGCGCAACGCGATGTCACCGGAGACCTGGAAACGCTGCTTGTCGAGCCGCAGATCCAGCAGCAGATCAATCGAGAGCGGAATGTGAACGACGAATGTGATGCTGTCACCCAAGCGTCGCGTGACCCGCGGGTCTTGGATCTTGACGTTCGCACTGACCTTGGCAATCCCGCCGGGTCCCTGGGCAATCGGCTCCATCGCGAATTCGTTGCCGGCGATATCGGCGAACGCGGCGGCGACGCGCTCGGGGGTGACGGCGACCTCGAAGAATCTGCGTCCGAATTCTTCGTAGGTGACGTAGTCGTGGTTTTGCATAGGCTTATACCGTCTCACGGCATTTGCCGGAAGCTTCGCTGATCTGTCCGCGTCGCAGGAATTTGACCCTTATCCGCCGCTGCGGGATCGCTTTGTGAACAACGCCACACGTCGGCGCTTCGATTCGGTGTGTCGGCCGACGGCCTGGGACGCTTGACGACGGAGGTGTTGGAGTCTGATGGGCGCCCACGAATCGATTGAGCCGCGCTCAGCCGTCTCCCGGGTCGAGGGGGTACTCGCCTGGCTTGGTGGCGGGCACTGGCGCGAGTTGAGTGAACGTCACGAGCGGTCCACCCACGCCGTCGCGGGTGCAGTGGTGCTGTTCGGAGCCGTGCTGGCCTGGCTGGTCGCGGCGTTGGCGGTTAACGCGTCGGCACGCTGGCCACTGATCGCGATCGTCGCGCTGACCCTCGTCTTCGGCCTGCTGGTTGGGGCGGTGACGCGCGGCGTCGCCAGCGGCCCGCGCCGCGGCTGGCCCGGCATCGCGGGACGGGTGGTCGTTGCGGCGACGGTCGGCGTTGTCGTCGGCGATCTCGCCGCGCTCGTGGTGTTTTCCCGCTCGATCGATCACCATCTCGAGGACCGGGCGCTGCATAGCGCCGACTCGGCGCCGGCCGTCGCGCAGGCGTCGGCAGCCCTGCAACGCACCCGTGCGGCGCGCAGCGGGCTCGACGACGCGGTCACCCAGGCCCGCAACGGCCAGGACAACGCCCTGGTAATCGCGCGCTGCGAATACCACCCGAGCCCGGCGTGCCCACAGACCCGCATCACCGGCGATCCCGGTGCCGGGCCCGAAACCCGAACGGCCAACCAGGTTCTCGCCGACGCGCAGCGTGAGTTGGACAACGCGTTGGCGGCCCGCCAGGCCCAAGCACCCACGTTGGACGCCTCGATTTCCCGCGAGGAGCAGGCCGTCAACGATGCCCGCGAACGGGTGCTTGCCGATGCTGGCCCGGGCGGTCTCGGCGCGCGCTGGATCGCGATGAACGAGCTCACCTTCGGCAGCGCCGGGGCGATGGTGTTGCGCTTGCTGACCATCGCGTTTTTCGTGTTGGTGTATTTGCTTCCCCTGATTCTGCGGGTGTGGCGCGGTGAGACCACACACGATCGCCACGCGACCGCTCGGGCGGAACGTGAGCGCGCCGAACTCGACGCGGATACCGCAATCGCGATCAAGCGCGCCCAGGTTCGCCGCGAAGCCGAAATCCTTTGGGCCGAGCACCAACTCACTCAGGCTCGGCTGGCCATCGAGGCACAAACCGAGATCGACCGGGAGCAGCAGCGCCGTCGAGTCACCGAAGCCGTCGAGGGCCCGCGCCCCGCGCCGCCGGTGCGGGCCTTCGAACCGGTGCAGGAAGACATTTACCTGCCGATCGCCGCCGAGGCGGAAGCCGCCAGTCGGGCTACCGCTGAATTACCCTCCGGCACAACGGCTTCCCATGCCGATGTAACGCCGACGGTGAAAAATCTACCGGCGGAGGTCGAACCGGCCGGCGCGGTTGAAGTCCCGGACGAGCCCACCACTTCAGCCATCCCGTCGATCCCAGGCGCCACCAGGGCCGCGGCGCGCTGGATTCGTCCTCTGGTGCCGTCCTTCGTCGCGCGGGCCATCGACAACACCACCGCACCGCTGCGCACCGCGCGCCAGGTGTTCGAAGAGGTCGAGGAGATCACGTTCGCGCTCAGGCGCTCTCGCAAAGTCACGTTCGACGCGCAGAGCTCTGGCCCGGGCGAGCCGCGCTCGTCGACAACCGATGCGCAGCGCCCCGAACGGATCGCCTCCGCGCGCGAGCACCACGACACGCACGACCACCCAGCCCAGCGCGTGGGTCAGCACCGCGCTGCGGAACTGCGCGTCGAGGGCGCCGACGGCCGTCCGCTGGCGCCCGCGGACAGCGATCGCACACCGGAGTTGTCGCACCGGGAGGGCCCGCGCCAGCTTCGCCCACCCGAAGGGCCACGCCAACTTCCGCCCGGTAAATAGCGGCGAATCAGCCGACGGCCAGCTCCAGTCGTTCGAGACGACGCACGAGAAGACTGGGCAGCCAACGTCCGACGTCGGCCTGCGCGATCGTCGAGGTCCGATCCAACAACATTCGCAATACGATGGTGGCTTCCAGGCGCGCCAGCGCGGCCCCGACGCAGAAGTGTGCGCCTTTGCCAAAACTGATGTGCCCCTTGGTTTCGGCGCGATTCAGCAGGAACTCCCCCGGCCTGTCGAAGTGGGCCGGATCCCGGTTGGCCGCACCCCACAAGAGCAACAGATGCGAATCGGCGGGCAGCTCGGTGCCGGCCAGCACGGTGTCGTTTCGCACATGTCGGTAATGGCCCCGAAACGGCGGCTCGTAGCGCAGTGTCTCCTCGATGAATGCCGTTAGCAGCGCTGGGTTTTCGCGCACCTGTTGCTGGATGTCGGGGCGGTTCGCGAGAATCCAGGCCGCACTGCCCAACAACGACGCCGTGGACTCTCCCCCCGCGGCGAACAAGATCACCATCATGGCCTGTGCGGCGAAGGCCTCCACCTCGCCGGAGGCGCAGGCGACGGCAAGCTCGCCCAACAGATTGTCCCGGGGATCGGCGGCGGCGAGGTCGAATTGCTGGTTGATGTATTGGCTGAGTTCCATGACGCCGACTCCCGCGGCGGCCAGCTGTTCGTCGCTGACCAGCCCTTCGACCATTTGGGTCGCCGCGTACCCCCACTTCATCAGCTGCGCGGCATCGGTCGTGGGGACCCCGATCAGCTCTGCAACCACCATCATCGGCAGCCGGTTGGCCATGGCATCCATCCATTCGACGCGCCCGTCGCTCAGCGCCTCGTTCCACAACCGCTCCGCCGTGTCGGACGCGAATCGCTCGATCGCGCGGATCCGTCGGGCCGCCAACTGGCGCACCACCAGCTTGCGGTGCACGGCGTGGGCGGGATCGTCGGCGGTCGCGAGCACGTGCGTCGGGCCGCCGAGCGGATCCATCTCGAAGGCCTTGATGCCACTGTCGGTGGTGTAGGTCAGCGTGGCGGTCAGGTTGGCTGAAAAATCCTCGGGGCGGGCGAGCACGTCGTGGACGGCATCCCAATCGCACACGGCGTAGAAGTTGGAGCCGGCGATTCGATGCACCGACCCCTCGGCGCGCATGCGCTCGTACAGCGGGTAAGGATCTTGCAGAGATTCGGTGCCGAAGAACGTGTCCGCCTGGGCTATGACTGTCACAGATTCAGCCTGCGAACACCGATATCGCCACGTCAACGTCATGCCGAAAGTTGAAAGCCGCCACGCGGCGCTCCCCTATCGGACTGTCTCAACGGTGAACCCGAACCTGCGATTATGGTGAGATTAAGGCCTTCATTTGTCTCAGCGTGCGATGAAGGCATTCTCGCTTCTCGCGACGAAGGTGGTGATCGGTGGCACGAGACGACTGGCTGGTCGGGGGCGACCGCCGCAAAATCGCGACCGAGCGCATCTATGCGGCCGCCACCGAGATGATCATTCGAGAGGGGCGGGACGGCTTCGACATCGAGGAGTTGGCCAAGCGTGTCCATTGTTCGCGGGCCACCATCTACCGCTACGCCGGCGGCAAGGCCGAAATCCGCGATGCGGTCATCACCCGCGCCGCATCGCGCATCGTCGAGACCGTGCGCCAGACCGTCGAGTCCATGAGTGGTCCGGAGCGCGTCGTCACCGCCATCACCGTGGCGCTCAAGCTGATCCGCGCCGACCCGCTGTATCAGCTGATGATCAGTCCGCTGCGAGCCGGCGATATGGCCTGGCTCACGGGATCACCGCTATTGGCCGGGTTCGCCACCGAGCTGACCGGCCTCACCCACGGCGATGCGCAGGGCGCGCAATGGGTAGTCCGCGTGGTGCTGTCGTTGATGTACTGGCCCGTCGGCGACGACGAGGCCGAGCGCCAGCTGGTCGAGCGTTTCGTCGCGCCCGCCTACGCCGGCTGAACGCGAGTTACTCGTCGCCGAACGCCCCGTGGAGCTCGGGCAGGAATCCGGCCAGGTGGTTCATCTCCTGCGCGCAATGCACGAGCAGATTCCGGGCGTTGGCTTCCGGGTTGCCGAGTATACGAGATGCGATGGGGCGCAGCGCTATTGAGGCAACTCCGGGAGCGTTGCGCACCGCGATGTGCGGCCCGCCCATCCAGAACCGGGACCGCATTTCGGATCCGGCCCGCGTGGACCGGACGTGATGGATGAACCATCCGACGTCCACCGGAGCGTCACTGGCGCCCAGCCGTGCGCAGATCGCCACCGCATCCTCGCTGTCAGGCGGACAGTCCATCTCCGCGGGATCGACGAATTGGATTGCGCCATTGAGCATCGTCGAGCCGATGTACTCGCTGATCAACGACCAGCGACCGATGTAGCGCTGGGCACCTCGACGGGCGTCCGCATCTTTCGAGCCGTCCTTCCAGGCCGCGGACAGGTGTGCCCGTGGATGCCACAGCTTGTACCGGCGGGTGTCACTGCCATGCCAGCCGAACCACCAGGTCCACATCGCCGGAGTGACGCCGGGCATATCGGTGCGTACCGACACCTGATAGCTGCCGTCGTCGAGGACGCCGTAGCCGTTCTCGGTTTGCTGGTAGCCCACCTCGGCGACGCTCGCGGCGTCTTCGAACGCCGGCATTGCCATCCCGCCTTGTGGACCATGCTGTAGCGCCTCAACGACATGTGTTGGCAGCGGGGCCATTTCGGGATTGAAGAATTTGCCGAACGGTGTGTTCGCGTCGTCGTTGCGATAACCGAGGTAAAGGTCGCCGGCCATCAGAGTCGTCCCATCCACGCATGGAACAGACCATCCGGGTCGTAGGCCGCTCGTATCTTATCGAGGCGGGCCATCGCTTCGTCACTGGCGAATCGGGCCGGACGCTGGCCGAGATTCTCGTCGGCCAGCTGAATGCCAGTGGCCAGATGCGACATCGCGGCCATGTTGGAGCGCGCCCAGTCGCCGTACTTCGCGTCGTCGGATTCGTTCTTCCAGGCGCCGTACAAGGCGAGGTAAACCTCGTCTTCGATGCTGTAGGCCATGTCGGGGCGGGCCGGCGACGGCCCCCAGTTCAGCCACAGGAAGTGCGACGGGTGGTCGGGAATCGTGTCGATGATGTTGTGAATGCCGGGCAGCAGATCCTCGGCGGAGGCCGACGTCCACATGTTGTCGGCGGCGTAGCGGTGGTCGGACAGGTAGTTGCTCATCACGGCGGTGTACCAGGTGGGCATGTCGGTTGGCAGGTAAGGAATTGCGACCAGCGCCTTGTCGACAACGGGCACCGTACCGAAGATGGACAGTGCTTCCTGGGCCTGTTTCTCGGTGTCGGCGAATGCCGGCGACGCGAAGGTGATGGCCGGCGTTTCGATGTTCATGTTCGGCACGCTTCTGCTTGCCACGATCTGCATTTCGACGCGGCGGTCCACCTCGGCGCTGACGTTGCGCGCCCACGTGAAGATCTCGTCGGCGAGCTCGATCGGATAGACGTACACACTGGTGCCGCAGGCGCCGGGGCGTGGGTACAGCTTCAGGTAGAACGAGGTGACCACGCCGAAAAAGCCCGGGCCGGCGCCGCGCGCGGCCCAGTACAGGTCGGCGTGATTGTCTGCGTCGCAATGGATTTGCTCGCCCTCGGCAGTGATCACATCCAGACCGATGACGTTCTCGCACGCCAGGCCCCAGACCCGGCTGTTCCAGCCGTATCCCCCCTGGAGTAGGTAACCGCCGACGCACACACCCTTGCAGTGCCCGGCGGGAAAGAAGAGATTCTGCGCTTCCAGCTCGGCCATCAGGATGCTGCCGCCCTTGCCGGGGCCGACGACCGCGACGCCCTTTTCGGCATCGATACTCGCGTGATTGATCCGGTTGACGTCGAGCAGCACGGCGCCATCGCGCAAGTGATTGGCTGCCCAGCTATGGCCGCCCGAGCGGATGTTCACCTTGAGGCCGTTGGCCTTGGCATAGCGCAGCGCGCTGACGATGTCGTCGGTATCGACGGCCGCAACGATCAGCTCCGGGTAGCGGGCGGGGACTCGTTGATTCCATACCGTGCCGCGGCGAGCATCTTCGTATCCGTCGTCGCCGCGAAAGAAGTGCCGCCCTGCCGGTAGCGAACTCATCTGACGCTCCTTAGATCCATATTGCGGGTCTTGGTAGTCCGCATTGCGGAACACTATAGTGGAAGTGTGGCACCCACGGAACCCGCTTCGCCCACGAATCGCGACGAAGGCATCCAGGTGCTGCGCCGTGCCGCGGCCGCGTTGGACGAGATCGCCGCCGAGCCGGGACGGCTCCGGCTGGTCGACCTCGGTGAGCGGCTCGGACTGGCCAAATCGACGGCGCGGCGCCTTCTGGTCGGCCTGGTGGAAGTCGGGTTGGCCGGGGTGGATTCACAAGGCCACTTCTCGCTGGGCGAGCGCTTGCTGGGTTTCGGCAGCGCCGCGGGACCGCACGTCTCGGCGATGTTCCGGCCGACCATCGAACGGGTAGCGCGGGCGACCGACGGTGAAACCGTCGATTTGTCCTTGTTGCGCGGCCAGCGGATGTGGTTCGTCGACCAGATCGAGTCCTCACACCGGCTCCGCGCGGTCTCTGCCGTCGGTGTTCGATTCCCGCTGGAAGTGACCGCGAATGGCAAGGCGGCGCTGGCGGCGCTGGACGACACCGAGGCGGAGGCGATGATCTGTCGGTTCAGTTCCGGCGTGGCAGAGCGGCTTCGCCGCGAGATCACCGAGATCCGGCGTAGCGGGATCGCGTTCGACCGGGGCGAACACACCCCGGGTATTTCGGCGGCCGCCATCGCCCGACGGACGTTGGGCGACAACGTCGTCGCCATCTCGGTGCCGGCTCCCACCGAGCGCTTCCTGGAAAAGGAGCAGCGCATCATCGCAGCATTGCGCACGGCGGCCGACTCGCCGGCCTGGAGTCGTTGACGACGCGTGAAGGGGCGGTGAAGACTCGCCGACGGACCGCCGCTAGTGCCTGATCGTCGGCGTCAGCCCGGTGGATTCTTGACGTGGGTTGGCACGGCCGTGGTACCCCCCAGGGACCCCGGCCGCGCCAAGATCGTGGTCACGTCTCAACAGCTCAGTGCTGCTGCTCCGCTGAACAGTTGACCCCACTCGTGGCGCGCGGCCGACTGTGCCTCGATGAAGCTCGATGTTTTTTCGCCTTCGCCGGCCAGGTGCACAAGCGCCCATGCCATCGCGAATACCGGAACCTTGTGACGCAGTGCCGCAGTGTGCAATTCGTCGAACGCCGTCTCCGAACGGCACCGGCGAAGTCCGATGATGATCCCCCGCGCGGTGTCGAGAATGCGGCTGGAGTTCGGTCCGCACGAGGAAGGTGCGGGAACCCAGTTCGCCATGCTCTTCATACCTCCTGTCGCCCCCAACGAAAATTCGCTACTCGGCATAGCGAACAAGAATCCGTGCCAGAACGCATGACTCGCGATCGGGATTCTCAAAGGCGCACTGTGCCATGATTTGTCGAATGGCGCCGTTATGCCATACCGCCGCCGATACTGATATGTGCTTGTGATCGTGTCGGTATGCGCCGGTAGTTCCGCCGGTGGAGATTGCGCACCGAATTAGGTTGCGAGCGAACTTAACTCGTCAAACCCCGCGACGATGGCGTCGTAGAAGACGTCGTAGTCGGGTATTGCGACGGTATCGACGTTGATGCCGATCGCGCAGGTGTCGATGTAGGTCAGCAACGTGACATTGACCGAAGCCCCGATCGTTGGACCGAATGCGTATTGGGCGCGTACCGCCGCGCCGCCCAGGAAGACCGGCACCGGCACTCCCGGCACGTCGCTGGCCACGAAGTCGACGTGGCGCAGTACCGAACCGATGTACCAGCGCGGCATCAGGTTCAGCGCGCCGGCGATCAACTGCGTATAGGGCAACGACCTCTCATCGCGCACCGCGCCGGTGCGCTGGTGTATCGCCTTGATTCGTGCGGCCGGGTCGGCCTCGCTCACCGGCACGTCAAAGCGCATCAGCGTGATCCGGTTTCCTCCCATCTCGTCGGCGGCGGTACGCAGACTGATCGGCATGGAAAGGTGCAGATCGCCGATCTCGACCCCGTGTTTCTCGTGGTATTGCCGTAACCCACCGGCTACGCCGGCGACGAACGCGTCGTTCAGCGCGCCCCCGCATCGGTGCGCAGCTTCTCGAAGCAGCGACTTCGGCACCTCATGGACACCGAGTCGCCGGATCAGGCCACGCTCGGTAATCAGCGGTGACCCGGTCCGGGCTATCGGCCGCACCGTCCGGTAGACCGATGCCGTGGTCGCCGCCACGGATCGGGCCGTCGTAATAGGCCGCCGAACACTGTCGATCAGCAGCCGTGGGGCCGTCTTGACGACACCGATCAACGCCTTGCCCATCAGGTCGGCGTCGTAGCGCCAGGAGTCGCGGTAATCCCCCAGCAACGACGGGTCGTATCCCTGCGGCTCGGGCGGCAGGGACTCGTGCGGATAGATCTCTTCGGACAGGTTGAACAGGTTCATCGCGATCTGGACGCCCCCGACTCCATCGGTGAGCGCATGGTGGAACTTGCAGACCATCGCGGCGCCACCGTCTTTGAGGCCATCGATCAGCGTTATCTCCCAAAGCGCCCGCGCCCGGTCGAAGTCCTGCATCTCGGCCAATCGGGCCACCTCGAGTACGTCCTCGATCTCACCGGACCCGGGGCAGGCGGTTCGGCGAATGTGGTAGCCGAGGTCGAAGTCCCGCACGTACTCCCACCGGGGTGGGGCCGGCGGTGGTGACGCCACCACCCGCTGCCGAAACATCGGTAGTTTCCTGCTGATCAGGTCGAGTCGGTCACGCACCTGCGCCCAGTCCGGGGACCGGTCCAGCAACACGATGCTGACCACGGTTGACCGCAGCCGTGGATCGGCTTCCATTGCCCACGTGAAGGCATCGCTATTGCGCATGAAGGTGGCCATGATGTACCTCGGCACAAACCTACGACTCGTAGCGGCAGTCGTCATCAGTTTGTTGGCAGACAATGACTTTGGTCCCTCGGATAGGAGCCGTTTGTCAACTGCCCGCCCCTTGGCGTGGTCCGCCGGTATCAGAGGATCGAGTTGAGGTCCTTCGCCTTAGCGATGTCGTCCCACTCGACGCCGAGTTCGAGCAGAATTTCCTCGGTGTGCTGACCATGTTCTGGAGCCCGTGCCGGACGTGGTGGCGTTTCGTTGAATTGGACCGGCGCGGCAACGATTCGATATTCCTCCCCGTAATCGTCGACGTTTGTCACCACGTAACCGTTGGGTTCCACCTGCGGGTCGTTGAGTGTCTCCCTCGGTGTAGCCAGTGCGCCCCACACGCCTGGTTCGCTTTGGAGCACCTGCTGCCAGTGTGCGAGGTCCTGGCCGGCAAAAGTGTTCGCGACGATCTCGGTCGCCGCGGCCGCGTTCGCGATCAGATTGCTCGACGGCACGAAGCGCTCGTCGTTGGCCAACTCCGAAAGCCCGATGCGCTCACAGAAGCCGGCCCAGAACTTGTCGGGTTGCAGGAAGACAAGCTGAATCCATCTGCCGTCCTTGGTCTGGTACCGGTTCACCAGCGGATTGATTGCCAATCCCGGTGGGGCGCCGGGAATTCCGTCGATATCAAAGAAATCGGCGGCACAGATTGACGGCGCGATGGACCACATCGCCTGGGCCAGTAGGGAGGAGTCGACGATCGTCGGCTCGCCGGTGCGTTCGCGGTGGAACAGCGCCGCGCACACGCCACCGGCCAGGGTGGCCCCGCCTTGCAGGTCACCGAAGCCGGGGCCCTGCACGGCCGGTGTATCGGTGCCGAACGGGGTCAGGGTGTAGGCGACCCCGCCGCGCGCCAGGTAGGTGGCCGCGTCGAAGCCGCCGCGATCGCGGTCCGGCCCGCGGACCCCGAGGCCGGTGCCGCGCGCAATGATGATGTTCGGGTTGAACGCGCGAATGTCGTCGACGGTGAGCCGCGCACGCTCCATTGCGCCGGGCAGCCAGTTGGTCAGGAATACATCCGCCGTGGCCAACAGGCGGCCGAACAATTCGCGGCCCGTCTCGGATTTGATGTCGATCCCGATGCTGCGCTTGCCACGGTTACCCAACTCGAGGATGAAGTCGGCATCCGGGCGGGCCGCTTCGCGGGTGAAGCCGCCGACGACCAGGGCGCGGCCGGGATCGCCGAACGCCACGCCCTCGACCTTGATGACGTCCGCGCCCCAGTCGGCCAGCGCCGCTCCGGCCGAGGGGACGTATGTCCATGATGCCAACTCGACGACTCGCACCCCTTGCAGAACGCCTGGCATCGCCAACCCCCTCGTCCGGTCTGTTCTTGCTATTTTAGATATTCTAGTTACTCTAAGGGATATTGATAGCCCGGCCACTGCCACGTGCAGGTTTACGTGGAAGAGATGCGATGGAGCCGATCGTTGGTAACGAGCCCGCACGTGCGTCGTCGGAAGTAGCCACCGGGACAGAGGATCAGCGATGGGCAGGGTAACGGGCAAGGTCGCCGTGATCAGCGGCGCCGCGCGGGGTCAGGGACGATCGCATGCGCGGATGCTGGCCGCCGAAGGTGCCGACATCATCGCGATCGATCTGTGCGCGGACATCGACACGAACGAGTACCCGCTGGCCCGGCCGGAGGATTTGGACGAGACGGCACGGCTGGTCGAAAAGGAGGGACAGCGCGCGTTCACAGCGATCGCCGACGTCCGCGATCGGGTGGCCCTGTCCGCTGCGATCGATGAGGGTGTCGCCGAACTCGGGCACCTCGACATCGTGGTCGCCAACGCGGGGATCTGCCCGCTCACCGCGGGTCTGCCCCCGAAGGCGTTCGCCGATGCCGTCGACGTGGACCTGGTCGGCGTACTCAATCTCGTACACGCGAGTCTCAAACACCTACAGGCCGGCGCGTCGATCATCGTGATCGGTTCCAACGCGGCATTCATGTCATCGATGAATACCACCGGCATTGACGGCGGTCCCGGCGGAGCGGGCTATGCTTTCGCGAAACTGGCTGCAGCGCACTATGTTAACGACTTTGCCCGGTCGCTGGCACCGTTCTTCATCCGGATGAACGCGGTACATCCGACCAACGTCAACACCGATATGTTGCACAGCCCGCCGATGTATCGCGCCTTCCGGCCCGACTTGAAAGAGCCGACGCGCGAGGACGCCGAACCGATTTTCCCGTTCGTCCAGGCGATGCCTATCCCCTACGTCGAACCCGAGGACATCAGCGAGGCGGTGCTGTTCCTCGCCTCCGACGCCGCACGCTATATCACCGGACAGCAGCTACGCGTCGACGGCGGCGGCTTCCTCAAGGTCAAACCATGGTCAGGCGCATGACGGCGGTCGCACCAATCAGACTGCACCACAACGGAACAACGCGATGACCGGCACCGAATCCCCCGACGCAAAACGCCTCTACGCCCTGATGGTGCTGATGAAGGCGGCCGACGACCGGCTGTCCAAGGGTATCGGCACCGGCGAGTTCATGTGCGTGTACTGGCCGTCGCGTGGCCAGGAGGCGATCGCCGCCGCGATGGGTACCGCGCTACGGCCCGACGATCAGCTGGTGACCACCTACCGCGGGCTGCACGATCTGATCGGCAAAGGTGTCCCGCTCGAGGAGATCTACGGCGAGATGATGGGACGCACCGTCGGTGCTGGTCGCGGCAAGGGCGGAACCATGCACATCGCCAAACCCGAGGTGGGCGTGATGCTTTCGACCGGGATCGTCGGCGCGGGACCGCCGGTGGCCGCGGGGCTTGCGATGGCCGCCAAACGCAAGAAGCTCGATCGCGTCACCGTGGTCAGCTTTGGCGACGGCGCCACCAATACCGGGTCCTTCCACGAGGCAGCCAACATGGCCGCGCTCTGGGATCTGCCGTTGGTGTTCGTCTGCCAGAACAACCAGTACGCCGAAATGACGCCGACGCACGACACGATGAAGCTCGAGCGGGTCGCCGACCGGGCCGCCGGATACGGAATGCCGGGCGTTCGGGTCGACGGCAACGACCCGCTGGCGGTGCGGGCCGCGCTGGACGAGGCACTGCGGCGGGCGCGCGGCGGCGAGGGCCCCACCTTCATCGAGTGCGTGACATTCCGCTTCCGGGGCCACTATTTCGGCGACCGGATGCCCTACATCCCGAAGGAACAACTCGAAGCGGCGATGGCCGCCGATCCGGTGCCGCGCTTCCGGCGACATCTCGCCGACGCCGGCATCGCCGACGAGCAGGAGCTCGCCCGCATTGACAACGAAGCACTGGTTGCAGTGGAAGCCGCCCTGCAGACGGTGATGAGCGCGGAGTCCCCCACGGCCGACGAACTCGACCGCGACGTGTACGCAACTGCGATCAAGTTTCCGGTGTAAAGACATGGATGAAAAAGAGATGACGATGCGCGAGGCGCTGAACCTCGCTCTGGATCAGGCGCTGCAGGCCGACGACCGGGTGTTCCTGCTGGGTGAGGACATTGCGGATCCCGGTGCGTCCGGACCGACGGCGGGGTTGTCGACGAAATACGGTCACGACCGGGTGCTGGACACGCCGATCTCGGAGGCCGCGATCGTCGGTGCGGCGATCGGCGCCGCGATCGACGGACTGTTGCCGGTGGCCGAGATCATGATCATGGACTTCATCGGCATCGCCGCCGACCAGCTGATCAACAACGCCGCCAAGCTGCGGTTCATGACCGCCGGCCGCACTACGGCGCCGATCACGATTCGCACCCAGGTCTATGCGGGGCTGGCCACCGGCGCCACGCATTCGCAGAGCCTGGAGGCGTGGTTCATGCACATCCCGGGGATGAAGGTGATCGTGCCGTCCACCCCGCGAGACGGCAAAGGCCTGCTGGCCTCCGCGATCTTCGACCCCGACCCGTGCCTGTTCGTCGAAACGATCCGGCTGCAAGGCAAGAAGGGGCCGGTTCCCCTTGATCCCGGGTTCTCAATTCCCCTGGGCCAGGCCGACATCAAGCGGCCGGGCACCGATGTGAGTCTGATCAGCTACGGACGCAGCGTGCACGAGTGCCTCGCGGCAGCGGCCACCCTCGACAGCCACGACGTCAGCGCCGAGGTCGTCGATCTGCGCACCCTGGTGCCGCTCGACGTCGAGACCATCGTCGAGTCCGTACGGCGTACCCGCAGGGCCGTAATCGCCCACGACGCGGTGCAATTCGCCGGCCCCGGGGCAGAGATCGCCGCGATCCTGCAATCGGAGTTGTTCGGCGAGCTCGCCGCCCCCGTCGAGCGGGTAGCCGCGCGGTTCGTGCCCAACCCGGCCGCCGCCGCGCTCGAGGCGCAGGTGTACCCGTCGGCGACCGGAATCGCCGAAGCGGCCCAGCGCACGGTTGCGAAGGCGAATGCGCGTGGCTGACTTCGTTATTCGCATCCCCCGCGTATCGGTCGCGGTGTCCGAAGCCGAACTCACCGGGCTGCTGGTCGGCGCCGGCGAACACGTCGAGGCGGGCACACCGATCTATGTGATCGCCACCGAGAAGGTGGAACAGGAAATCGAAGCGGGAGCATCCGGCACCGTCGAGTGGACGGGCCAGGTCGGGACCATCTACGACATCGGCGCCGAAATCGGCGTCATCACGTCATAACGGAAGGCAAAGCATATGGACCTCAACGAGACTCGCGAGCGCATCATCTACCAGAAGGATGGACCGATCGCGAAGATCATCCTCAACTGGCCGGAGAAGGCCAATGCGCAAGACCAGAAGCTCGCCGAAGAGGTTGACGCCGCACTACTGGACGCCGACCGCGACTATGACATCAAGGTGCTGGTGCTCAAGGCCAACGGCAAGGGCTTCTGCTCCGGGCATGCGATCGGCAACAATGCCGTCGACTACCCGTCGTTCGTGGAGAACGCGATGGTGACGGGCCACCCGTGGAAGGCGCAGTCGGATCTGTTCGTCAAGCCGACGCTGAACCTGTGGGAGTTCTCCAAGCCCACCATCGCGCAGGTCCACGGCTACTGCGTGGGCGGCGGGACGCACATGGGCCTGACCACCGACATCGTCATCGCCGCCGACGACGCCTACTTCTCTTACCCACCGCTGCAGGGGTTCGGCATGCCGTCGGGTGAATGCTCGATCGAGCCATGGGTGTTCATGAACTGGCGCCGCGCGGCCTACTATCTGTTCACCGCCGAGGTGATCGACGCCAAGAAGGCGCTGGAGGTTGGCCTGGTCAACGAGGTGGTCAAGAAGGAAGACCTGGATGCCCGCGTCGACGCGATCGCCCGCCACATTGCCCAGGCACCGTTGACCACGCTGATGCTCACCAAGGCCAACCTCAAGCGGGCCTGGGAGCTGATGGGCATGCGGGTGCACTGGCAGAGCTCCAACGATCTCGTCGCTCTCGCCTCGATCAGCAAGGACGTGCAGCAGCTGATCCAGACCGTCTTCAAGGACAAGGTGCTGCCGTCGGAGCACGCGCGGCGTCAGGCCGCGGCCGCCGCCCAGACCGACGGCGCCGCAGCGACGTAGGCCCGCAGGTGAACATCGCCGATCACGCGATCGCGCTCGCAGAGTCGCCGGCTTTGATCGCCGACGGCGGCGCGATCTCGTTCGGCGAACTCTACGAACGCAGCCAACGGGTTGCCTCAGCGCTGCATGATGCGGGGTTGCGCCGCGGCGCCGGGGTGGCCCTGGTGTTGCCGAATCGACCGGAGTTCTTCGAAATCACCTGGGGGTGCCAGCTTTCCGGGCTCTACTACACCGCCGTCAACACCCATTTCACGCCCGAGGAGGTTGCCTACGTGATCGGCGACTCGGATGCCAAGGCGGTGTTCGTCGACGCGTCGATGCCCGAAATCGCAGCCCACATAGGCGATGTCAACACGGCGGTCGAGGTCCACATCGGCGTCGGCGGCGAGCTGCCCGGGTGGACCCGATACGAGGACGCGCTGGCGGCGGCGGGTGCCGCCCCACCGTTGTCGGACGGATCCGAGATGCTCTACTCGTCGGGCACCACGGGCCGGCCCAAGGCGGTCCGCCGGCCGCTGCCGGTCGACGGCAACGGCTCCTGGGCGCAGTCGGTGCTCGAGCTGGCACTGATCCACAAGTACGGCATGGACCAATCGAGTGTGTACCTGTCCCCGGCGCCGCTGTACCACGCCGCCGGTGTGAACTACACCATGGCGGCCAGCCGGGTGGGTGCGGCGTCGATCATCATGAAAAAGTTCGACCCCGAGGCCGTCTTGCGACTGATCGAGACACACCGGGTCACTCACGCCCAGTTCGTTCCGACGATGTTCGTCCGGATGCTCAAACTGCCCGAGGCGGTGCGGCGCGGCTACGACGTCTCCAGCCTGCGCTGCGTCATCCATGCGGCGGCCCCCTGCCCGGTGGACGTCAAGCACCAGATGATGGATTGGCTTGGACCGATCATTCACGAATACTACGGCGGCACTGAAGGATTCGCGGGCACCGTGATCGGTCCGCAGGAGTGGCTGGCCCACCCCGGCTCGGTCGGGATCCCGATGGCCCCGGTGCATGTGGTCGGCGACGACGGACAAGAGCTTCCCATCGGCCAGGCTGGAGAGCTTTACTTCGAAGGTGGACCCGAATTCGAGTACTTCAAGGATCCCGCCAAGACCGCGTCGGTGTACAACGACCGCGGCTGGCGTTCCTTGGGGGACATGGGATACGTCGATGAGGACGGGTACATGTACTTGACCGATCGGTCGACGTTCACGATTGTCTCCGGCGGGGTGAACATCTACCCGCAGGAGGCGGAGAACCTTCTGGTCATGCATCCCAAGCTGGTCGATGCCGCGGTCTTCGGCGTTCCCAACGACGAGTTCGGCGAAGAGGTCAAGGCCGTGGTGCAGCCCGTCACCGACGTCGACGCCGGGCCTGACCTGGAGGCAGAGCTGATCGCGTATTGCCGGGCCCACCTGGCCGGCTACAAGTGCCCGCGCACAGTCGAATTCGACCCGGAATTGCCTCGCGATCCGAACGGAAAGCTCTACAAGAGGCGCATTCGCGAGCGTTACTGGCAGGGGCGGGCATCACGAATCGTGTGACGCTGACACAAGGGATGACGAGATGGCTGTAGAAACGGATTCGAGACACGCGAACTGGACGGCGTTACCGGTGCCATGGGCGGTGGCGGCCGCCGATCGAATTCCCAAGCAGCGCTACTATGACGCGGAGTTCTACGCGCTGGAGGCCGAGATGTTGTGGCCCCGAGTGTGGCAGATGGCCTGCCGGCTCGAGGAGATACCCAAACCCGGCGACTACGTCGAGTACGAGATTCTCGACGAGTCGATCATCGTGGTCCGGGTCGACGGCGAGACGGTGCGGGCATATCACAACGCCTGTCGCCATCGCGGGGTAAAGCTGGTGCAAGGCACCGGGAATCGGCGTACCTTCGTGTGTCCGTTCCACGGCTGGTGCTGGGGCCTAGACGGCCGCAACACCAACGTGGCGCGGCCCGAGGCGTTCGCCGCGGACAACCTGCGCCCGGATGACCTCGAACTCGTGTCGGTCCGCTGTGAGCTCTGGGGTGGTTGCGCGTGGATCAACCTCGACAACGGTGCGCCGACGCTACGGGAGTGCATCGAACCGTTCGCGTCGATCTATGACGCATGGCAGGTGGAAACGCTGCGCACCGAGTGGTGGCAATCCTGTCGTCTTCCGGTGAACTGGAAATTGGCGACGGCGGCATTCATGGAGGGCTACCACGTTCCGCAGACGCACCCGCAACTGCTGCCGTCGAGCATGCCCGCCACCACCGCGAAGCCCGGCCTGGCGCAGACCAACCTGTATTTCATGCGCACGCTCGGCGAAGGCATGGCGGGCATGACGCATGAGAACGACGTCCGGGTCGCCGAGGGCTTGCAGAACATCGAGCTGCCGGCCGATCCCGCCGAGGCCATGGTTACCTGGCGCAGGACGCTCAACGACGCCATCGTCGGCTGGCATCGGGCGCGGGGCTGCGATATGCCCGATCTCAACGAGTTGGAGCGGCGCGGCATCACCGAGGCGATCAATTTCGCTTTCCCCCATTACTTTTTGCTGCCGCAATACAGCAGCGCCTCGTCGTACCGGATCCGGCCGCTGGGGCCCGAGGAGACCCTGTTCGAGATCTGGTCACTGACGCGGATCCCGCCGGACCAGGTCACCGGCAAGCCCACCCCACCGGAACCCATGGCACCCGACGATCCGCGCTGGCCGCCGATTCCCGCCCAGGACTTCTCCAACTTGCCGCGCCAGCAAAAAGGCCTGCATTCCAAAGGGTTTGAGTTCATGCGGCTGTCCGACCAGATCGAAGGGTTGATCTCGAACTTCGAGCGGGTTATCGACGGGTTCCTCGCCGGCCTGCCCTATGACGCGCTGGTTCCCGCGATCCAGAAGACCAACACCACGATCGACGTCCCAATCGCCGACCTCGGGTTCAGCTCATGACCACGCAGTGGGACCGCTCGGTGGACCTGCTGATCGCGGGCAGCGGCGGGGGCGGCATGGTGGCGGGCCTGGCGGCGCTGGACAGCGGATTGGAACCCCTGATCGTCGAAAAGCAGGCCCTGGTCGGCGGATCGACCGGGCTTTCCGGCGGGATCGTCTGGCTGCCCAACAATCCGTTGATGCGTGCCGACGGCATCGCCGATTCGCACGAAGACGGCCTGGCCTATCTGGCCGACGTGGTCGGGGATATCGGTCCGGCTTCCTCGCCGGCGCGCCGGGAGATGTTCCTGACCGCGGGCTACGAAATGATCAATTTTCTCGTCCGCAAAGGCGTTCGATTGATCCGCTGTTCCGGCTGGAGCGACTACTACCCGAATCACAAGGGCGGCAACGAGTCCGGGCGCGCCGTCGAGGGAATCCCGTTCGACGCCGCCGAGCTCGGCAGCTGGCGCGACAAGGTCCAGCCGCCGCTGGCCAAGAATTACGGGTACGTGGTACTCACCAACGAGCTTCGTTCGGTTCAGTACTTCAACCGTGCGCCCCGCGCATTCGCGGTCGCCACCAAGGTGTTCCTGCGCACCGCCGCGGCGCGTGCACGGCGCGCGCAGATCCTCACCAACGGCGCCTCGCTGATCGCGCAGATGCTCAAGGCGCTGATCGACCTGGGTGGTAATCAACTGCCACTGTGGACGAGCACCGCGATGGAAGACCTGATCGTCGAGGACGGCCGGGTTGTCGGCGCTCGCGTCGACCGGGACGGCGTCGCCCTGAATATCGAGGCGCGCAAGGGAGTTCTACTGGCAGCCGGCGGCTTCGGCCACAACAAGGAGATGCGCCGCCGATACAGCGGCGACCAACCCAATGAAGGCCAGTGGTCGATCGCCAACGCCGGTGACACCGGCGAAGTGCTGGAAACGGCAATGCGCCTGGGCGCCAAGACCGATCTGCTCGACGAAGCATGGTGGCTGCCTTCGGTTTTCATCGCAAACGGAGGAGCAGTCGCCGCATCTCTGGGCTCGGGACGGCAGCGGCCCGGCGCCATCTACGTCGATTCGACCGGCCGTCGGTTCTGCAACGAATCGAACTCCTACGTCGAAGTGGGCAAGGCGATGTACGCCAACAAGGCGGTCCCCTGCTGGATGATCTTCGACGACGGATACGTGCGCCGATACGTCACCAGCTCCAATCCGCTCAAACGCAGCCAGCACCTGCCGCCCGAGCTGATCGAGAAAGGCGCCGTCAAACGCGGCGTCACGATCGCCGACCTGGCCCGCCAGATCGACCTGCCGGCCGATGAGCTGGCGCGCACCATCGAACGGTTCAACCGTTTCTCCGCCAAGGGATTGGACCCCGACTTCGGACGTGGGCAGTCCGCCTACAACGACTGTCTCGGTGATCCGGGATATCGACCGAACGCCGCGATCGGGCCGCTCGACCGTGCGCCGTACTACGCGACCCGTGTTCTGCCGTCCGATGTCGGAACATGTGGCGGTGTGATCACCAACGAGCATGCCCAAGTGCTGGATCAGCAGGACCAGGTGATCGACGGCCTCTACGCGACGGGCAACACCACCGCGACGGTAATGGGCCGCACGTATCCGGGTGCGGGCGCGAGCATTGCCAGCTCGATGGTGTTCGGTTACGTCGCGGCACGGCATGCGGCCGGGCGTAAAATCGCCGGCGAGAAAAGCCGCTAGGAATTCTTTTCGTCGCGGTCGATGAAATCGCGTGGCTTCATGCCTGATTGCATCAGTTCGGCTCGGCGTGCCTGGACGTCGGTCGCCGCGCCGACCATGTTGGTCAGGATGTGGCTGACCTGAAGGTGCACCCGCATGCCCATCAGTTCCCATGCGCGCTTGACGTTGTTCTTCACCGCCATCAGTGTGGTCAAAGGGATTTGGGCGATTTTGCGCGCCATCTCCTCGACCGTGTCCTCGAGGTCTTCGCGCGGCACCACCCTGTTCAGCAGCCCCCACTCGAGAGCCTGCTGGGCGGACAGCGTCGGCGCCAGCAACAGCCAGTCCATGGTGCGATGCCAGTTCATCAGCAACCACGGCTCAATCATGGTGTGGCCGCCGGGTTCTCCGAGGCTTTGGGCAAGCGGCATCTGGAAATACGCGTCATCGGACGCCACGCAGAAGTCGGTCAACAGCCCGAGGTAGATTCCGCCGCCCATGCAATAGCCGTGAATCTGCGAGATCGTCGGCTTCGGGAATTCCCACAAATACAGCGTGGGCCACAGAAATAGATCGGCGGTCCCTTTGTACAGGTCCTCGAACGTGTTTCCGAAATCCGGATAAGGGTTTTCGTCCGGCCCCCAGCGGGCGACATGGCCGCCGCAGAACCCCTTGCCGTTGGCTTTGAGGATGACGACCTTGATCTCGCTGTCGCGGTCCGCCTCGTGCAGGCAATTGTCGACTTCGGTGACGAGCGCGGCATCCTTGGTATTGGCCTTGTCGACCCGATTCAGAATGATCCGCGCGATCGGCGGCTCGCGTTCGTAGATGATCGCTTCGAGGACGCGACGCTCCATCGGTTTGACATTACCGGACACTTGAAATTCCGAAACCCCAAACGCGCATTGCAATTTCCGCGTCGGCGCCAAGTCGCGAAGTCGGTGGCGCGCGGGGTTGGAACGCTGACCACACGTACAGCGACGAACATCACACCCCCTCCGGCGTCGTCTTTTTCGTCGCGTGCGCTAGGCTGTGAACAACGTTGGTCTCTTCTACCTCGAATACCGACGACGTCGTGGAACGCTTCCTCATCCTCCGGTGCCAGCCCAAAGTCTGAGCTCAACACCGCATCCAGATGACGTGCATGCGCACTAGCTTGTCTCGCGGCGATCGATTTTGCCGACCGGCAATCTCGCCACCCTAGTGCTGATGGCCGCACGATGTACTCGTCGCCGGCTCGGCACCGATGCCTGAAAGGCACCGAAAAGTGACTACCGACAAAACATTTGCCGATCTCGGCGTGCCACGACCGATCGTCGGCGCGCTCGCCAAGCGCGGCATCGAACATCCATTTCCAATTCAGGTCGAAAGCCTTCCGGACACGCTGGCCGGCAGGGACGTACTGGGCCGCGGGAAGACCGGCAGCGGCAAGACGCTTGCCTTCTCGATCCCGTTGGTCAGCCGACTCTCCGACGGAAACCGGCGCCCCTCGCGGCCATCTGGTTTGGTGCTCGCACCGACCCGTGAGCTGGCGAGCCAGATCACCGCGACGCTGGAACCGCTGGCAACCGCGTGCGGTCTGCGCGTCACGACGATCTTCGGTGGCGTTTCGCAATCTCGTCAAGTGAGCGCGCTGAGGGCCGGCGCCGACATCGTGGTGGCCTGCCCGGGCCGGCTAGAGGATCTGATGAAGCAACGGCTGATCAGCCTCGAGGCGGTCGAGATCACCGTGATCGACGAAGCCGATCACATGGCCGATCTGGGCTTCCTGCCCGGCGTCACCCGAATTCTGGCCGCGACGCCCAACGGCGGCCAGCGGATGCTGTTTTCGGCGACCCTGGACAACGGCGTGGACAAGCTCGTCAAGCGGTTCCTCCGCGATGAGGTGTCACACGCCGTCGACAGTGCCGACTCGCCGGTATCCGCGATGACCCATCACGTGTTCCACGTCGCCAACGCCGAAGCCAAGAAGGAAGTCGTGCACCGGCTCGCGTCCGGCACCGGGCGCCGGATTCTGTTCATGCGCACCAAGCATCAGGCCCGCAAGCTCGCCAAGCAGCTCACCGAATCGGGAGTTCCGTCAGTCGACTTGCACGGCAACCTGTCTCAGCCCGCCCGCGAGCGCAACCTGGCGATGTTCGCCTCCGGTGGCGCCCGGGTGCTGGTAGCAACCGATATCGCCGCCCGCGGCGTGCACGTCGACGAGGTCGAACTCGTCGTGCACATCGACCCGCCCGCCGAGCACAAGTCCTATCTGCACCGCTCCGGGCGCACGGCACGGGCCGGCAGCGCCGGTGACGTCGTCACCGTGGTGTTGCCCGAGCAGCGACATGACACGCAGACATTGATGCGCAAGGCCGGTATCAAAGTCGCCCCTCAGCAGGTGACCGCGACATCGGAGGCGGTGCAAGCGCTCGTCGGGGAGGTCGCGCCCTACCAGGCGCCGGCGCCCGCCGCTGCGCCATCGCGCCCGCCCCGGCAGCACCGACCGAACGCGGGCGGCCACCGCCGCCGTCAGGGTGGCACTCGATCCGCGAAAGCCAATACCGCGCGGACCGAATCGGGGGCGCCGCACCGCACCGCGACACCGACCCGGCGGGTCGAACATCGCCGCCGATCCAGCCGCGCGCAGGGGTGATTCGCGGGCCTCAAGCCCGGGCCAGCAGCCAGGCTAGGCCCTGGCTTTCGCCTGCGGCGATGACGTCCAGTGCGCCGAAGGCCGCCGCAAGCTCGCCGGGAGCCGCGCGAAACGGACCCGGTTCGGCCCCGACTTCGCTGAGCGCCGCCGTTGCCAGCAGGCCGCCCGGCGCCAGGCGATCGATGAGCGCCTGGTCGAGGCGCCCGTCGCGGAATCTGTGGCAGACGATAACGTCGACGGGTGGGCCGTCCGGCAGCCCGTCGTCGAGATCCACGACATCGAAACTGCAGCGGGCGTCAATTCCGTTGTGCCGGGCCAGTTCCCGGGCTTGACCAATGGCGACCGCGGAGACATCGAACCCGACGACCTGTAGGCCCCGCAACGCCAGCCAGACGCTGGCGAGCCCCCGGCCGCAGGCGACGTCGAGCGCCCGCCCGATTGTCGGGAAGATGTCCGCATAGGCGGCGAAGGCGGCAGGAGGCCCGACCGCCGCGCCGGACGCCGGTTCCTTACTCGCGTACCGCTCGTCCCAACGGCACTGGTCCTCCCGGGTCACAGCCGTCACCTTACGACTCCAACGGCACGCGAAACGCAGAGTCGAAAGTTCTGGACAGCTGTCTGCGTTTGACGCGACGGGTCGGCGCTCGCGTATCCACCGATCGAGGCGAAACAGACGCTGTCGACGCAGTACCGGCACGTTTAACCGTCGCGGGACGCGGTGGTGGTGGGCCGCGCTTGTCGTTTTCTACACTGGACGGGTGTCTAGAGAAGTGGCGCCTGCTGCCCGGTCGGTGGACGGTGCCGCAGGTGCGCGCCGCTCGGATCGTCGGCCCGGACAGACGATCCGCAAGGTCCTCGACGCCGGCCTGGCCGAACTGCGCGAATCGTCGTACGCCACCCTGACGATGCGGGCCGTCGCGGCGCGCGCCGGGGTATCGCCGGCCAGCGCCTACACCTACTTCCCCTCCAAGAGCGCTCTGGTGGCCGCCGTCTATCTGCGCTTCCTGCGCGCGCTGCCGCTGCACACCGACGTCAACACCACCACCAAGACCAGAGTGAGCGCGACGCTGCGGGACATGGCGGTGGCCGTGGCCGACGAGCCCGAGTTGAGTGCTGCCTGCGGAACGGCGTTGATGGCCGACGATCCGGCCGTTGCGCCGCTGCGCGAACAGATCGGCGAAGAAGTGTCCAAGCGGATCGCCGCCGCGCTGGGCCCGGGCTGGCCGCGCGCCGTGAAAACCACCCTGCAGATGACGTTCGCCGGCGCGCTGATGACGGCGCGATTCGTCAGCTACGAGGAGATCGCCGGGCAACTCGACGAGGCAGTCAACCTCATCTTGGGGGCCTCGGTTGCCTGATGAGCTTGCCGCACAAGTGATTCGACTGTTCATGCCCGCCGGGGAACTGCCAAAAATCATCTGTACGGCCCACCCACATCCAGCGCTCACCGGCCGGCAAGGCCGACTATCGGTGGGCCAAGCAGGTCGCCACCGAAAGCGGCTAACCGCAACAGGATCCGGCTAGACCGCCGGGGTAAGCGTCCGGGCCGGCTCGCCGGCCCGCAAGAACTGGCCGAACCGCTGCTTGCCCAGCACCGGCGAGGCCTGTCCCGCGTTGAACACGGATTGCCCGGACACGAACACGTGCGTGACTGTGTCATCGTTGCGGTTCACCATGCGCGACAGCCCGCCGTAGGACTCGACCGGGTGCTCGGCATACGCATCGAGGGATTCGTCGAGCTTGTCCGGGTCGATCACAACGATGTCCGCCCGGTCGCCTTGACGCAGGGTGCCCGCGTCGATCCCGTACCAGGCTCCGAGCTCACCGGTGAGTCGGTGCACTGCCCGCTCGATCGACAGGAACGGTGTGCCGCGATTGGCGGCGTCGTTCACGTGCCGCAACAGCCGCAGGCCGGAGTTGTAGAACGCCATGTTGCGCAGGTGCGCACCCGCGTCGGAGAAGCCCATCTGCACGCATGCGCTTTGTGCCAGCTTCTTGAGCAACTCGGGCCGGTGGTTAGAGATCGTGGTCCGCCAGCGCAGCGCCTCGCCGTGCTCGAGCACCAGATCGAGGAACGCGTCGACCGGATGCAGCCCGCCGCGATCGAGCCCGACCTGCCCAAAAGACTTGCCCACCACCGATTCGTCGGGGCACGCCACGATCTCGGCGTCGAAGAAGTCACGGTGCCACACTCGCGGCCCGTATTTCTGGTCGTAGTCCTTGCGGAACTGGCGCCGGTAGTCCTCGTCGCGGATCAGCTCGTTGCGGGCAAGCTCGTCCTGCAGATGCAGGGCGGCGGCGCCGGCGCCGAATTCTTCGAAGATCACCAGCGAAATCCCATCGGCATACACTTCGAACGGCACCGGCAGATGTTGCCAGCGAAAGTCACCGCCAAGTCGATTGACGACCCGCGCCGCGGCCTCCATCAGGTAGATGACCGGTGGCAAGGCCTTCACATCGGCGGCCGACAGCAGACTGGTTTTGAGGCGACGGCGGCCCACCCCGAGCGAGGTCGCCAGCTGGGACAAGATCGACAGTGGATTCTTGATGTCGGGACCCGACTGCAGGATTTTGTTGCGCCGCCGCAGAATAGCGTTGAGCCGACGCAGTTCGCGTGACCTGGCGTAGGTCGACGGCAGCGTGCGCGACCTGCACACCTCGCCGTCGAGCTTGTCGAAGAGCAATTGCTGCGAGGACATCCCGACGAAACCCTCGTCGAGCGCTTCGGTCAACATCGACTCCATGCGCGCCAGTTCCCCTGCGGACGGCCGGATGTCCTTGCGGGTCGCCCGGTCGAGTCCCATCGTCGCGGCCCGCATATCGGAATGGCCGATGAACGCGGCCACGTTGGGACCCAGGTTCAGCTCCTCGAGGGCGGCCACATACTCCTTCGGGCTGCGCCACGACCGGGCCTTGTCGAGCTGCTCGATGACGTAGCGCCGCGGAATCGCCTCGACACGGCCGAAGATGTCGCCCGCGTCGACGTTCTCCAGGTACACCGTGGACAGCGAGCAGGAGCCCAGCAGCACGGTCGTGACTCCGTGTCTCAGCGACTCGGAAAGCGCTGGTTCACAGAGTGTTTCGATGTCGTAGTGGGTATGGATGTCGATGATCCCGGGGATCACCCACTGTCCTGTTGCGTCGATGACATCGGCGCCGGTCGTGTCCAGCTCCTCGTCGGTGATGGTGGCGACGCGGCCGTCGCGCACCCCGATGTTGCGGACAGCCGACGGCGCGCCAGTTCCGTCGAACCAGCGTCCATTCATGATCACGGTGTCGTACTGCATGTTTCGGGCCTCCTGATTAGCAGTGAGCATACACAGCTCAGATAGTGTCTCGTCATTGATTCATCGGGCCGCGGGTCGGCTGAGCGCGTCAGCAACGATCGTCTAGCTGCGACGATATGATCTAGCGGTGATGAGCACCGACGACATGTTTGCCAACCGCTAGCTATGCGCAGTCACGGTTGGGCCGGGAACACGCCCGCCTCCGATGAGGAAGCGATCGAGCGGATCCTGGCAGCGGCGGACAAGATCATCGACGAGCGCGGCTCGGCCATGCGGATCGCCGATGTCGCCCGCACTCTGGGCGTGACCCGCCAGACCGTGTACCGGTACTTTCCCGGCACGCAGGCATTGCTGGTGGCGAGCGCGATGCGATCGGCCGACGGCTTCCTCGATCATCTGGCGGCCCACCTCAAAGGCATCACCGATCCCGTCCTGGCGGTGACAGAGAGCTTTGCGTTCTGCGTCGAGCAGCTGGCCTCCGACAATCAGCTGGAGTTGGTGCTGAATCAGCGCCACCGCGGAGGTCAGACGATCTCCATCGTGTCCGATACCGCGCTGGCCTTCGGGCGATCAATGCTGCACCGCTTCGATATCGATTGGGAGCAGCACGGTTTCGACGACGCGGGCCTGGATGAGTTGAACGAGTTCACCCTTCGGCTGCTGCACTCGTTCCTCGCAGACCCCGGCCGGCCCGCCCGCAGCGGCGCGGATCTTCGGCGCTACCTGATCCGCTGGCTCGGGCCGGCGATCGCCTATCCGCAAATCGCCCAGGCGATGGACCCGCTGCGGACTCCCGAGCCGCGAGCGCGGCGGCGGCCCTCGGCGGCGTCCTGATCTGGGATCAGCCGCTCAAGGAGGAGTGACCATGGTCGGACTTGGACAGCTCGCGTTGGACAGCGCACCCGCATTCGGCGGTGTCTTGCTGGCGCTGGCGGCCGTGCAATTCCGGGGTCCCGACTATCGGCAATTGATCCAGCAGGACATGGATCTGCTGGATCGACTGCCACCCGAGGCCAGCGAGAGACGCGATGCGCTGCGCCGCTCGATCGATGCCAGGGTCGACGACTTGGTCGACGCAGCGAACCGGAGCCGTGCACTGCGCCGGGCCGCGATGTCGTATCAGGGCAACTGGCGCGATGTGGTGGTGATGTTGTGCGCGGTGCTCTTCACGATCGTCTGGTGGGGCGTCGACCACAGCCGAGGCAACTGGTTGCCGATGTTCATCCTGCTGATCCTGCTGTGCGTGGTGGCGGCCGGCTACGCGTTTCGTGGCGTGCTGCGTGCAGGCAGCGCATTTCTGCACCGGCGGCATACCGGCGATCAGGAAGCACCAAAGTAGCTGCGCGACAACGGTTTCAGTGATATTCGAGCTGCCGCGGGTGACTCACCAGTAGGCGCGAAAATGCAGCAGGCGCGGGCGTCGAAAATGTGACAAAATCAACGCGTGAAGGCGTACGCCCTCCCTGTTTTGCTTTGTGCCGCTACAACGTCCACGTGGGCGGCGCTGCTTACTGCCCCCATTCCCGCTGTGTCCGCCGAAACGTGCCCCGATGTCGAGGTCGTGTTCGCCCGGGGAACCGACGAGGCGCCCGGACTGGGCGATGTCGGGGAGAATTTCGTCGAGGCGCTGCGGGCTCGACTTGGCTCGAAGTCGCTTGCGGTGTACCCGGTCGATTACCCCGCGAGCCTGAGCTTCCCCAGAGCCGTCGACGGAATCAGCGACGCGGGCGCACACATCGAACAGACGGCGGCGGCGTGTCCGAAAACCCAAATGGTGCTTGGCGGATACTCCCAAGGCGCGGCCGTGATGGGCTTTGTCACCGCTAACCAGGTGCCCGAAGGTGCCGGCATCGGGCGGGACCTGCAGCCGATGCCGGCCGAGGTCGCCAACCACGTTGCCGCCGTAGCGCTGTTCGGAAAGCCGGCCGGCCAATTCATGAGCATGATCAATCAGCCCCCGGTCACCATCGGCCCCCTGTATGCGTCCAAGGCGATCGAGATGTGCGTCCCGAACGATCCCATCTGCGCGGGCTCGGGCGACTTCTCGGCGCACAGGCAGTACCAGCAGATCGGGATGATCGACCAGGCAGCGGATTTCAGCGCGAACCGCATTGCGGCGGCCACTCCCCCGACTCCGCCTCCGGCGCCGGGACCGGCACCGGGGCCGGGACACTCACCGACGGCGACACCGGCACCGGTGCATTCGACTGCACCGTCGGCCTCACCGACGCCCACGCCCGCGGCATCGCATCACCCCGGCCCGCCCCCGGGGCCGGCAGCGGATTTATTCACTCAGTAGCGGGGTGCCGCCTCGAGAACCTCGACGGCCGCATCGATGTTGGGAATGATGGTCGGACCGTAGTGGCCTACCAGCTGCCCCAGCGCGCGGGCGATATGCGGGCCGACGATGCCGGCAGCCAGGACCTCCTCGGCCAACACGATGCCATTGACGACATGACCGGCGCTCAGTCGGCCATCCGCGGTGAGTTCGTAGCGCCAGTCGCCGATCTGCACTCGCTCCGGCGCGGACCGGAAAAGGCCGCGCCGCGCCGGCGTCAGAATGACGCCGGGTACGCCGCAAAACACCCTGATCACTTGTCCTACTCCGCCGGGGCCGGCCAGGGCTGCTCCGATCGCGCGGCTGGCGCGCTCCGGGTCGTAACTCGTCATCAATCACTCATCGGCAGCACGAACGAGGGCGTGATGGTCTGCGGCTCGCTGGTGCGCCGCACGGCGGTGCCGGCCACGTAGAACTCGACGGTGTGATGCCCCCAGGCGTAGTTCGAGATCGCGAAATGCACTCCCACGACGCCGTTTGCACCATCGCGCTCGGCCTCGCTCTGCATGCGCGACATGGCCAGCTCCCGGGCCTGATAGCTGCCCTGCGTCCACTGCGGCATCTCGGCGTTGCGCCCGACCTGGCTCAGCGTCCGCAGAAAGCCTTGTACGGCGATGTGAAACACACAGTTGCCCATCACGAATGCGACCGGTGCGAACCCGGAGCGCAGCAAGGTGGTCAGATCCTGGCCGGACAGGTGGCTGCTGAAGGCCTGTCCGTTGGGTCTGCGAAACGCTCCCGGCTTGGCGGCATATCGCACGGCGGTTCCGACCGCGATGAATTCGAGGTGTTCGCCTTCGCCTTGATGACGCCAATCGAGCCGGACGCCCACCACTCCATCGGCGCCCAGCGCATCGGCTTCGGCCTGCATGCGCGACATCGCATTCCAGCGCGCCCGGTAGGTCGCGTCGGTCAGCACAGGCAACTCCGACTGCTGCCGGATGCCGGTGAACTGATAGCCGACGTGATAGACGGAAACCCCCATCACGAGCTCCATCGGCTCGAATCCGGCGCCATGCAGCAGTGCGAATTCGTTGATCGAAAGATCGGAAGTCCATAACTTACCGGCATGCGACAGACGTTCGCTGGCGACGGGGTCGAGCTGATTCGGTTCCATTGTCAATGACCCTCCTGCGGTTCGCAGCCAGCGTAGCCCGGCGACGGCGAGCGCTGGCACGGCACGAGTAAGGAGCCGGGCAATCCAGCGCCGGCCGCAGTGCCTCAAGACACCCACATAACGTGCGACATTGCCGACCGAGTGGGTGTGACGACGCCCCGCCCGCCGCTAGTCGGCTACCGACGGTGCGTTCGCGGCCTCACGCATCCGGCGAGTAGCTGTCGTCGGCCTGGCACTCCAGCAGCTCTTTGAGCGCATCGGGAAACGCGTCGGCCATGCCCCACAGGTCGGGCAACAGATCGGGGCAGCCGATCAGGCCGATGCCGAGTTCCCCGTTGAGCGACATCACGGTGATGTTGAGTCCGGCGTCGCCGATGATCGGCCCGAGCGGGTACATCGTGGCGACGCGGCACCCCAGGAAATACAGCTGGTCGCGCGGGCCCGGCACATTCGACAGCACAAGATTGAACGCGCTGCGGTTGATCGGAATGCGCGGCAGCAGGCGCATCGCCGCACCGAACATTGTCGGGCCACCGAACTGCGTCCAATCGTGCAACAGGGTCGGACCCAGCGCCGCGGTGTGCTCTTTGGCGGCCTTGTTTCCGGCGGCGATCGCGCGGATACGTTCGGCGGGATCGCTGATTTGGCTCTCCACCCGGCAGAACATCCAGGTGGTCTGGTTGCGCCCGGGACGATCGGACTTGCCGTGCACCGACACCGGCACGGTGGCCACCAGCGGATTATCGGGCAGCTCACCGCGCTCGAGCAGGAAACGCCGCAACACCCCGGCACACAACGCCACAACCACGTCGTTGACGGTCACCCCGAAGCGTTCCTTGACTCGTTTGACGTCGCGCATGTCCAGCTGGGTGTAGGCGATGTTGCGGTAACGCGTGACGGAGCCGTTGAGCGGGGACGACGGGGCCGAGAACGGCGCGGCCATCGTGCGACCCTCGCGCGCCCGCAGCACGGTCTGCGCCACCGTCAGCATTGTCGCGGGCACCACGGTCGCCAACCGCAAGGGCCGGCGGGCAAAGCCCATCAGTCCACTCACCGCGATCTGCAAGGCGTTGCCGCCGCCCGCGCCGGTGACCGCCGTCGGGGCCGGCGCATCGGGCTCCGCGCTGCACAGGTGGCCCAGCAAGTTGGCGCCTGCGACCCCGTCGACGAGCGCGTGATGAACCTTCAGCATCACCACGACCGCGTCACTGTCGGCCCCGCCCTGCAACACCCACATCTCCCAGAGCGGTCGGTCCCGGTCCAGCGGCAGCCCCGCGATATACCCGCAGATCTCGGCCAGCTCTCGGCGCCCACCGGGTGCCGGCACACCGACGTGCTGCACATGGTGCTCCAGCTGGAAATTGTCGTCGTCCACCCACACCGGGTGATCGAAATTCAGCTGGTTGTCGGCGAGTTTCATCCGGAATTCCGGCACTGCCGCGATGCTCTTGGCTAGCGCGGCGCGCAGCGCGCCGTAGGTGTAACCCCCCGGCATTGTCGACGTGTCCAACTCCAACACGCAGCACACATTCAATGGCTGGGTCGGCGTCTCCATGTAGAGAAAAAACGCGTCCAGCCCGCTCAGTCGTTCCATAGCCGCCTGCTCGACTAGTGACCTCAGAAACCCCCCGAACCCCTAGGAGTTTAGGTAGCTGACCAGTGGTCGGCTACCTCTCACCCACGCGCACTCCGTTAAATCTTGAAGACATACCGCCGCGGTATTCAACGCCGCGACGGACGATATGTCCGCAGGCCTGACCGCCGGATGAACTCATCACGACCGGGTGTCGTTAACCGGGTACCAGCGCCTTGGGCGCCGTGCGGTTAGCGGCAGATGCGCGCTGATTACGTGCGGAGGCGCGGGAGGATCATGTTCAGACGAGTCGATACCTGCGATGGACCCAAGCACAAACTGCTGACCATCGAATTGCGTGATGTGGTGCGCGAATACCGGATTGGCGGACAAACGGTTCGCGCACTCGACGAGATTAGCCTGCGGTTAGAGGGCGGCCAATTCGTCTCGATGGTCGGGCCGTCCGGTGCCGGCAAGAGCACGTTGCTGCATTTGCTCGGCGCGCTGGACTCCCCCGATTCCGGGTCGATCGAATTCGACGGCGACGAGATCGGGCGCCTCAATGACCAACAGCAGTCCCAGTTTCGCCATCATCGCGTCGGATTCATCTTCCAGTTTTTCAATCTCTTGCCGACGTTGTCGGCGTGGGAGAACGTCGCCGTCCCGAAGCTGCTCGACGGCGTGCGGCTGGGCAAAGCCAAACCGGATGCGATTCGTCTGCTGGAGCGGGTGGGCCTCGGCCACCGGACCGAGCACCGGCCCGCCGAACTCTCGGGTGGCCAGATGCAGCGGGTCGCGGTGGCGCGCGCGCTGATGATGGATCCACCGTTGATCCTGGCCGACGAACCCACCGGAAATCTCGACTCCGCCACGGGCGCTTCGATACTGACACTGCTCGGCGACGTCGCGCACGAAGCCGGACGCGGCCGGATGGTCGTGATGGTGACCCACAACCCAGAAGCGGCGCAGGCGACCGACCGGGTGATCATGCTGCAAGACGGTCGGGTCGTTTCCAACGAGCGATCGGCGGTTTTGGTGTGAGACCAGCTTCGGCGATCGGTGCCACGGCGAGCCGGCTGCGTGTGTTCAGCCTGCGCGAGCTGGCCGTGCACCGGCGTCGCACCATCGCGTCGATCGCGGTAATGGCGGTTTCCGCAATGTATTTGGTAGCGGTATTCGGCATCTTCGGGTCGATCACCGGATCGGTCAATCGACTCAGCGACGGGATCGCCGGCATCGCCTCGCTGGAGGTCTCCGGGATCACCGACGCGGGCTTTCCCGACGCGCTCGCCGCCGACGTCGCCGCGGTGCCCGGCGTGGCGACCGCCGCTCCCATGATCCGCACGACGGTGTCCACTTCGTCGGGACCGGTGCTGCTGTTCGGCGCCGACGATCGCCTGGCGGCACTGGGCGGCGCACTGAAGGACGCATTGAAACGTGCTGCGCCGCAGCAACAATCTAATCCACCCGAGCCTGCGAACGGGGTCCGCATCGGTCCGGGAATCGGCCGGGCCAAAGGTGAGACATTCGAACTCGGTTCGGGTTCGGTCACGGCGACCGAGGTGCTCACCGGCAAAGAGGTCGCGGCGCTCAACGGTGGGCATTACGTCTTGGCGCCACTTGCGCTGGCGCAGAACATCACCGGGCGTCAGGGCCAGCTCGACTCGATCCTGATCACAATCAAGCCGGGAGCTGATCTGAGCCGGGTACGCGCGGGCGTCAGTGCGGCGGTGAACGGTCGGGCGATCGTCGCCGTCCCGAGTATGCGGGCCAGCCGGGCGGGCGACGGTGTCAAGCTGATGAACTACATGGCCCTGATGGGTGCGATGGTGGCGTTGATGGTCGGCGCCTTCTTGATCTACACCACGATGACCATGGCGATCACCCAGCGCCGGCCGGTCATCTCGATGTTGCGCGCGATCGGCGGCCGGCGCACGGTCATCGTGCGCGACATGCTCGCGGAAGCGGCAATACTCGGCGTGATCGGCGGTGGGATCGGGTCGGCCGTCGGAATCCTGATGGGCCGCATCGCGATTGGCCGCCTGCCACCGGCGATGACGCAGGGACTCGAAGCCCGCGTCGAATACTGGCTACCCGGGTACGCGATACCGATCGCCGTCGTGACGACCGCGCTCACCAGCGTGGTGGCCTCAGCGATGGCCGCGCGGCAGGTGTACAAGGTCGCGCCGATCGAAGCATTGGCGCCGGTCGGAGTGTCAGCGGCCGACCGCGTACCGCACTGGCTGCGGGTCGTGTGCGGTGTCGGGGCGACGGCCGTATTTGCCGTGTCAATCGCGGTCGTCATCACTGAGCGTGGCGTGTTGGCGTTCATCGCGATGTCGGCCGTGTTCTCTGCCGAAATCGCACTCGGTTTCGCACTCACCATGCCGATCGTCAACGTCGCGGCCGCCACCGCGCGAATATTCGGCACCGTGGGCGCCCTTGCCGCGGCCACCATCGAGCGCGCGCCGCGACGGGTGTGGGCGACGGTGATGACGGTGGTGATCGCGGTCATCACGACCGTCACGATCACCGGCACGAACAACGACATGATCCGATCCGCGCGGGGCATCTTCGCACCGGTGGCGCAGATCCCGGTGTGGGTGACCGCGAATCCTCCGGACAGCTACCCCACTGATCCACTGCCGCAAGGACTTTCCGAGAAGCTGGCTGCCGTGCCGGGCGTCGCGCACGTGATCGAGGGCTCGTACGGTTTCGCCGAGGTCGGGGGCACCCGGGTAATGCTTGACGGATTCTCCGCCGGGACCGCTGATCCGCTGTACCGGGCACTGGACCGGCAGGTGCGCGACGACGTGCTGACCGGTCGCGGGGTGGTGCTCTCGCAGAATCTGGGTACAACCCTGCACGTACGGGTCGGCGACCAACTCCGCATGCAAACACCGCACGGTGTCCAGCAGGCGACGGTGCTGGCCCTGGTGCCCTATTTCTCGACGGTCATCGGCACCGTGGGCTTGAGTCTGGATCGGATGCGGGCGTGGTTCGACCGTCCTATTGCGACGACGCTGCAGATCGCGGCGTCCCCGGGCGTGGATTCGCGTCGCCTGTTGACCGATGTTCGTGCCGCGGTACCGGCGCCGAACTACGTCTATGACGGCGACGCCGAGCTGGCGGGGCTGGAAGCACCGATGCACCAGAGCATGTTCATCGCCAACGCCGTCTGGATCATCGTCGTGCTGGTCGCCGCCGTCGCGCTGCTCAACACGCTGACGCTTTCCGTGCTCGAGCGCCGACGCGAAATCGGGGTACTGCGCGCTATGGGATCCAGCCGACGCTTCACGCTGCGGATGGTGCTCTCCGAGGCCGCCGGAATCGGGGTTGTGGGCGGCGTTTTGGGGCTGGTGTTCGGCTGCGCGGACCAGTGGCTGTTCAGTCTGGTCAGCGGCGACATGATGAATTTCCGCGTGCGGTTCCACCCCAGTTGGATGGCCCTTGCCTTCACCCTCGGTGCGCTGGCGATCAGCCTGCTTGGTTCGGTGCCGCCGGCCCGTCGCGCGGCGCGTCTGAACATCATCGAAGCCCTCGGCGTCGACTAAGCGCTATTCGATAAGCGTGGCGAATCCCTGCAGATGGGGTTTGCACGGAAACGGCACCGGGGTGCGCAGGCTGCGCAGGCCCGCGGTATCGAATCCGGCGGCCGCGATCGAGTCGATGGTTCGCCGGTTCGGTTGGCACCCCGCAGCCAACCAGGACCATGGCTTGGCGATCAGATCCTGGAATCGGCCCATCGCGCCCTCGCCGCGCACGTGCTCGAGGACGACCAGCCGGCCGCCCGGCACCAGGACCCGGCGGATCTCGGTCAGCGTCGCGGTGACGTCGGCGACCGAGCACAACACCAAGCCGATATGCACCGAATCGAAACTGTTGTCAGGGAAGGGTATTGACTCACCTGTACCTTCCACGATGTCGGCCGCGATGCCGTTGCGCATGGCGAGACGAAAAGCCATCTGCCGAAACGTGGCCACAGGCTCGACCGCCGAGATCGAAGTCACCGCGGCCGGGACGAACTTCAGGTCGGTTCCCGGCCCCAGCCCCACCATCAGCAGGCGGCCGGTCGCGTGCGCGATCGCGGCTCGGCGATACCGGTTGTAAAAGAGGCGATCGAAAACCGGCTGACCGAACCGATATATGTAGGGAAACAACGGATTACCGGACGTCAGCTGCTACCTAAGTCCATTCGAAAAGGCGGATACTCGTCACGCATCAACGATACATACACCGCGACCCGGTAACGCCATCGCACAATGCCCAGCAACAGATCGAACATGCCCTGCGGGATCGTCCCGGTGCACAACAACGCCACCGCGGACATCACGCACAGCACCTGAAGCAGCGGCTCCATCGCCCAGCACAGCAGTACCTGCGGGGCGCCCAACAACCACGTTTTCACCAGAACAGCCCAATTCGTCAGGCGCGGAGGGTATTCGACATCGAGTTCGCCCGGATAGTCGGGCCGCGCCGCCAGGGTGAAGGGCGGATATTTATCGGTGCTGTTCATCGGGAACCGGTAGTTCATGACTCGCCACGACCAGCGCAGCACACCGACGTTGAAGTTGAAGATCGACCGCGGATAACGCCCGGTGAACAGGATCGCGACGCCGGCAACGATCGTCAGGATCGGATATACCAGATAGAGAGAAATCAGGATGGGATAGTGCGGCACGGCCAGCACACACCACTTCACGAGCCATAGCCAGCGCGACGGGGAATCGAAATCGCCTCGCACGCAGACGGTCTCGGCCCTTGCGCCGACTGGTTCGATCTCGATGACGTCCGGCGCCCTCATCATTGGTATCGCCTAACCGGAGTTGCCGCCGCGAGATCGCGATCGATCGCGGCGGCGATACGCGGGTGGCTGGTCATTCGCACGAAATTGGTCAATGCCCAGGTGTGGAATCGATCCGAGAGCAAGGCCGCCGGTCTCAACACGGATTCGCGATGCGAGACTTGCAGCGACGCCATCTGTGACACCGCACTGACCTGGTGTCGCCGGATCTTTTCGTACGAGCGCAGCGCGCGTGATAGCTCGGCCCGGCAGCTGCCCGCGTCCAGACCCGAAATTGCCTTGCACAACACCATGGTGTCGAGCAGTGCCTGATTTGTCCCCTGCGCGAAGGTGGGTGGCATCGTGTGCGCGGCATCGCCGAGCAACGTCACCGGGCCGGCGCTCAGCGGCGCGGTCATCGGATGGCGGAAATGCGGGTAGGGCGACTGGGCCAAGTCCTCGTCGGTCAGTTTCGCCAGGACCAGATCCACCGGATCAGACCAGCCGGCGAAGGTCGATCGGATCGCCTCGATCGGGCGATGTGGCCGAATGAAGTCGTGGGACCACGGCAAGTCGAACCACCACTGCACGCAGGAGTCGCCGGCCGGCCAGACACCGGTGTTCCCGGTAGCGCCGATGACGAGATAAGCGGTCTCCCTGTCGACGATCTCGGGCACACTGGCCAGCCCCTGCCAGCTGCACCAGCCGGTGGGCTCGGCGGCCGGCGCGCCCACCACGTCCCGGATCACCGAATGCAGACCGTCGGCGCCGATCAGCAGGTCGCCTTCGGCGACGCGTCCGTCCTCGAACCCGACCGCGACGCCGTCGGGCATCGTGATAACCCGGGCGGCGCGCGAGTTAGGGCGGATGCGATCGGCCGGAAAGTCCGTCAGCAGCCGTTCCAGCAAGACCCGGCGCGGAACCATCCGAACGGCCGCACCTAATCGCTGCACCATCGCGTTCACATCCAGCGTGGCCACTCGGTGGCCCCTCGACGTCAGCAAACGCACGCTGGATAGCCGTTGACCCGCCCCGTCCATGTCGACGCCCAGCTGCCGCAATACCGTCGCACCGTTGGACCAGATGGTGATCGCACCCCCGCCTGCGCGGGTATCCGTGCGCTGATCGAAGACCGTGACGTCGTGGCCGTCCCGGAGCAATCCCCGCGCAACCGAAATACCGCTCACCCCCGCGCCGACCACCAGGACCCTCAGTGGTCGTCCGGACGGCGCTTTCGAGGACGGCAGCCAGCTGACATGGCTGCCGGGGTTTGCGCGACCACGCTGTTGTTTGCGCCCGCTGGTCCTGCGTGCCAGTGGGTGCTCAGCTATCCTGCTGTGGCTCGTCACTCTCCTGGACACGTACATGCGCGCGAATCGGTTCACGGGAATTGGGCACTGGCTAGCCGCGCGCACCGATCATCTTGTGCAGGTCCTCAATCCCCCACGGCGCGGCGTCGTGGTGGTCGCGATAGCCCAGCAGGGACGGCGTTGGGCGATCAAACCGCCCGACGAATCCGCCTGCGGCAACAAGGATCTGGCCTGTCACGTCGTGCGACAGGTCGCTGGCGAGGTACGCGTAGAGGGGTGCCACGAACGCGGGCGGGGCACTGTCCAGCGAGGCCTGCATCGTCACGTCGTCCAGCAATCCGCGGCGGTGCAAATCCGCGATGTGGTTTTCATAGTCGTCTCCGGTGGAAAGGCGTGTGCGTGCGCCGGGGCACACCACGTTGGCCCGCACACCGTTGGCTTTGAGCTCGGCGGCAATGGCCACCGTCAAGCCGTTGACCGCGCCCTTGCCCGCGGGGTAGCCGGTGCCCCCGTAGTCGCCGAGAAAGGCCACTGAGCTGGTGTTGACGATCGTCCCGTGCCCCTGCGCGACCATCGCGCGAGCCGCGACCCGGCAGGTGTGAAAGACCGTGCCGAGGTGGGCGCTCAACAAGCGATTGAAGTCGTCGGGCGAGATGTCCAGGATCGAGGAGCCGGGCGGCTCGGCAATACCGGCGCAATTGATCAGGATGTCGAACCGTCCGAACGTGTCGCGGCAGGTGTCCACCAGCGCGGTGGCGACGGCCTCGTCGTCGGCGGGTCCGATCACCGCGGTGGCTCGGCCGCCCTTCGCCGTGACCGCCGTGACGGTTTCGCTTACGGCATCGGCATCGCGGCCATTGACCACGACCGCGGCGCCCAAGTCGGCCAGCAGTTCGACGACCGCGCGGCCAATGCCGCGGCTTCCGCCGGACACCACCGCGCCGCGTCCGGCCAGCAAATCCGCGTTGCTCATGGGCACCGCCTCCAACCAGCGTGTTCCCGATAATGCCCAGAGGTGCCGCGGGTGGCGCAGGACACCGACTGTTGCCGAACAGTACGCGTCCGCTTTTGACCTCCGTCGACGGTGCCGGTTCGGGCCAGACGAGGTTGCTCAGCGCCCGGTAGCGGGTGGACAATCGCCGATTCGGGCTTAGGGGGCGTAGGATCGCAGTTGAGTCCGTTCTGGACACGTCGCCGTTTAGCTAAAAGCGGTCAGCAAGCCGCACGGCTGCTGGGCTCTGGCTCCGGCGATCAACATCTTCCGGTTCCCTTACTTCGGTGCCCCGTGCGCTGCGAACAACCGATCGTGTCCAACGGACGGTTGCGGCGGGGCGTCGGCATATGCCGGCGAATCCTCACTGCACGCGACTTCGTAAGGAAGTACCGCAATGCACATCCGGTTATGCACGGCTGTTTTCACACGTGTAGTTGCGAGGGGTCGGTTGACCAGATGACCGAAGTCCTTGCCGCACCCAGGCCGACCCGGCCGGCCAGCACTCGTAACGACGATTCCTACGACGACGTCATCGACATGTTTCTGGTGTTGCGCACCCTGCCGGCCGAGTCGCACGAGTACCACCGTCAGCGCGAGTGCATCGTGAGCAGGTGTCTTCCGCTGGCTGACCACGTCGCTCGGCACTTCGGACGACGCGGTGAGAGTCTCGACGACCTGACCCAAGTCGCGCGGCTGGGCCTGATGAACGCCATCAACCGGTTCGACCCCGACAAGGGACCCAGTTTCATCGGCTTCGCGATTCCCACCATGATGGGCGAGGTTCGGCGCCACTTCCGCGACTACAGCTGGGGAATGCGGGTGCCGCGCCGGCTGCGTGAGCTTCATGTCCAAATCAGCAGAGCGACAGCAGATTTGGTCCAGAGGCTGGGTCGAGCACCGACGGCCCGCGAGCTGTCGGAAGAGCTCGGGGTCTCGCACGACGAGATCGTCGAATGCCTCGTTGCCGGTGATGCCTACCAGCTGGAGTCCCTGGACGCACCGGTCGGCGCCGACGAATCCGGGCGGAGTCGTCTGGTCGCCGACGCGGTGGGTGCAGTTGACCCGCAGATCGACCACATCACCAACCGTGAAGCGGTCCGCTCCCTGATCGCCGCGCTCCCCGAGCGCGAACAAGACGTGCTGCACATGCGGTTCTTCGAATCGATGACGCAGAGCCAGATTGCGAAGCGAATCGGGGTTTCACAGATGCAGGTGTCGCGCATTCTGGCGAACACCTTGGCGTCCCTGCGCGACCAGCTGGAATAGCCCGCGACATCGGTGCCCAGCCGATCTGACGACACGCGCACTGTACTGTGCCGGTGGGGTGAAATCGACTCCGTTGCCAGATCGAGCCTGGAAGGAGCACGGTGCGATGAGGCTTTCACAACCGGTAGTCGCGGGGATCGTTGCGGCGACAACGCTGGCGTTGACCGTGGCCGGTTGCGGCGGCAATCAGAAGCCTTCGCCGTCAACATCGGGATCGGCTACCTCGTCGACCAGCAAGAGCAGCGCGGCGCCGACCTCCTCGGCGCCCGCGGCTCCTGCGGCCGATTACACCGGTTGGTTGATCCAGGTGTCCGATATCGACGCGCCAGTGCCCTTCACGGGCACGCCGCCGACGAACAACCCGGACGGCCAGCCCGGCGCCGCGACGACCTTCAACACTCAGGACAACAGCCACACCATCAAAGTCACCATCCAGGTGCTGGCGGACCCCGGTGCGGCAACCAGCGCACTGAACGCCGCGAAATCGGCACAGGGCGGCGCGATCAAGCATCCGACCACGGACGCGGTCAAGATCGGCACCGACGGAACCGTGGTGTCGGGCAATTCGCCCGACAACTCCAAGGGCATCGCGGTATTGCTGTTCACCGAGGGCAAGGCCTTTGTCACGCTGGAATTCGACGGTCCGCCTGACACGCTGCCGCCACCGGACTTCATCAACGACATCGGCCAAAAGCAGGATGCCGCGGTGAAGAAGGGGCTCGGCGGCTAGCCAAGGTTGCCGGCTATCCGACGGTTCCACGCGCAGCAATGCACATGCCAACGATCAGAGCGATAACGACACCGGTCGTTGCGGCATGTGCAGCACTGCTCTTCACGGTCGGGTGTGGTGGATCCAAAAGCCAGCAGGCCGAATCCAATCCGCCGGCCGTCCAGACGTCGACCGAGTCTCCGAAGCCGAAGCAACCGAGTGAGCCGACGCCTCCCGGGGCAGGGACGGTGAAGATCCGCTACGAAGACGCCACGACACCGCAGGCGCAGCGTGGCCGCCAGCTCATGCAGGATGCGAAGGTGCTGGAGGACCTCGCCCGCCACATCGAGGACACCTTGGTGCTGCCGTCCGACTTGGGTGTGGTCGGAAAGCAATGCGATGCGGACAACGATTTCTACCTTCCCGACGCCAACGAGATACAGCTCTGCTACGAGGCCAGGGAGCACGCCGAAAAACTCGCCGCGGGCAGCTCAATGCCCGACCCGGTAACCCCCGCGATCGACGAGACGATCTCTGCGGCCTACCACGAGCTCGGGCACGCCACCCTGGCCATCTATCAGCTCGCGTTCACCGGGCGCGAGGAGGACGTGGCCGATCAGCTCTCCGCGTTTATGCTTCTCAACCCCGGCGCGGACGGAAAACCCTATCCGGACGGGGTGCGGATCGCCACGAACACCGCCACCGAATGGAAACTGAGCGCGAAGGAAGCCGGCGACGCCAACGAGCTCCCGTTCTGGGATGGGCATTCCATGGACATCACCCGCATGTACAACTGGGAGTGCTGGATCTACGGCTCCGATCCACAGGCCAATGCCGGCATCGTCTCCTCCGGAGACCTGCCGGAGAGTCGAGCAGGTAACTGCGAGGAGGAGTTTCAGAACATGCAGCGCGGCTGGCAGTCGCTGCTGGGGCCGCATCTCAGGAAGCCCAGCTAGCACCCACTCCCGCACGGGATCACGACGGACAGCATGGCTTGCCGCCGGTGACACGCTCTAAATAAACTGCTTGATTTAATCCGTCACGCGGTGTTCACTGAGGCGGTGAAAGCCGAGCGGACGGCGCGTTCTGACCGGTCGATGGGTACGCGCGAGGCGATCTTGTCGGCCGCCGAATGGTTGTTCGCCGAGCGCGGAATGTATGCCGTGTCCAATCGGCAGATCAGCGAAGCGGCCGGGCAGGGCAACAATGCCGCGGCGTGCTATCACTTCGGGACCCGGACCGAACTGTTGCGCGCGATCGAAAGCAAGCACCGCGAGCCGATCGAACAACTCCGCGCCCAGATGCTGGACGACATCGGCGATTCCACCGAGCTGCGCGACTGGGTCAGCGCCCTGGTGCGGCCACTCACCGATCATTTGGCCGCACTGGGCACCCCCAGCTGGTATGCGCGGTTTGCCGCTCAGGCGATGGCCGACCCGACCTATCGCCACGTCGTCACCAAGGACGCCCTGATGTCGCCGAGGCTGGTGCAGACCATTGACGGCCTCACCCGCTGCCTGCCCGACCTGCCCAAGCGAGTCCGATCGGAACGGATCGTCATGGTCCGAAATCTGTTGATGCACACCTGCGCCGAGCACGAAGGCGCGCTGGCCGAGCACGGGCCGCGATCGCGTTCCAGCTGGACGGTCGCCGGCGAGGGACTGATCGACGCGATCGTCGGGTTGTGGCGCGCACCGGTTCATGTGAACGCGGCGGGCGAGTGACCACCGGAATACGAGGAGCACGATGACCGACATCTCGGCAGATGCAGGCACCGACATCCCGGACTTCCCGATGACGCGGGCCGCGGGCTGCCCGTTCGCCCCTCCCCCGGAGTCGTTGGCGCTCAACGCAACCAAGCAGCTCAGCCGAGTGCGAATCTGGGACGGTAGCACTCCGTGGCTGATCCACGGCTACGACGCGATCCGGTCGCTGTTCACCGATTCGCGCACCAGCGTCGACGACCGGCTGCCGGGCTATCCGCATTGGAACGAGGGAATGCTGGCGACGGTGTACAAGCGGCCGCGCTCGGTGTTCACTTCCGACGCCGAGGAGCACACGCGCTATCGCAGGATGCTGTCGAAACCCTTTACCTTCAAGCGAGTCGAGGGGTTGCGTCCCGCGGTACAGAAGATCGCCGACGAGCGCGTCGACGCGTTGCTGGCTGGCCCCAACCCCGGCGACATCGTGAGCACGCTGGCGCTGCCCGTCCCGACGCTGGTTATCAGCGAGATGTTGGGCGTGCCCTACGAGGACGCCGATTTCTTCCAGGAACAGGCTCAACGCGGCACCGGGCGCTACGCGACCGAAGAGGACACGGCCCAGGGCGCTGCGTCGTTGGCGAAATACCTCGCCAAGCTGATTCGGGTCAAGATGGAAAGCCCGTCGGAGGATCTGGTGTCCGATCTGGCGGAGCGGGTCAACGCCGACGAGATCAGCGTGCGCGAAGCCACTCAACTGGCGGTCGGCGTGCTGATCGCGGGCCACGAGACCACCGCGAACATGATCAGTCTGAGTATCGCGGCCTTGCTCGAGCATCCCGATCAGCGGCAGTTCTTGGTCGAAACCGACGATCCGAAGGCGATCGCCAATGCGGTCGAGGAGCTGATGCGGTATCTGAGCATCATCCAAACGGGTCAACGCCGCATCGCCATCGAGGACATCGACGTTGGTGGTGAGACGATCCGCGCGGGCGAAGGCATCATTCTCGATGTCGCACCGGCGAATTGGGACGACCGCCAATTTCCCGATGCCGACCGGCTGGACCTGACCCGCGACCAGGGTGCGCACGTCGGATTCGGTTATGGCCGTCATCAGTGCGTGGGACAGCAGTTGGCCCGCATGGAATTACAGATCACGCTGCCCACGCTGCTGCGCCGGGTACCGACCCTGCGGCTGGCCGTTCCGGTCGAGGAGCTGCCGTTCAAGCACGACACGTTGGCCTACGGCGTCTACGAGCTTCCCGTGACATGGTGAAGCCGGATCTCGCGCTGGCCGTGCCGGATCTGGCGGGCAAACGCGCGATCGTCACCGGGGCCAACAGCGGCCTGGGCTTCGGCCTGGCCAAGCGACTGGCGGCCGCGGACGCCGACGTTGTGATGGCCATTCGCAACAACGCCAAGGGTGAGGCCGCGATCGCGCAGATACGCCGTGACGTCCCCGCCGCGAAGCTCAGCATCAAGCAGCTGGACCTGGCATCACTGGAAAGTGTTGCGGCCCTGGGAGAAGAGCTGACGGCCGAAGGCCGGACTGACTGGGAGATGGTTTCGACACATGGAGACGTCTACCGTGAACCCATGATCGCTATCGCGCCTGGTCACCCGGGATGGGCATGCTCACCCGGTGATCCGCAACGAGAACTGATCCCAACGAAGGGACGATGATGTCCAGCCCAGCCCACACGCTCTACCCCGAAGGCATGATCGGCGCGCCCAAGCACCGGCACGGCAGGGCCGCGGAATTCAGCACCGGCCTGCCGGCCGGCACCGAGGTATTCTCCGCCGACAACCACATCTCGGTGGCCGACGACATCTTCTACGAGCAATTTCCCGACGACCTCAAGGACCAGGCGCCACGGATCTGGTACGAGGACGGCGCGTATCTGCTTGGCCAGCCGGGACAATCAATGGTGGTCGGCGATTTCAGCGCGGTGCTGATGCAATACGACGATCTGGCCGGCGCGGCCACCAACAACGTCGAGGCAAGGATTCGCGAGCTCGCCGAGGACGGCGTCGACAAGGAACTGGCCTTCCCCAACGCGGTGCTGGCGCTGTTCCACCACCCCAACCACGAGATTCGCGAACGCATCTTCCGCGTCTACAACGAACACATCGCCGCGGTTCAGGAAAGCTCTCACGGCCATTGCTACGGCGTCGGTCTGATCAACTGGTGGGATCCGCGCGGCGCCCGTCGCACGCTCACCGAGCTGAAGTCGTTGGGGCTCAAGACGTTTCTGATGCCGATCAGCCCCGGCAATGACGTAAGCGGCCAGCCCATCGATTACTCCAGCACGGCGATGAGCGCGGTATGGGACGAGATCGAAGAGGCCGGCCTGCCCATCACCCACCACATCGGCGAGAGCCAGCCGAAGTTCCCCAGCGAGGTCAACAGCGTCGCCGTGGCCATGATGGTCAACATCGACTCGTTCCGGGAGATGTTCTCCAAGTACATCTTCGGCGGGATCCTGGACCGGCACCGGCGGCTTCGGGTCGGCTGGTTCGAGGGCGGAATCGCCTGGGTGCCCACGGCTCTGCAAGACGCCGAGCATGTGCTTGCGTCCTATGAGCACATGCTGCGGCATCAGCCCGAGCATGACATCCGCTACTACTGGGACACGCACATGTGCGCCTCGTTCATGGTGGACGGTCTGGGCCTGAAGCAGATCGACGAGATAGGTATCGACAAGGTGATGTGGTCGTCCGACTATCCGCACAACGAAAGTACTTTCGGCTATTCGGAGCGGTCACTGGCCGCGGTGGTCGACGCGGTCGGTCCCGAGGACGCGGTGCGGGTCGTCGGCGGCAACATCAGAAAGTTCTTGGGGATCTGAGCATGACGAACACACTGTCCGCGCGCCGCTCTGTCCTGGATGCGCCCGACGAGCCGGACTTCGCGCGGATGCGCACTGAGGTCGGAGCCCGGTTGCGCTCCGCGATGGCCGAACATGGTGTCGACGCGCTGATCCTGCTGATGAACGGCTACGTCGGCTACGCGACGGGGGCCAGCTGGCCGCTCCTGGACGCCGGTCTGTCGCATGTGGAGCGCCCGGTCGCGGTGGTGCTGGCCGACGACGAGTATCCGCACCTGTTCATGCCGTTGCGCAGTGGATCGTCGGCGGAGTCGCCGGTGCCCGCTGACCATCTGCACGGTCCCGCCTACCTCGAATTCGAGCACGGCGTCGAGGATTTCGCGCGGCAGCTGGCTGGTCTGATCCCGCCGGGAGCGCGCATCGCCGTCGACGAGCTCACCGGGGCGATGCGACGGGCCGCACCGAAACTCTTTCCCGCGGGTCCGCCGGCGGATGCCGCGATCGTGCTGGGCACTTCGCAATTGGTGAAAACCCGCGACGAGCTGTCCTGTCTGCGCAAGGCTGCCCGCATCACCGAAGATGCCATTGTCGACGTGCAGAAGGCACTGGTGCCGGGCGTGCGGCAGATCGATCTCTCGGCCACCTTCGTGCGCCGCGCATTCGAGCTCGGGGCCACCACCAATATGCTCGAGGCCATCTGGCAGGTGATGCCGAACTCACGGGAAGCCGGTGTCTGGACCACACACGGCGATCTGGCGCTGCCGCTACTGCCGACCGACCGCGAACTGGCCGCCGGCGATGTGTTGTGGACCGATATCAGCATCACCTACCACGGCTACTGCTCCGACTTCGGCCGCACGTGGGTGGTCGGTCATGAACCAACCCGTGCGCAGCAGGATCAGTTCCGGCAATGGCGAGCCGTCCTTGACGCGGTGCTCGCGGTGACCAAAGCCGGTGCGACCTCAGGAGATTTGGCGCGCGCGGCGATCGCGGCCAACGGGGGCCGCAAACCGTGGCTGCCGCATTTCTATCTGGGCCATGGCATCGGCACCTACCCGGCCGAAGCGCCGATGATCGGAACGGATCTGGGCCAGGAATTCGACGACAACTTCGTCTTTCCGCCGGGCATGGTTCTGGTGTTGGAACCGGTCATGTGGGAGGACGGAACGGGAGGCTATCGCAGTGAGGAGATCGTGGTGATCACCGAGGACGGCTACGCGCCGATTACCGACTACCCCTACACGCCCTATGGCGATTGACGTTTTGCCCGACAGCCGGGCACTGCGCATCGGTCGCCGGGACCGGGCCCTGGCCGAGATGGACAAACACGGTCTCGACATTCTGGTGCTGGGCCGGCAGGCCAACATCCGCTATGTGACTGGCGCGCCCCAGCTTTGGATCGCCGGAACGCGGCCGTTCGGTCCGATGTGCGTATTGGTGCGCTCCACCGGAGATATCTACCTCAACAGCACCGATGATGAGGGGGTACCTGAGGAGATCGACCACGATCACCTGTACGGGCTCGCCTGGAACCCCATGACGCTCATCGACGTGCTCAAGAAGGTCGACGGGGCCGATGCCGCGCGGCGGGTCGGAACCGACGCGATCACACCGACTTTCGCCGCCTTGCTGCCCGACGCCTTCCCGAACGCGGAACTCGTCGATGCCGAGCCCGCGATGCGCGCGGCGCGGCGCATCAAGACAGCCGGTGAGATCGCGGCGATGGATAGCGCACTGCGGATCGCGGAGCACGGACTCGCTACTGCCGTAAGCCATATGGCGCCGGGTGTCTCGGAACGGACTCTGGCCGGGGTCATGATGGAGGCGATGGCCGCGGGCGGGGTCTCCACGCCGGCTACCCAGGACGCCGCATGGGTGACCTCGCCGGAACAGCCGTGGCATCGCGGCCAGGCTTCGGCGCGGCCGGGTGACCTCGTCGCGTTCTCCGCCGGTGCGCTGGCCAACGGCTATGTCGCCGAGGTAGGCCGCACCTGGCCGGTGGGCGATGCGGTTTCCAGCGAGGCCCGCAGGCTGTTCGGGCGGTCGAATACCTTGTACGACAAGATGCTTGCCGCCTGTCGGCCGGGTGTGTCCATCCGCGAGCTGCTGGCCGCTTACCAGGCGGCCGGTGAGCCGATACCGCCGATGCCGATCGCGCACGGGTTGGGTCTGGGTTTCGATCCCCCCGTGGTATCCGAGACGCTGGTGGCCGCCGGCGAAGACGACCAACTCGAGGCCGGCATGGTGCTGGCGATCACCGGCTACGTTTGGGAGCAGGGTGTCGGCGCGGTGTTCCGTCGCGACAGCGTCCACATCACCGAGGGCGGTGTCGACGTGCTGACGAACAGCCCGTCGTGGCTTGAGAGTTAGGTCTGCTTTTTCGTAATCCTCTGTGCCACTGTGGTTTCACGGGTAACAATATGCCGATTTCTGTCGGTGGTCATCCATAACATTTGAGTTGTGAGTATCGATCGGGAAGCCTTGTCGGCGGCGTTCGACACCATCAACGGCGCCTTCGACGAACTGATCGAACAGGACTACGACGCGCTGGTCGCCCGTGAGCAATTGGCACTGCTTAGGCAGTGTGAGACGATTCGCCGTCGGCTGCCGGCCGTCGAACATCCACTGATCAATGGCCTGGCCCGCCAGGCTACTGGCGAAGAGCTCGGCGGCAAGCTATCTCACGCCATAGCGGAAGCTACTCTGATCAGCCGCGCCGAGGCTTCCCGGCGCGTCCGTGAGGCCGCGGATCTGGGGCCGCGGTGCGGAATAACCGGCGAACCAGTGCCTCCGGTATTGGCGGCCACTGCGGCCAAGCAACGTGACGGCACCTTGGGCCCGGGGCAGGTGGCCGCGATCCGCAAGTTCTATCATCAGCTACCCGGCTGGATCGATGCCGGCACCCGCGAACAGGCGGAGGCCAAATTGGCCTTCGAAGGCACGCACTTTCGGCCCGAACAAGTTGCGGAACTGGCCGCGATCCTGGCCGACTGCCTCAATCCCGATGGGATCTACAGCGACGAGGACCGGTCGCGTCGCCGCGGACTGAAGCTGGGCAATCAGGGTTCTGACGGTATGTCGGAGTTGCACGGCTGGCTCACCCCGGAAGCCCGTGCATCCTTGGAGGCGGTATGGGCGAAGCTGGGCGCCCCGGGCATGTGCAACCCCGAGGACGAAACCCCTTGCCTGGACGGAAGCCCCAGCGAACAGACGATCGAGCGCGATTCCCGCAGCGCCGCACAACGCCAGCACGATGCGTTGAATGCGGCGCTCCGAGGCGTACTCGCCTCGGGGGATTTAGGCCAGCACAATGGGCTGCCGGCCTCGATCATCGTCACCACGACGCTGGCCGAGATGGAGGCAGCCGCCGGGCGCGGGCTTACCGGCGGCGGCACCATCCTGCCGATGAGCGACGTGATCCGGTTGGCGCGGCATGCGCGTCATTACTTGGCGATCTTCGACAAGGGCAAAGCCTTGGCGTTGTACAGCACCAAACGACTGGCGTCGCCGGCACAGCGAATTGTCCTGTACGCCAAGGATCGCGGATGCTCGGCGCCGGGCTGCGCCGTCCCCGGGTACTACTGCGAAGTACACCATGTCACCGATTGGTCGAAGTGCCATACCACCGATGTCGACGACTTGACCTTCGCATGCGGGGCCCAGCACCGCCTGCTGCGACCCGGCGGCTGGACCACCCGCAAAAACGCCCGGGGCGACACCGAATGGCTTCCGCCGCCGCATCTGGATCGAGGTCAGCCGCGCGTCAACACGTTCCACCATCCGGAGAAACTGCTCCTGGACCGAGACGACGATGCGCCTTAGCGCCCGTGAGCGGCAGGTGACTACCGGCTGCCGCTCAATCGCCATAAACTTCGCGCGTGAAGAAGGAACGGCCCCTCTACAGCCCACTGTTTTACACAGTGCTGGCCGTGCTCTTCCTCGCGCTGTTAGTGCTGAATGCCTGCACCCACGGCACGATGCTGGGCCTGATTAGTACCGGAGGCCTCGCCGTGCTGATGACCTACATCGCCTACCGAGCGTGGTCCCGGGAGTGCCGCGCGACCGATCCGTAGTGCCCCTCAGATCGATGCTGCGGGCCATCCATCGAGCAACTCCCCCACCCGATACCGCTCCCAGGCGCTCAGCAGGTTGCACAGCATCTGCAATGGAGCCCGCACGCTTTCATCGTCCCTGATCCGCGGATCCTTCCGGTTGTTGGGCGCGTCGGATCCGAATCGCTTGCATATCAAGGCCGGAACGTCCAGTAACCACACAATTCCCATCGACGCCGCATAGAGCAAGGTGTACCGGCGAAGCCGTTCCGGATCCAGCTCGGGACCGCCGCAACGAGCGACCTCGGTCACGAACAGCCGCAGCAGTTCGTCCAGATGGTGGTTCCACAGCTCGGTCTCCGTTGCGGACAAGGCCCCCCAGATCGCCATGCCCAGGTTCATCTGGCCGACGCATCCCCAGTCCATCAGACCGCAGCGCAGCGTGCCGTCGGTGTCACGCCAAAACCACGCATTGTCGATGTTGGCGTTCCAATGGCACAGCGCAACATAGTCGGCATCATCGGCCAACTGGCCGGAGACCGCCTGTTCGAGACGGGCGACCCGGGCCACGTCGTGGCGTAGCCGTGCCAGGAATTCCGGGGTGCGGACATTCGCGGGCAACAGCCCGGGATGAGTGGCAGCGAATTCGCCCAGCTGGTCCAGCCGCCGTTCCAGCTTGTCAATGGACAGCGGCGCTCGCTCGCCCACCGTCGCGGCCGGCACATCAAGTGGAAACTCCGCGGCGGGTAGTCGGCCGGACCGGTGGGCGCCAGCCAGCCGGGCCAGCGCGGTGAGCAGGGCCCGGTAATGCTCCACCGGGTCGGGCATTTCGTAGTCGAGGCACTTATGGTACTGGCGCTCGATTCCGTTGTCGCCGAATCGGATTCGCTCGGTGAGCAGTATGCCGGTTCCACTGTCGCGGTGATAGTCCCCGAAGAGCGCGCTGGGCACCGCGATCGGAAAACCTGGTGTTCGCGAGAGTGAGGCGAATCGCACCTCCGGCTCCATCTGCGTCTTGGCGCGATCGCGGATCGGATTGTCGAAGTCGCGCGAAAATTTCACGAAGAGATCGGTGGGCAAACCGGCTGTCTCATCCGCATATTCGACCGACAGCATCGCCTTGCGGCCCGTGCTGCCCCCGCCTATCTCGGTGAATGCCGTGACATCGGCGACCACATTGCCGTCAGTGAGCACACCGGAAGCCCGGAACGCGGCGGTGAGAAACCCGGCTCCGCCTTCGCGCAACGCCGCGGGGTCGGCGGGAAACGTTAGCCCGGACTGGTCACCGACGATCCACCGCGAATCCATTCGATTACCAGGTCTGTTCGGCGGCACGAACCAGTATCTGGTTGACCGCCACCCGGCGGTCGCGCGTCACCATGAACAGCACCGCGTCGGCGATGTCCGCTGGCCGCATCTTGACCATGCCGGCGGTTTGGCGTTCGAACGCCGCCCGCGAGTTTTCGGCCAGATGGCTGAAGATCTCGGTATCGACCGTGCCGGGACCCACCACCCCGACCCGGACGCGCTTGCCGAGTACCTCTTGGCGCAGCCCCTCGCTGAAGGCATTGACGCCGAACTTGGTCAACGAATAGACGGCGGTGTTGGGACGGGCAACCCACCCCGCGGTCGAACTGATGGTGACCAGATCGGCCACGCCGCGTGGCGAATCGGCGGCCGCCTCGATCAGGTGTGGCAAAGCCGCTTTGGTGGCGTAAAGGACGCCCTGAATGTTGACCGACACCATCTGGTCCCAGTCCTGCAACTGCGCCTCGGTTGCGGGTGCCGACTGCATCAAACCGGCATTGTTCACCAGGATGTCCAGCCGTCCCAACTCGGCGACGGTTTGCCGCACGGCGGCGGTCACTTGCTCGGCATCGGTGACGTCCGCCGGCACGACCAGCGCTCTACCGCCGCACGATTCGATCTCGGCTTTCAGGTCGGCCAGCCGGTCGGCCCGGCGTGCGAGCAGCGCCACTGCGGCGCCCTCGGCCGCCAACGCTTTAGCGGTCGCTTCGCCGATGCCGCTGCTGGCACCGGTAACCAGTGCCGCAGTGTGTGTCAAGGGTCCAGTCATAACCCGCCCAACGTCGCTGCTCCAGCGAGTATTTCGTGGAGAACGTACTCGGTGTCCTCGCCCAGGTCGGGTGCGCCTCGCTCGATGCGCGCCGGATCGCGCGCCATCCGCCATGCCGGTCCTAGGATCGGGCGCTGGCCTTCGCGGTGATCGGAAACGAAACGATACAACTCGCGATCCCAGAGTTGCTGATCGCCGATCACGTCAATTGCGTTGGCGCTCTTGGTGGCCGGCACTCCCGCGGCCCGCAGTCGATGCGCGAGGTCGTCGGCATCGAGGTCGCGGGTCAGCTCCGCAATGTCGCGATCGAGCGCGTCGACGTGTCCGCGTCGGCCATCCGATGTTGCGTAGCGGGGATCGTCGGCCAGCGCGCGGGCCTCGAGGACGTCGCACATCCGGCGCCAATCGTCGTCGCCTGTCACGGCCACGCTGACCCAGGCGCCATCCGCGCAGGGATAACACCCATGCGGACACATATCGGGGTGATAATTACCATCCGGTCCGAGGCGGCGTCCGGTGAGGCTTTGTTCGAGCAGGCAGTCCCCGATCATCGAGGAGAGGGTTTCGACCGCCGAGATGTCGACGAATTGCCCTGTGCCACTGAGCTCGCGATGCAGCAGGGCAACGACAGCGGCGTAGGCGGCTGCGGCGCCGACCGTGGAATCTCCGTACCGCATACTCGTTCCGAGCGGGGGCCCACCGGGGTAGCCGACCAGCGGTGCGAGTCCGGCCAGGGCGGCGAAGCATGGCGCGTAGCCGGTCTGGTGACCGAGGGGCCCGTCGTTGCCCCACATTTTGATCGACACCGAGATGATGTCCGGTTTGATCTCGGTGAGCTCCGGATAGCCAAGGCCCTGGCGCTCCATCGCGCCCGGGCGCAGGTTGTTGATCACGATGTCACTGCGCGCGATCAGTTCACGCAGTCGCGCCATGCCCTCGGCCGACTTGATATCGAGATCCACGCTGAGGATCTCGGGGTTGATGCTCAGGAAGAATGGTGCGTGGTTGATGTCGGTGCCGCCGTAGGCGCGCATCTCCTCGGGCATGCTCGACGTTTCCACCTTGATGACCTCGGCGCCCAACATCGCCAGCAGCTTGCCGGCGTAGGGACCCGCCCATACCTTGGTGAGCTCGACGACGCGCACCCCCTCCAATGGCCCACCCCGCGGGGTCTTCGGCGGCTTCAGCTGAGGTACTCGCACCGTGGGCGGTGTGCGCGTCCTATCCAGGTGGCTCAAGATCGCGGCCGTGTGCTGACCGAGAGTCGGTGCGGCAGCGGTGAGTTCAGCCGGTGATGCGCTCAGCACGTAGGGCACCGTGGGGTAGGCGGCGTCGCCCAGGACGGGATGGCTGACGTTGCGAAAGAAACCGCGGTGCCGGTACTGCGGCGACGCGTGCAGATCGGCGGCGTCGTTGACCGCAACGAGTGGCACACCCATGCGCTGAGCTTCGTCGGCCGCCGACTCCTTGGGCAGATCGCGGACCCACTCCGCGAAGCCGCGTTGGAATGCCTTGACCTTTTCGGTGGTGACCGCGAACTCGAGCCAGTCGTCGTCGAATTCGTTGAGCCAGTCCGGTTGCCCCATCAGCTTTTTGACACCGAGCCAGTGCGCGCCGCTGGTCATGTACAGGTAGACGAAGCCATCGGCGCAGGCAAAGAACGACGCCGGGCCCTGCTGGTCGTAGTCGTCGCGGGTGCCCACGGCGGGGACTTCGCCGGTGATCAGGCGGCCCAGAATGCAATCGGCGCGCGAGACCAGCACGGCATGTTGGGAGATGTCGATGGCCTCACCCCGGCCGTGGTGCAGCCGCCCGAACAGCGTTGCGGCCACGCAGAGTGCCGCCTCGAGTCCGGCTTCGTAGTCGACCATGAACCGGCCTGGCCCGTGCAGCGGCGGCCTGCTGGCGTCCGGATGGCTGGGCGTGTGATATCCCCACCCGCTGGCATGGAAGACGTTGATGCTCTTCGCATTTGCATACTCGGGTGCGGCGTTCCGGCCGAACGGCGTGATCGAGCAGAAAATCACATTCGGGTGCCGAGAGGCCACGGTGGTCGCGCCGTCGTCGATCACCGCGTCGGCGCCGGCGATCAATGCGTGCAGCCGCGGGTCGCGAGCATCAAGCTCGACGGAGTTCTTGTTCGTGTTGAGGTATGCGAACAGTGCACTGCCATCGGGCCCGTCGCCCAGGATGGGAGAAAACGCCCGGGTGGAGCTGCCACACCCGGGCGCCTCGACCTTGATCACCTCGGCCCCGAAGTCGGCCAGGAGTTTTCCGCAGTACTCCACTGCGACCGACCCCGCCAGCTCGACGACTCTGAAACCCGTCAGCGCCGACATGCGAGCTCTCCCAAGGCGGTCAGGGCTTCGCGCGGCCCGAGCGGCTGAGGCGCCACTCCGGGGGGAAGTTCATGTCGTTGTCCTTGACCACGTTGTTGAGGCCCTTTTCGAAGGTGCCACCGGTGAGGTCGACTTCTTCCGCGTCGTTCTTGATCATCGGCAACATGCCCTCGACCATGCCAGTCAGCAGGCTGCCGAAGTATTCGCCCTTGTGTTGCTTGTAGAGCTCGAGGAATGTCTTCTGCACCGCGACCGTGTCGGTTGGACGCGACCGCGAACATGCCATTGCGTACTTGAGGGTCTCGGCCTCCAGCTTCTCGCGCGGCACCACGCTGTTGACGAAGCCGCATTCGTACATTTCCTTCGCGCTGAAAGGCCGTCCGGTGAAAAGCATCTCGGAGAACTTACGCAGTCCCATCGTCTCGGCCCACCACCACAGCCGGGGCCCCCAGCCCACATACCGGAACGCTGGGTGGCCGAACAGGGCATCGTCGGAGGAGATCACCAGGTCGGCGTCACCGGCCTGGTAGAAGTGCCAGCCGTAGCAGTAGCCCTTGGCCTCGATGATGCTGATCTTCCGAAGCTCCTGCAGCGGGCGGTTACCGGCACGCGCCTTGGCGTAGAAGTCGGTCACAGTAGACAGGTAACGGTACGACCCACCTGGCGGGTACTTGACGTCGTCATCGTTGATCGCGAGCTCGTGGTGCAGCGGCAGGCCGGGATTCTCCAGCATCGGCCGTTGCTCGGGCAGGTCGCCACCACTACCGAAATCCTGCCCCTTACCACGGATTACGACGACCTTGACGTCGTCGTCGACATTGCACTTATGGATCAGGTCGGCGTAGTTCTGCCGCATGCCCAGGCTGGTGGCATTCTGTGCGTCCGGACGGTCAAAGGTGATGTAGGCGATCCGGTTCTTCTTGTCCTTCTCGAACTTGATGTACTGCTCGGCTTCTTTCTTCAGCTTTTCGTAGTCGAATTCCGGCATGAGATTTCTCCACTTCGTCGTGCTTAATTGAATAGTGCTTACTTGAGTAATGCGCCCGCGTCAATGGGCAGCGAAACGCCTGTGACATAACGTGATTCGTCAGAAGCGAGGAACAGGACGGCATTGCTGACGTCGCGGGCATCCACCCAGGGCACCGGCATCGTGTGCATCATCTGAGAGAACGGTGCGAAGTCGTCCGGTCCCGGATTCTCCAGGTCCGGCCGGAACAGCTTGTAGGTCACCTCGTTCATCGTCATCGGCGTGTTGACCTGGCTGGGGTGTACCGAGTTGACCCGGATGTTGTGCTGGCCCAACTCGACGGCGAAGGCCCGCATCAGACCGATGACGCCGTGCTTGGCGGCGATGTAATGGCCGGTGTGGGCCAACGCCTTGTGGGATCCGACCGAGCCGGTCAGCACGATCGAGCCGCCGCGTTCGCCGGCCAGGATATGCGGCACACCAGCTTTCACGGTGTGCCACACGCCGGACAAGTTGACATCGATCATGTCGCGCCAGATCTCTTCGCGGATCTTGTGCAACTTGTTGCCGAAGGTCCCGATACCCGCGTTGGCGACGACGATGTCGAGCCGACCGAGTTGTTCGACGCCGCTGTCCACTGCGGCCTTGAGGCCCTCGTAGTCGCGGACATCGACCCGAGTGGTCACGATGCGCCGGTCGAGGTTCTTGACCAGATCGGCGGTTTCGGCGAGATCCTCAGGAGTCGAATGCGGGTAGGCGAGGTTGTCGATCGGCCCGCATATGTCGATCGCGATGATGTCAGCGCCCTCTTCTGCCAGGCGCACCGCGTGGCTACGGCCCTGCCCGCGGGCTGCGCCGCTGATGAAGGCAACTTTGCCCTCGACGCGACCGGCCATCATGGCACCAGTGTCGGCAGGGTTTCCCAGCCCCGCACCGACGACGTCGGGCTGAGCGTGGCGTTGGCCATATCGGGCTCCCACTCCGGGAAGCGTTTGAGGATTTCTTCCAGGGCGACCCGGCCTTCCAGTCGGGCCAGTGCCGAGCCCAGGCAGAAGTGCGCACCGACGCTGAACGTGAGGTGAGGTCGGGGGGCGCGATGGATGTTGAATTCTCCTGCATCGGGGCCGAACTGGCGCTCGTCGCGGCAGGCGGCACCGATCAGCATCAGCATCACGCTGCCTTCCGGCACCGTCCGGTCGTAAAGGCTGACGTCGCGCGTCACATACCGGGCCATGTGCGGCGCCGGCGGCTCGAAGCGAAGCAGCTCCTCTATCGCCTGCGGGATCAGCGCGGGATTCTCGACTAGTTCGCGGCGCTGGTCTGGGTGCTCCGCGAGAACCTTTCCGGCCCAACCGATCAGACGAGTTGTCGTCTCGTTGCCGGCTCCAGCGACCACGTTGAGATAAACGAGAATCTCCTCGCGGCGCAGCCGCCGCGTGGTCCCGGTCTCGTCGACGAATTCGACATTGAGCAGCTCGGTCATGATGTCGTCGGACGGGTTCTCGGCACGCCAGTCGATGTAAGCCTCGAACTGCTCGCCCACCGACAAGCCATGCTCGGCGGCACTCATCGGCTTGCCTGGCTCGGTGCGCAGTTGCGCGTTTCCGCGATCGCGGATGTACTCCTGATCCTCTTCGGGAATCCCGAGCAAGGCACTGATGACCTTCATCGGCATGATCGCGCCCAGGTCGGTGACGAAATCGAATCGGCCCGAACCCACCAACGGATCCAGCGATTGCGCGCAGAAGTCACGGATCATCGGCTCCAGCGCGGCGATCTTGCGCGGGGTGAACATCCGCGACAGCAACTTGCGGTGCACGTCGTGGATCGGCGGGTCTTCGAAGATCAACATCCCCGATGGAATCTCGAGGTTGGCCTTGATCAACTCCATGATCACGCCCCGCGCAGAGCTGTACGTGCCGTGATCGATGATGCCCTTGTTGACATCGGCGAATCGGCTCAGCGCGTAAAAGTCGTATTCGGAGTTGTAGTAGAGCGGCGCCTCGTCACGCAAGCGCTTAAACATCGGATATGGGTCGGCAATCAGCTCGACATCGTACGGATCAAAGCTGACATGGCTCTCGGTGCTCGCCGTCACGAAATCCCTCCTAGCGCTTACGATTCCGGGGAGTGACACGCTGCAGCCGGCCGTGGGTCAGCGCCGGATCCGGGTCGGGCAATTTGTACACTCCGCTTAAATGCGCTTGTTTCAACAAACGCACGGGCTTGGTTGATAGCTGGATCACCGACGGCCCGTGAACGCCGGGTCACTCTATTCTCGTAGAGAACCATATAGCGGATGCTGTGGCAAGACCCAAAACGCACGGACCCGGCGCGTCGTGCTTTGGCCGGCGGTCAACCGGAGGCCGGCGGTCAGCCGGAGGCGGTCGTCAACCGGAGGCGGCGGCCCCGCGGCCGGGTCCCGGGTGCACATCGGCGGCCTCGGTGAGGGCGCCCCGGTGCGGACTCTTCAGGATTCCGGTCGCGATGGCCGTCAGGATCGCGTCGAGCTGCTCGGGGGTGTCGACAATCCGGTCACCGTGCGCGGCGCGCATCAACAGACCATTGATGAACGTCAGCGTGACGTTGCTCAGATCCTCGACCACCGCCGATTCCAGTTCGGCCCCATGGGGCATCAGCTGCACGAGGATCTCGCGGTGCAGCTTGGTGAAGGCGTCGGTGGCCCGCTGCAGGATCGCGGCCATCGCGGGATCCCGGGCGGCTTGCATTGTCAGCTCGTAGCGGGCCTTGGTCCACGACAGCTGCGGCTCGGCGCCGGCCTGAATCACCACCTGCGACAACAGCGAGGGCGTGGGATTGTCTCCCGTGCTACCGGCGCTGTCCGCGATCGACTGCAGCCGTTCCAGATCGAGCTCGGCCAGCCGCTCGGCTACCGCGCGCAGCAGTGCCGACCGGGTCCGGAAGTAGAAGGAGGTGGTGCCATCGGGAACAGCGGCCTTGCGGTCGACTTTGAGATGGCTCAGGCCCTTGGCCCCGTCGGCGGCCAACAACTCAATCGCCGCATCGCACAGGTCGCGGCGGCGCTCCGCGGGGTTGGGCTTTCGTCTTGTTGCCGCCGCAGACGGGTATCGAGCCATGAACGCAGGCTTTCGTGGCAAGGATCTAAAGTGAACTTTCGCTGACGTGCAGCACGACCATACTCTATGTTCGTAGTGTGCGTAAAGCGCACGTCGCTAGTGCAACGGTGTCATCACGATTCACCCGAATTTTGTCGTAGCGGGCGACAACGGGCGCTCGACCTACTTTGCTTGAGTTCGATGCCCGCTACGACGACCGTTCGGCTGACCAGCGCCATTCTGATCGGCGCGCTGGCGTGCGGCTGCCATTCGGCGCAGCATGCGGCCACACCCGCCACGTCGACCAGCACCGCGGCGTCGGCGCCCCCGCCGGTGCCGCCGGTGGCACGGATTGCGCCGTTGCCGGTCCGGCCGGTCGAGAAATCGCAGCCGACCTCGCCCGACAAGTGCCCCGCGACCAATCCGGCGGCCCCGGCACCGCCGGACAGCGTCCTGGTCACCTGCGACCTCGCCCGGACCACGCGCTATACGTTGGGACCGGAAACGATGCGACTCGGGCTGACTCACGTGGATGCACCCAAACCACTGACAGCGGACTTCTTTCAAGTAATTCTGACGATGGACCCGGCATCGGCGAGGACATGGGCGGCATTCACCGCGGCGCATCTGCACGCCCACATCGCCTTCATCCGCGACGATCTGGTCCTGGAGGCGCCGATGATCGAGGATCAGGTCAGCTCCGGGCAGATCGCGCTGACAACCCAAACGGCTCCGGCTGCCGCCCAGTTGGCGCAATTGGCGGGCCGTCCGGCGTGACCGAACTGGCTATCGGATTTCTCAATGGATTTGGCCTTCCGCCAATAGAGTTCGTCGATCTGGCCGCGGATCTCGGCTGCCGCTACATCTCCGCGGTGGTGCGGGGCGCACCCTTGGTGCCGCTCGGCTATCCGCCCTTTTCCCTCAAGGACGACCCGGCGCTGCGACGCGACCTGCTGGCAAGGATGCGGCAACGGGGCGTGGCCGCCTCGCTGGGCGATGGGTTCCTGGTGTTGCCGGACACCGAAACCCGATTGTTCAGTGCAGATCTCGATGTGTTGGCCGAACTGGGCGTGCCCAGAATCAACGTCGTCAGTCTGGATCCGGATCTCGACCGCACCTTCGACCAGTTCGCGGCTCTGACCGAGCTCGCCGCCGAGCGCAGCATCCAGACCCTCGTCGAGCCGGTTCCCGGGCTGACCGTGGGTGATCTGCCCACCGCGCTGGCAGCACGAGAATACGTCGGCCGACCGGACTTTCGATTGCTGATCGACACGATGCATCTAGTGCGCTCCGGGTCCGGCGCCGCCGACCTGGCGGCCGTCGACCCCGAATACATCGGTTACGCCCAACTCAACGACACGACGCTGCAGCCGCGCTTGGACAACTACATGGAGGAAGCCATGTTCGAGCGCATGGTCCCTGGCGAAGGCGAACTCCCGCTGTCCGACCTTCTGTCCGTGCTTCCTACCGATATCGTGCTCGAAATCGAAGTGCCCAGACGGTCATTGGCGTTGGCCGGGGTCAGCCCTATCGACCGGGTCCGCCCATGCGTCGAGGCAGCGCACCGGTTGCTGGCCGAAATCGGCCGCAAGCCTTGACTTTCAGCTAGGTTCGCGAAGCGGCAGACCCGCCGCACGATAGATGTTGTCGATGACGGTCATGTTCTCGATCGCGTCCTGCGCGGTGGTTTTCACGGGCTCACCGCGAAGCACCGCCGCGGCGAACGCATCGAGCTGATAGGCGTAGGAGGCGCGGCGCGGAAAGCTTTCCACCCGGTTGTCGTTCGCGGTTCGAACCGAGAGCCGATGGAACATCTGCGGCATGGCGGGATTGAGCAAATGGAGCTGGCCGCGTTCGCCGATCACTTTGGCACTGATATCGAACAGGCGCCGCGACCACATCGAGCACCGGACCCGGCCGGTGTGTCCGCCGGCGAACCGCAGCTCGGCGGTCATCGCCCGGTCGATCTGAGGATTATGCAGCTTCGCCTGTGCCGAAACGACTTCCGGAGTGCCACCACCGAACGTGCGAACCATGTGGACCGGGTAGCAGCCAGCATCCATCGTCGCACCGCCGGCCAGGCTGTAGTTGTACCGGATGTCGGAGAACTTCGGCAGCGGGAAACAGAGCGTGGCCTCCACGTGCGTGAGCTTGCCCAGTTCTCCCGAAGCGATCACCTCCTCGGCGCGCAGGGTCTGCGGATGGTAGCGATAGTGGAAGGCTTCCATCACCACTCGATCCGACTGCGCGGCCAATCCGGCGATCTCGCGGGCCTCGGCGGCGTTGGCGGTGAACGGTTTTTCACACAGCACGTGTTTACCGGCGGCCAGTGCGGCTCGGGTCCACTTGCCGTGCAACCCGTTTGGCAGCGGATTGTAGATCGCATCGAGATCCGGATCAGCGATCAGCAACGCGTAGTCATCGTGCACCCGGGCGATGCCGTGCTTGGCGGCAAACGCCCGAGCACGAGCGCCGTCGCGTGCGGCCACCGCGGCGACCACGACCTCAGGGTTGTCCTTGGCGGGATTGATCAGCGCCATCGGCGCGATCCGGGCAGCCCCCAAGATGCCGATCCGTAGGTGTTCAGCCATGGGCCCGACGCTACCGCCGGGCGAAGGCCGGGGCGCGCTCGGGCCTGACCCCGACACCGATGAAATAGGCGGGGATGAAGGACAGCCACGGCAGTCGCTGGAGCACGGCCAGGACGGCCGCCGGCGGCGTCGGGTCCGCGCCACGCAGCAGCGGCCCGAGTCCACGCTGCAGGAACCGTTGCACGCCTTGGGTGACCGCGGTGGGAAACAGCCGGCGACGGCGCACGGCCGCCAGGTCCCGATCGGTGACCCGGTGCCGGCGTAGCGGCTCGGCCAAGATGGTCGCGGCCGCCACGGCATCCTGGACCGCCAGGTTGATGCCGACACCGCCAAGCGGTGACATCGCGTGTGCGGCGTCGCCGATGCACAACAGTCCATCGGTGTGCCAGCGGAGCAGGCGATCGACGCGGACATCGAGATGCTTGATCTCGTCCATCGACTTCAGCGTCGCCACCGCGGCGGCCGATTCCGGCAACAGCGCGCCGACGTCGCCGCGAAACGCCTCGATGCCCTTCGCCCGTAGCTGCGCATCGCTGCCCTTGGCCCCGATGTACGCGATCTGGTTGTAACCCTCCCGTGGAATCACACCGAGAACCTTGCCCGGGCCCACCCGCGGCAAAAACGAGAACTCCTGATCGCCGTCGCGCGGCAACTTGAACCACCACACGTCGAAATTCACCGGGTACTCGCGGCTGGGCAGGCCGGCCGCACGGCGAGCCATCGACCACCGGCCGTCGCAGGCGATGGTCAACTCCGCCTTCAACTCACCGGGCCCGTCCGGGCCTTCGTAGCGCACGCCGGTAACCCTGGCGCCCTGGCGCAGCAGGTCGGTCGCCTCCGTATTCATCCGCAGCGTGAAGGTCGGTTCCTCCTGCGCGACGTCGGCGAGCAGGTTGAGCAGATCCCACTGCGGCACCATCGCGACAAAAGGGTGGGGTTGGCGCAGCCGGCTGAAGTCGACGTACGTCACCGATCGCCCTTCGGATTCAAACTTCGCACTGTGCACCTCGCTGTGTGGTATGGCGGCGAAGCGTTCCCACAGGCCCAGTTCGTCCAGCAGGCGCAATGTGGTCGGGTGCACCGTGTCCCCGCGAAAGTCGCGGAGAAAGTCACCGTGCTTTTCCAGCAGCGTGACCTCGACACCAGCCCGGGCCAGCAGCAGCCCGAGTACCAAACCGGCCGGCCCACCGCCGATCACCGCGCAGGTCGTCGTTTCAGTCATCGGCGCCCCCAGATCCGTTGCCGCACAACGCCGTTAGCCAAGCAATTGCGGGTCGACGTCGTACACCGAAACCGGCTCCGTGAGCACCCCGTTCTCCTCGACATAGCGATCCCACAAGGCCAGCAACTCGGTGAGCTTGTCGGGATGGGTGGCCGCGAGGTCGTGGATCTCCCCGCGGTCGCAGGAAAGGTCATAGAGCTGCCAGGCGCCCGGCCCGTATGGCGGGGGCAGATAGAGGGCTTTCCAGTCGCCTTGACGGATCGCGCGGCGGCCGAACAATTCCCAGCCGGTGCCGGTCTCGCCCGGATGGACCGTCTCGGCGTCGCACGACAGGTACGGGACCAGCGAGCGGCCGAGCATCGGCTCGACGTCGCGGCCGCGGTAGGAGGTGCCCGGATGGTCAACGCCGGCCAGTTCCAGCACGGTGGGCGTGATGTCCATGACGGTCGCGAACGCGGTACCGATCGCGTCCTGGCGCGCGAAACCCGGCCAGGTGACGAAACCCACCACCCGGATACCGCCCTCGGTGGTGAAGGCCTTGTGCAACCGCGACGGCGCCGTGGCCGCCTGTGCCCAGCGGGGTCCGTACCAGATGAACGACGTCGGCCGGCCCAGGTTCTCCAGGCTGTTGTCGCAGTTCTTTTCGATCTGCGCGACGATCTGGGGTCCGCGCAGAGGCATCGCCTCGACGATCGCGCCCTCGGCCCCGTTGTCGGACATGAACATCACGACGGTGTTGTCCAGCTCGCCGGTCTCGGCCAGGTAGTCGATCACCCGGCCGATGTTCCAGTCCATTCGGTCCACCATGCCGGCGTAGACCTCCATGGCGCGAGCCGAAATCGCGCGCTCCTCGTCGGTCATGTCGGCCCACTCCGGTGCGCCGTCGGCGACGACCGGGTGCGGCTCGACGTCGGGCGCACACAGGCCGAGGCGCTTGAGCGCCGCCAATCGCTCCTCGCGCAACGCATCCGGGCCCGCGTCGTAACGGCCGCGGTATTTGGCAACGGACTCGTCGGGCGCCTGCAGCGGCCAGTGCGGCGCCTGAAACGGCAGGTACGCGAAGAACGGCCGATCGTCATCGGGCGCGCGGTCGCGGAAGTAGCCGAGCAAGGTGTCGGTGTAGGAGTCCGACGAGTAGAAGTCTTCGCCTACCGTGACGAACTGGTCGTCTTCGGTGTAAAGCGTTGGTACCGGCGAGAATCCGCGGCCGGCCGCGCCGCCGTAGTGACTGGCACCCGCTGGTAGGAGCGCAAACGAACGCTCGAAACCCCGCGCCCACGGCGATCTTTCAATCGTGTGGCCCAGATGCCATTTGCCCGACATCAGGGTGAAATATCCGGCGTCGCGCAACAGTTCCGGCAGCGCGACGACGCGGTCGTTGAGGTAGCCCTCGTAGCCGGGCGCGCCCTGAAATCCGGGGATCGCGACTTCCAGCATCGTGCCGATACCGGCGACGTGGTGGTCCGTTCCGGTCATCAGCATCGCTCGGGTCGGCGAGCAGGCCGGCGCCGAATGGAAATCGGTGAGCCTGATGCCCGCGTGCGCGAGACGGTCGAGGTTGGGGGTTTCGATTTCGCTGCCGAACGCACCGATGTCGGAAAAGCCGAGGTCGTCTGCCAGGATCACCAAAAAGTTAGGCCGCTTCACGGTGAAGCATCCTGTCAGGTCCGGCACCCGAATGGAACGTTCGAGAACTGACTAGGCTCGATTCGGGACAACACTGACACCGGAGGGGCGCCCCATGTTGGCACAATTTGAGATGTCGATTCCTCTGGTTGCCGCCCCGATGTCGGGCGGCCCGACCACGCCGGCGATGGTGTCGGCGGCCACCGGGGCAGGTGGGCTGGGCATGCTCGCCGCGGGCTATAAGACGGTCCAGGCCGTCGAGGCCGAGCTCAAGAGCGTGCGTGCCGAGGGAATCCCGTTCGGCATCAACCTGTTTGCACCCAATCCGGTGCCGGTCGACCCGGACCGCTATCGGGCTTACGCAGCGATCATCCAGAAGGAGGCCGAGCAGTTCGGCCTGGCTCTGCCTGCCGAGCCTATCGAGGACACCGATCGGTTCGACGAGAAGATCGCGCTGCTGCTCGATGACCCGGTGCCGATGGTGTCGTTCACGTTCGGCATCCCGCCGCGCAGCGTGATCGCAGCGCTGCAGCAGGCCAAAACCGTGGTGGTCCAAACGGTGACGACGGCGCAGGAGGCGCTGCAAGCCCGGGATGCCGGCGTGGACATGCTGGCCGTACAGGCTGCCGTCGCCGGCGGGCATTCCGGCACCCTGACACCTCTGCGGCCAGTGCAGCCGGTCCCGATCGTCGACCTGGTCGAACAGGTCACCGCGACGGTGCCGCTGCCGGTGCTGGCCGCCGGTGGGCTGGCAACACCCGAAGCGGTGGCCGACGTGATCCGCGCCGGTGCCGCCGCGGCCGTCGTCGGCACTGTTCTGCTCCGTGCCACCGAAAGCGGTGCGTCGGCAACCCACCAGGCGGCCCTCACCGATCCCGCTCGAACCGAAACGGTGCTGACTCACGCCTTCACCGGACGACCCGCCCGCGGACTGCGCAACACGTTCATCGACAACCACGAGGAGCAAGCACCGTTCGGCTACCCCGCGATCCACCACCTGACGAGTCCGCTGCGCAAAGCCGCCGCGGCGGCGGGCAAGCCCGACTACGTCCACCTGTGGGCGGGGACGGGGTACCGGCACGCCACCGCCGAACCCACCGCGGACATTCTGCGGCGGCTCGCCACCGATCTGTGAGAGCCGGCGGCGGCCGGACTCAGTTGCTCAGGTACAGATACCAAAGACCGTCGGAATGCTGGACACAGGAAAAGTGTGTCCAGGTGCCGGGGTGGACGACCTCGACATGCGGGCCGTCCGCCATACACCCAGCCTCCGTCGCATAGTTGCCTTCGACGAGGATCTCATCCGCGTTGCTGACCCCCACCCCGGTGGTCATCGTTGCCGAAAACGCCAAGATACCTGCAGCGATCAATTTCTTCACAGAATGCCTCCTGCTCGCGCCCACCCCCTGGATCCCGACGCCAGAGTTTGCTGAGCACCGACGTTACCGATTGGCAATCGTCGACGCAATGCCGAGGTTGATGCGGACTTCGCGATTGTGCAGCAAAGAACTCGCATTGGCTCTGGCCGGTTGCTCGCCTCGCTCATCAGCCCTAGAAGGTGAACCGGTTCAGCGTGTCATAGGGGCCGAACGGCGAGGCATTGAAGAATCGGTATATCCACCGCACGACGGTGCTGTCGATCTTCTCGTAGCCGGCCTGTGCCGGTGTCTGTTCGACCAATCGCAACCGTGGATCCCAGGTTTCGATGTCACGGGCGTTACCGATGCCCCACTTGATGATGCCCCGGGTGAGCACTTTCGAGAGCAACGGCGCCAGCGCCGAGAGGGTGTCGAATTGCAGCTCTCCACCAGCGAATCGGTCCAACACACGTGCGAACAGCGCGCGGACGGCACTCTCGTCCACGTACATCAGCAGGCCCTCGGCGACGACGAGTGTCGGGTGGCCGGTGGGGATCTGATCAAGCCAACTCAACTCGGTGACCGACGAGCCGATCATCTTGTAACGCTCGGTTTCGTCGTAGAGCCGCCGGCGAAGCCCGATGACGCTCGGCTGGTCGAGGTCGAACCACAGCACGGCCGGCGGGACGTCGAGGCGCAAGAACCGGCCGTCGAGTCCACAGCCCAGGTGCAAGACGACCGCGTCGGGGTGGTGTGACAGGAAATCGGCACACCACACGTCGAGCTGCTTGGCGCGCAGCGCGACCAGGTACTGATTGGACGCCGGCAACGAGTTCCGGTGTATGCGTTTGAAGTCGTAGTCGATCCGGTCGACGGCCTCCGCCGCGGTGTGGTCGCCCAGAATCGGATGCCGGGAACGGCTTTCGTGAGCACGCAGATACAGCGTCACGAGGTTCGTCCACTCCACCGAGCCCCAGCGGACCGAACTGAAATCAATCTTGCCCGTCGTCACAGTCCCCTCCTGGTTAGCGGCCTACCGATAGCGAAGCGCATCCGGGCCATGATGGCCACCCCCAGAAGTACCGGCAGACAAACTGGTCACGGTCGCCTAGTGGCCTCGGAGCCACGAGTAGACCATCCGATCGCCGCTGTGCTCCGAAGAACTGTCGAGCAACGGTTGTGGCGGGCGACACCGCCAGGCCGAGAAAGGGGCCTTCGATGCGACAGGTGACGTTCAAAATGGTTGCCGCTGGCGACGGTTCACCACCGACCTCGACCGGATACTGCTACTACCTGGTGGCCCACGCGGTCGCGACGGTCCTGCTGCTGCTGACCCTGGTCGCCGCGGTCTGGCAATTCATGGACTGGGTCGTCACGCCGTCGTGCCTGGAAGCCAGTTCAGGATCGTCGTCAGCGGTGGCGGTGGCTGCGGGGACCACCGCACCGCTGACGGACAAGCCGGTACCCACCGCCGCGCCGGTCTGGATCCGCACCGCGGCACACACCGAAACCGCGGCCGCTTTCAAGGCCGACTCCGGTGACTGCCCCTGCCCGAAGAGTGGCAAGTGAGCCGTCAGAAAGCCTCGGGATCCTGCTGGACGGCTGTCGGCACCGGATGCTGGTACAAGCGCGACGCGTTCTCCCAGGTGAACTTGCGAATCGCGCCCGGGGGCAGATCACCGATCTCCTCGTGAATCGTTTGTTGCGTGTGCGGCCAAGTGGAGTCGCAGTGCGGATAGTCGGATTCGAGCATGATGTTGTCCACACCGATTCGGTCGCGCTGTACGAACGAGGACTTGTCCTCCACCGCGCAGAACCAGAAGTTGCGGGTGAAAACCTCTGCGGGAGTGAGCTTCTCCCCCAGCGCCTGCCAAGTGCCGTACATAGCGTGGTAGCTGAGCATGTGGTCGAGACGATCGAGCAGGCCTGCCACCCAGCCGATTCCGCCTTCGGACAGACAGATTTTGAGATCCGGGAACCTGCTCGGCAATCCGGAGTACAGCCAGTCCACGGCCGCCGAGATGGCGTAGGCGAAGAACAGCACACCCGCTACGTCCGGCGGAGCGTCCTGTGTGGTCGACGGGGAGGAACCCGACGATCCGATGTGCAGATTCACCACCGTTTCGGTCTCGGCGCATGCGGCCATGATCGGATCCCAGTGTCCTGAATGGATACTCGGCAACCCGAGCATGGCAGGGTTCTCACTGAACGTCACCGCGTGAAAGCCGCGCGCGGCGTTCTCGCGGATCATCTCCGCACCCAGTTGGGGGTCCAGCAGCCAGGGCAACTGGCAGGGAATGATCCGTTCGGGATACGACCCGGCCCACACCTCGAGGTGCCAATCGTTCCAGGCCCGCACCGCGGCCAGGGCCAGGTCGCGATCCTTGGTCACCTGCTGCAACCGCTGGCCGGCAAAGCCAGGCAGGAATGACGGAAAATTCAGCGACGCGTAGATGCCGTTGAGGTCCATGTCCTTGACACGCTCATGAATATCCCATGCGCCCCTGCGCATTTCGTCGAATCGGACCGGCTCGAAGCCGTACTCGGCAACAGGGCGCCCGACTACGGCGTTGAACCCGACGTTGGGCAGTTCCTGATTGTCGTAAACCCAGGTTTGCCCGCCGCTGTCGGTGTCGACGACCCGCGGCGCGCGGTCGGCGAATTTTCGGGGCAGCCGGCCGGTGAAGGTGTCCGGGGGTTCCACGATGTGGTCGTCGACCGAGATCACCGTGTAGCGGCGTGGTGAACGCGGCGGATCCGGCAGAAACGTGACCGACCGCTCGTCGCCGGTCTTGGCGGTCGTGAAACTCAGATCGGCGGCCAGCTCGTCAATTGATTTCATGGCGCAATCTCCTTCCACGTCGGCCGGCGGTGATATTTGCCGAGCTCAGCTGAGTACATCGGGATCCGCTTTGATCGCCATCCGTGCCGCGCCAGCCCAATACACGGCAGCGGCGCGCTCGATCAGGGACCGCTGCATGCCCGCCATGTCGGACCAGTTCATCGCGACCGGCTCCTTGCCGGTGAGCATGACGTCGTAGGCCAGCTTGCACACGCGTTCGATTGACGCCGCCCGGTATACCGCCTCGGGCAGGTTCCGACCCGTCGCTATGACGCCGTGGTTGGCCAGAATCGTGAGGTTGGCACGGCCGATGCGCGCCGCGAGGTCGGCTGCCCGGTCGGGGCTGTCGATCTCACCGTCGTATTCGCCGACCAGGCACAAGTCGTCCAGGAACAACGCGCCGGTCTGGTGCACCAGCTCGGGCAGCCTGCCCAACGCCGCGAGCACGCAGACGTAGTACGGGTGATTGTGAATGACCACCCGGGCGTCCTCGCGCACCCGGTGCAGCTCGGTATGAATGTGGATGGCCGGGGTGACGTCCCACCGACCGCTGACCACTCGAGCTTCGCTGTCTACCAGGCAGATATCGGATGCGGTGAGTTCCTGCCACCACAGTCCCCACGGATTGACTAACATGTCGGATTGCCCGTCGAGCTGCCAGGTGATGTGTCCGGCCATGTTCTCGGCGAACCCGATGCCGGCCAGATGCCGGAAGGCAACGGCGAGCGCCTGTTCGTTGGACAACTCGACCCCGATCGGGGGCACCACCGACGGCGCCCACACCTGCAGGCCACCTCGTCGTGGATCATGCGTGTTCATGGCCGGCCTCCATCTTTGCTCGAATATCTTGGCGGAGTACGCCTTTGGCGATCTTTCCACCGGACGACCGGGGTATTTCGTCGATGACGATGAGGCGTTCGGGCAGCAATTCCTTGGAAACCCCCAGCGCCAGCAGATGGTCGACGAGTGCGGGCAGGTCGAGGGTCGCGGAATCGGCGAGTTCGGCATAAAGACAGACCTTTTCGCCGAAGACCGGATCCGGCATCGCCACCGCCGCGGCCAGCGCGATTGCGGGGTGAGTCATCACGGCGTCCTCGACCTGTGATGCGCTGATGTTCTTGCCGGCCCGCAGGATGAAGTCGGAGGTTCGGCCGGTGACGGTCAGATAGCCGTCGGCGTCGAGCTCGCAGATATCGCCCATCAGCATCCAGCCGTCGCGAGTGAACAGCTTGTCGTGGTCGGTACCCCCGAGATAGCCGAGGCTGGTCGCCGGGCCTCGGCACGCGGGCTGACCCCGTCCCGTCGCGGTGACGTCTTGATCCCCGTCGAAGAGCCGGACCGCCATTTCGGGAACGATCCGGCCGCCGGTGCGCAGGCGACGATCCAGCGGATCGTCCACGGTTGTCGCACTGAGCAGACCGGTTTCGTTCGAGCCGTAGAACTGCAGGATCTTCGCGCCGGTGAGCTTTTCGAATTCGACCGCAGGCCGGTAGGGAATCGCCTCACCGCCGGTGAAAACGACACGCAGCGAGCTCAGGTCGTAATCCCTGGACGCGCGGTCAGCCATCAGCATCGTCAATTGCGAACTCACACAACATAGTACGGTTACTTTGTGCCGGGCTATCGCTTCACACGCCGCGCGCGCAGTGAAGCGCTGCAGAATCACCGCGGTGGCACCGAGGTAGATCGGGGTGGTGTGGCTGGTCCATATTCCGAAGCCGAAGGGCATCGGGATAACCGGCAGAAACACGTCGTCGGACGTCAATTGCCCGTTGGCGACGGCCTTCTGGTGAAAGTAATGCCACCGATTCTGCGTATGCACGACACACTTGGGTAGGCCGGTGGTCCCCGACGTCGAGTTGATCAGGAAGACGTCGTCGGGGCCGAGTCGAGATCCGGCGGGGAGCGCCTTCGGGGGCACTTCACTGTTCAGGCGCGGCGCCCCGGCTTCCTGTGCCAAGACCAGTAAGGACACCGATGACTCTGTGGTGGCCCGCGCCGCATCATCGCTGCGCTTGGGGTCGCTGATCAGGATCTTCGGTGCCGCGTTGCGCAGCAGTGCGCCGACCTCACGGGTACCGGCGCGCGCACCGATGCCGACGACGACGCCGCCACAGCGCTCGATCGCGACGAACAGCACGTGTATCGCGCTGGAGTCCCCGTGCCACACCGCAATTCGGTCACCGCGCGTAACGCCGATACCGGCCAGTTGGCCTGCCAAATTATCTGCCGCAGAGTCGAATTCGTGCCATGTCAGCGAGGTGCCGGGTTCGTCGGAATAAGCGAAGCGCTCCGGTGATCGTTCGGCGTTGCGCCGCACCGCGTCCGACAGTGTCGAATCGGACCACCATCCGGCCGCGCGGAACCGGGCCGGGTCGTCGTCGGTGAATGCCGGCGAGCCCTCGGTATTCAGCTCACCGGCGCTCATGACCAAATGATAGGAAACCTATGCGGGGTCCGGATGGCGGGCTGGCCAGCTATGGGTTCCGCGGCAATGGAAGAGGATCTCCCGGACCGTGCACAAGACGCGGCGGGCGCTTCGGGGGCGGCGGCCGGTCGGGATTGATGGGCCCACAATTCAGGCCGCTGATGCAACCGCCACCGCCACCGACGGGTTTGACCCGCAGGACGCCCCCAGTATCCCCGGCAGGCGCGGGAACCACGCTCGACGACGGAACGGCAGTGCTGTTTGGCGACTCGTCAACCGAACCAATCCCACCGACCGCCACCGCAAGTACCGCCGCGGCGCCGCACAATGCGGCCAGCGTCTTGCCCATGTGATTTCCCACAACGGCCATTCTAGGCGCGGGTGCGCCGTTACTACGGAAGACGCGGAGGATTGGTTACCGGTGGAGGCCGGTTCGGGAATGTGTAGGGCCGTAATGCGGCCCACAACGCGCCTATCATTGCCGGGGTGTGGTCGGCACTGCAAGGCAAACAACTGGGGCCGGGCCTGCTGTGCGGCGCGGCCGCCGGCGCGGCGGGCACCACCACCTTGAATGTCATCACGTACCTCGACATCGCGGTGCGCGGCCGTCCGACGAGTAGCACCCCCGAACGGACCGTCGAAGCCATGGCGAGGTTGGTCGGCCTCACCGTTCCCGGTAGCGGCGACGTGCTCGCCAACCGAATCTCGGGTCTCGCGGCGCTCACCGGATATGCCGCGGGGATTGGGATGGGCATCGTGCTCGGGCTGGCGTATGCGTTGGGCTGGCGACCCGGCCTCGTGGTCGCCACGCTCGTCGCGTCGGTCATCGCTCTGGTCGGCACGAACGGACCGATGACCGTTCTCGGGGTTACCAACCCGCTCACCTGGAGTGCGGTCGACTGGATCAGCGACCTGATTCCACATCTGGGCTATGGCGTGGTCACGGCCCTGGTGTTGCACTACCTCGCACCGCTTTGCCGGCCCGCGGGCCGCTAGCCCTGGACCGTGGGCCGGATAGTGATGTCCCCGACCTCCACTTCGTAGGGCTGCTCGACGGCGAACGCGACGGCGCGTGCGACGGCGTCCGGCGCAATACCGACCTCGCTCATCGCGCGCCGGATCTGCTCGCGCAACGCGACGTCGTCGATCGACCTGTCGAGTTCAGTGTCGACGAAGCCCGGCGAAATCGATGTCGTGCGGACCACGCCATCGGTCGACTCTTGGCGCAGACCTTCCATCACCGTGCGCACCGCGTTCTTGGTCGCCGCGTACACCGCCATGGTCGGCACGATCTTCAGCCTGGCCGTCGAGACCGTCGTCACGAAGTGCCCGCCGCCCTGCCGGCGAAACACCGGCAGTGCCGCGGCGAAGCCGTGCAGCACCCCGCGAAGGTTGACGTCGATCATTGCCGCCCAGCCGTCGACGTCCAGGTCGGAGATCGGCCCGATCTTGCTGATTCCGGCGTTGCTCACCAACACGTCGAGGCGACCGAACCGGTCGACGGCGGTACCGACGAGCCGCTCGAGATCCTCCCGACGGGCGACGTCGACCCGGCAGCTGACGGCCTGTCCCCCGTGATCGCCTATCTCGCCTGCGATCTCGTCAAGACGTTCCACGCGACGCGCACCCAGGACCACGCGTGCGCCGCGTCCGGCGAGCAGACGCGCGGTCGCCTCGCCGATCCCGCTGCTCGCCCCGGTGACGGCCACGACCTTGCCTTCGATACCCGTCATCGCTATCCCTTCCCGCCGCTGAACGCACCACTGCGCCATTGTGGCCCCGGCTGCGCGCGCCCTGCCCGAAGACGCCCGCTCGGCTACTGTCGGCCAATGCTGATCGGGTTCCTCCTCGCTCTGGGCTGCTCGGTGTGTTACGGCACCGCCTCGGTACTGCAGGCTGTCGCGGCGAGGTCGGTGGAATCCGGCGGCAAATCCGGGGTCGACGCGAAGTTGCTGCTGCGTGCTCTGCGTCAGTGGCGCTACATCGCGGGCATTGGCCTGGACGGCGTCGGCTTCCTGTTGCAGGTCGCGGCGCTTCGCCTGGTGCCCATTTACGTCGTCGCCGCAGCGCTGGCCGCCTCGATCGCGGTCACCGGCATCGTGTCGGTGTGGGTGCTCTCGGCACGTCTGTCCAGGGCTGAGTGGACCGCCGTGGGTGTGGTATGCGTGAGCCTCTTCGCGCTCGCTTGCGCTGCCGGCCCTGGCCACTTCCGGCATGGCCCGGCCGGGCTCGGCTGGGCGTTGATCGTCGTCGTCGCCGCCATCTTCCTCGTCGGCACCATCGCCGGCCGGTTGCCCGACCGCGAACGTGCACTCGTCCTGGGCCTCGGCGCCGGAAGCGGGTTCGGTGTCGTCGAAATCGGAGTGCGCCTGGTCGACGAGATCGATCCGACGAAGGCCGCGTTCTACACCAACCCAGCGCTGTACGCCGCGGCCGCAGGCGGCGCCGCGGGGTTCCTGTTGTTCACCTCCGCCCTGCAACGCGGATCGGTCACTACCACGGTGGCCGCGATGGTCGTCGGCGAAACCATCGCGCCCGCACTGGTCGGCGTGCTGTGGCTGGGTGACACCGCGCGGCCCGGTTGGGGGTGGGTGGTCGTCCTGGGATTCGTTGTGGCCGTGGGTGCCACGCTGGTCCTGGCCCGATTCGGCGAGGCGCCCAGCTCCGCGGAGTGAGCTAGGACGCCGTTCCTTCTGAAACCTGTTGTGGCGCAATGGTAAATGTCGTGCCGCGCGGTTCCCGGGTCAGCAGCACTCCACCCTCGGCGTCGGTGCCGGCGGCGATCAGTTCGCGCTTGAGGATCTTGTTGGTGGCGGTCGCCGGGAGGTCGTCGTTGATGCGCACGTAGCGTGGCCAGGCCTTCGGGGAGAGATCGCTCTGGCTGGCCAGAAATTTCTCGAGATCGGTTGGCCGCAAATCCATCCCGCGACGAAGCACCAGCGCCGCCATCACCTGGTCGCCGACCCGCTCGTCGGGTACGGCGTACACCGCGACCTGGCTGACCTGCGGCAGTCGTTCCAGGATCCGCTCAATCGGTGCCGCCGCGAGGTTCTCGCCGTCCACCCGCATCCAGTCGGCGGTCCGGCCAGCGAGGTAGATGAAGCCGTCGGCATCGCGATACGCCAAGTCGCCAGCCCAGTACATGCCGTGTCGCATCCGCTCGGCGGTGGCGTCCGGATCGTTGTAATAGCCGACGAACGGACCCGCTCCGGTGGTGTTGACAAGCTCGCCGACGGCGTCGTCGAAGTTGATCAGCGCACCGTGTTCATCGAACTGGGCGACGGCACACTCCGTCAGAGTTGTGGGGTTGTAGATGCTGACGCCGGGATAGGGCTTGCCGATCGAGCCGGGTGGGGTGCCGTCCTCGCGCACCACGATCACCGCGAACTCGCTGGACCCGAAGCTGTCCACCACGCGGCAGCCGAAACGCCTTGCGAATTCGGTGATATCGCGATCGGTTGCCTCGTTGCCGAACGCCATGCGCAGTGTCGTGTCGGCGTCGTCGGGACGCTCGGGCGTGGACAGGATCAGAGCAAGCGGCTTGCCGACGTAATTCAGGTAGGTCACGCCGTAGCGACGGACGTCCTCGATGAACCGCGACGGCGAAAACTTGGCGGGTACCATCAGCGCCCCGCTGCCGATGGCGACGGCCCAGCCGGCGGCAATGCCGTTGGAGTGGAACAGCGGCATCGCCAGATAGCAGACATCGGCGGAGGTGACGTCGTACTGAAAGACCAGGCTGGCGCCACACATGATCGCCATGCCGTGTGCGAACCGCACGGCCTTGGGATTGCCGCTGGTTCCGGAGGTGAAGATCATCATGAACGTGTCGGCGGCGGTGACCTCGCGGTGCGCGGTCAGGGGTGGCGCCGCGGCCACCGCGTCGGCGTAGCGCTCCGATCCCACATTCAGAACCTGAATTCCCTTGAGATCCAAGCCTTCCAACAAGGGTAGGTGCTCGTTGTCGATCAGAAGAATCTGGCAATCGGCGCGCTGGATATCGGAAAGCAGCGCGGCCCCGCGGCGGGTGGTGTTGAGCCCGCACAGCACGTAGCCGCCCAACGCGGCGGCGGCCATCGCGCGCAGCATCGCCGGCGAATTACCCAGTGCGGCACCGACATGCAGCGGGCGATCCGGTTCGGCGAGGGTAATGACCGCCGCCGCCTCGGCCTCTGCCTCGGCAAGGTGCTCGCGCCACGTCCAGGTCACCTCGCCGTGGGCGATCGCAGGCGTGTCGTCATGCCTGCGCAGCCGCAACAGCTGCTGAACCGTCTCCGGCACGGTCTCACTTCCCCTTTGATCTCGTCGTCAACACCAACCCGGCGTAATCGCGTTGGGCCACATCGTCGCAGTGGCGCCGATAGGTACCGAAACCGCCGATGTACGGCATGAAGGTGCGCTTCTTGCCTTCGATGTTGGCACCCAGGTACCACGACGACGCGGCCCTGGGAAACAGCGTCCGCTCGGCGGCCTCGGCCACCTGATCGGTCCACGCCCGGGCCGCGTCCAGGCGCGGCTCGATCTCGCTCACCCCCTGTTGTCGCGCGGCTCGAACCAAGTCGATGACCCAGTCGACTTGAACCTCGGCGTGCAGTACCATATTCGCCAGCACCGACGGACTCCCCGGCCCGCTGATCGTGAACAGATTCGGCAGACCAGGCACCATCAGGCCGAGGAAGGTCAGCGGTCCGTCACGCCAGATGTCCCGGAGTCGCTCGCCCCCGGGTCCGCACGGGTTGATTCGAGTCAACGCCCCCGTCATGGCGTCGAACCCGGTGGCGAAGATCAGCACATCGAGCGGATAGGTCGCCGCGCTGGTGCGTACCCCATGCGGCGTGATCTCCCGGATGGGTTCGCGGCGCAGGTTCACCAGCTGCACGTTGTCGCGGTTGAAAATGGCGTAGTACCCGTTGTCCGTGCAGATCCGTTTGGTTCCGATCGGATGGTCGACCGGGATGAGATCGGTTGCGACGGCGGGGTCGGTCACGATTTCCCGGATCCGCGCCTCGGCGAACCGCCGGGCGACGTCGTTGGCGGCCAAATCACTGGTCTGGTCGGGGAAGGTTTTGGCGAACAGAACGCCACCTTCGCGCCAGCGCTTCCACAACGCCTCTGCTTGCTCCGCGGGTTCGGTATCGACGGCGTTCTTGGGGTAGGTGCCGTGCGGTGTGCCGGCCGATGCATACGCCGAGGCCCGGCGACGCTCGGGATACTGCTCCTGGATCTCTCGTTGTTCCTCGATTGACCACGGCCGGTTGGGCATTGGGATCGTGTAGTTCGCCGATCGCTGAAACACGACGAGTTGCTGGGCTTGGTCGGCGACGATCGGCGCCACCTGGATTCCGGATGATCCGGTGCCGATTAGGCCGACCAGCTTGCCGCGCAGATCGGGATCGTCGCGCGGCCACGCGGCCGTGAAATACACCTCGCCCGAAAAGGCTTCAACGCCAGTGATATTGGGCCGATTCACCGCCGATAAGCAGCCGGTCGCGCACAACAGAAACTGTGCCGCATAGGTTTGTCCGGTCGCGGTCTGGACGTGCCAACGACCTTGATCGAAGGCGGCACCGACCACGTCGACACCGAATCGATAATGGCGACGCAGCTCGAAGCGGTCGGCGACGTGCCGCAGGTAGGCCAGGATCTCAGGCTGCGCCGCGAAGCGCTCGCTCCACTGCCAGCTCCTCTGCAACTCGTCATCGAAAGAGTAGGAATAGTCCACACTTTCGACATCGCATCGCGCTCCCGGATAGCGATTCCAATACCAGGTGCCGCCCACATCGGGAGCCGCCTCGACGCCGATCACCGACAGGCCCGACGTCGCGAGCCGGTGCACGGCATAGAGCCCGGCGAACCCGGCGCCGATCACGATGACGTCGCTTACCTCGGTCATAGCGAGCCGCCTCGGGGGGCCGGGTGCAAGAGTTGGCGCAGGTCGGCGAAGAGCAGGTCCTGCGCCGAGGTCGCGGGCCCGAAGGATGGAATGGTCATGAAGCCGTGGAACAATCCGGGAAAGTCGCGGTGCACGATCGATACTCCCGCATCGCGCAGCCGGCGAGCGTAGGCGCACCCCTCGTCGTGCAGGGGATCCAGTCCCGCGGTGACGATCACCGCGGGTGCCAGGCCCGCGTGCGAGTCCGCCCGTGCGGGGGCCACCAGGTGGGGCGGGTCCACGACCCGTTCGGCACCGACGTATTGATGCCAGTACCACTGCATCGCCGCCCGGGTGTTGAAGTATCCGGTGCGATAGCGGTGGTAACTGTCGGTGTCGAAGCTCGGATCCATCACCGGGTAGATCAGCACCTGCGCGGCAGGTTGGGTGACGCGCTGGTCTCGGCACAGGATCGCGGTGACCGCGGCGAGATTCCCGCCGGCGCTGTCACCGGCGACGGCAGTGCGCGCGGGATCGATGCCGAGTTCGGCGGCGTGCTCGATCACCCAGCAGAACCCCGCGAAGGCATCGTGCACCGCCGCGGGCGCGGGATGCTCGGGGGCCAAACGGTAGTCGACGGACACCACAACGGCCTGACTGCCGCGAACCAGGGCCCGGCAGAAGCCATCGTGGGATTCGATGTCGCAGAAGACGAATCCGCCCCCGTGGTAGAACACGATTCCGGCACGGTCCGTGGCGGGCACGCCGCGCGGGCAGTAGATGCGCACGCCGATGGGCCCCTCGGGGCCGGGTACTGCGCGGTCGGTGGTGCTCTCGACGTCATCGATGTTGCTGACCGGCGTCCGGCGGGCGGCCACCGCGGCGCGCGCCTGCGCACCGGTCATGGTCTCGACGCGCGGGAACCCCACGTTCAACTGGTCGAGCATCGCCTGCACGACATCGTCCATCTGCACCTCCGACCTCACCGTTGAGGTCACCCGGGCCGATATCGCAACAGGGTGATGCCGGCCTCGGGCAGATCGTAGAACACCGGCTGGACCCGCATGCCGATCCGGATGTCGCTGGGGTCGATGTCGACCAATTCGGTGCTGATCCGCGGTCCGGCATCCCATTGCACCACGGCGAGCAATTGCGGCACAGCATCCGCCCAGGGCGGGGCGGTGGGCCTGCGGGCAACCGTGAAGGTGTACAGCGTTCCCGCACCGTCGATTTCGCGCCATTCCAGATCATCGGCCAGAGTTCCGGGGGCGAGCGTGCGCGGATAGAACACGTAGCGGTCCAGGGAGGGCGAGTACTGCACCACGATTCGATGCTGGGCCAAGCCGTCCCAGAAGGGCTTCGACACCGGCGTGGGCTCGGGAACCGGACGGGGTTCGGTACTCAAGGCGTCAGTCCCCCCGCATGATCAGCGCGACCTGCTCGCTCATGATGCCGCCGTTGCCGGTGACGAACGCGGTGTGACAGTCCGGCACCTGGGCGTCGCCGGCTCGTCCCATGACCTGGCGCGCCCCGTCGACGACGTGATGCATGCCACCGGCCATACCGGCCTGACCGAACGACAGCTGGCCCCCGGCAGTGTTCAGCGGAAAGTCACCGCGGTAGGTCAGGTCATGCCCGGCGACCCACGACATGCCGTCGCCCTTGGCGCAGAAGCCGGCATCCTCCAGGCTCATCAGCACCGTAATCGTGTAGCAGTCATAGATGGAGGCGATATCGACATCGGACCGATCCAGCCCGGACATCGCAAATGCCTTCTCGGCGGCGCGTGCGATCGGGGTGTGCAGCAAGTCCTCGGCATAGGTGGGCGTCTTGAACGCGATGTGCTCGCCAAAACCCTTGATCCACACCGGGCGGTGACGGCTGCGGCGGGCGATGTCAGCATTGGCAAGCAGAACGCCCACTCCCCCGTGAACGCGCATCACCGTTTCGAGCATGTGGATCGGATCGGCGATCATCGGGCTGGCGAGGACGTCGTCGACGGTGATCGGGGTGCCGTGGAAAACCGCGCCGGGATGCGCACAGGCGTTGGTGCGCTGGTCGACCGCGATCTTGGCGACCGCCGCGGGGTCATAACCGAATTCCGCGGCGTAGCGCTGCGCGATCTGCGCGTATGGTGCGTTCTGGCCCAGGTTGCCGTATGGGATTTCGAACTCGGCCTGCGGCGACCCATAGTTATTCGACGATGCCCCAAACCAATTCGGCGCCGGCGCTGGGCGTTTGTCGGATTGGGGCACCGATGCGGACCCAGGTACCACGGCGAGCACGGCGTCGCAGATGCCCAGTTCGATCGCGGCGGCAGACCGCCAGATCATTCCGGCGGAGCTCGCACCGCCCAGATCGACACGTTCGCCGAAATCCAGGGGCAAGCCCAGGTACTCGCACAGCGTCGCCGGGGCGAACATCGTCGATTCCGCCACGCCATGGGTCAGCAGACCGTTGATGTGGGACGGATCGACGCCGGCATCCTCGACGGCCATCTTCGCCAGCAGCGCGTACTGGTCGAGGGTGAACAGCGGCGGACCTGCCGCACGACGCTGCGCCGGCAACTCCGCGATGCCGACGATCGCCGCCTCGCCCCGCAGTCCGGTCACGACGGCGTTGCGCGCAGCGGCAGTTCGACCGTCGCGGTTCCGGGCATCAGGACAGTGTCGCCGCGGCGGCCACTGATCTCGAGATCCACCAGGCCGGCACCGTCCGTCAAGCGTTTGCCGGTGACCATGGCACCGAACGTCAGCGATTGGCCGGGCGACGCGGTGGCCCGGTTTTGCACCGAGAAGCAGACCAGACGACCGCGCCCGCCGATCCAGTCGCCGAGCGCGCGGGCCAGCAGTGCCGCCTGAAGCGGGCCGTGCACCAACACGTCGTCGTAGCCCTCCACATCGCGGGCCCACTGTTTGTCGTAGTGGATGCGGTGACCGTTGTACGTGGCGGCGCTGAAGAAGAACAGCTGAGTCTCGTCTGTGGTGACGGTCAGCGTGGGAATACGCTCGCCGACGCCGACGTCCTCGTAAAACACCTGTCCAGTCATCACGTTCCTAGGGTCGGGCGATCATCGACGTCGAGGCCTCGGCGACCAGTTCACGGTGCTGGTTGTGGTACACGGTGTGCCAGGTGACCAGAACGAAGGTGCCGGAGCGGCCTTGCTTTTCGACGATGGACTCGATAGTGCGCACCATTTCGACCTCGTCGCGGTGATAGGCCGGCAGATGAAAGGTGAAGCTTTCGCCACCGGCCATCCGTTTGGGCGCACGCGAAAAGGCCAGACTTCCCGAAACCGCACCCGAGGAGCCGTCGGGCCGTAACGAATCAAGCCGTGCGACGCCGAGTACCGCGTACTGCAGATACAGCGGCGGGCAGACGATGTCGCGAAAGCCGTTGGCGCGGGCATAGTCCGGATCGAAGTACAGCGGATTGTGGTCACCGACCGCGGCCGCCCACCGCTGCCAATCGCGTCGATTCACTTCGCCCGTCGCGGTCGCGGCGACGGTACCCACGCGCGAGGCCGACTCAGCGTCGATCAGGGTGTCCTCACTCACCGATTTCCTCCAACGTTTCCTCCAGCCAGGCCGCGGCGACGTCTGCCCCGCCGCCGAGAGTTGAACCGAGCCTTGCCCGTTCGGTCCACAAGTGCAGATCGGTTTCGGTCACATAACCAATCCCGCCGTGCAGTTGATGCGCGTCCAGCGTGACCAGCCGGGCCGCCGTCGCGGCATGCATGCGCGCAATGGCGGTCTGGCGGGTCGCCAGCTGTCCTCGCGCGATCCAGAAGACGGCGGAATGTGCGGCCAATCGCGCGGCGGCCACGGCGATGTGCATGTTGGCGATCAGATGCTGCGCCGCCTGGAAGGAGGCGATCGGACGGCCGAACTGATGGCGCAGCTTGGTGTACTCGACGGTGCGGTCCAGCACCGCGCGACCGACCCCGACCAGGTCAAGTGATCCCAGCGACACCGCCGCATTGGCCAAGCGGCGCAACGCCGTTCGATCCGGTGGGTCGCGATTCAGCAGCTCGTCGGTGCCGACCGGCACATCGTCGAACCGGACCGCGAACGCCCGGTACCCACCCGCCATGGCCAGTGGATCCAGCTTCACCCCGGCCGCGCGGGCGTCCACGGCGAACACCAGTGTGTGTTCACCAGCCGAGGCTGACACCACGATCAGGTCGGCGACGTCGGCGTCGGCGACATAGTCGGCTATCCCGTTCAGCCGCCATCCGGATGAGTCCGAATGCGCATACAGCACCGGCGAAACATCCGCGGCGTCACGGACATTCCACAGTGCCGTAGTGGCGCGGGCGGTCCCGCCTACCAGTGGCGGCAACCACGTGGTCTTGGCGTCCGGCGAGCCGAGTTGGTCGATCGCGAGCACCGCCGCGATGTTGCTGTGCACCACCGAAGGACACAGCGCGCGTCCGGTCTCGGTATAGAACACGGCGAGGTCGTCGAGCGAGCCACCCGACCCGCCGTGCTCCTCGGCGACGGCGAGCCCGAACACACCCGCGTCCGCCAACGCCTTCCACAGCGCCGGGATACTGCTACCGGCACCGGGTTCAGCGAGCGCGCGCACCAGACTCACCGGGCACTGCGCGGCCAGCAGGGCCCGCACCGACGCGGCGAACTCGCGCTGTTCAGTGGTGGGGATCGCTTTCACGCCTCACCGCCCATAGGAAGGCATTCCATGGCCACGCTGGGCGATCACATCACGGAGCACCTCGTTGGTGCCGCCACCGAAGCGCATCAGCGGAGCGGCCCGGTAGAGCCGCTCGAATTTGCCTGCCAGCGGCGCGCTTTCGCTGCGGTGGGCCAGCAATCCGTCCGGGCCCAGCAGATCGAGCGCCAGATCGGCGATGCGCTGCCGCAGTTCACTGGTGAAGATCTTCTCGACGCTGACCTCCACCGTGGGGATCACGCCGCTGTCCAGGATCGAGGAGGCCTCGTAACCCATCAACGTCGCGACCTCCACGTCTGCCTCGGCCTGCGCCAGCCGGCGCCGCAGGACCGCATCGTCGGCGGGCACCGAGCCGTCACGTCGCGGGCTGCGGGCCAGGTCGCGTAACTCGTCCACCGCGCGACGCAGATCGCCCGCGTTGGTCAGCGCACCGCGCTCCAGATCGAGCGCGCCGGTGATGTAGGTCCAGCCACGGTTGATTTCGCCGATCAGATTCGTGACGGGAACCCGCACGTCGTCGAAGTGGATTTCGTTGGTTCGGTAACCCGACCACGCGTAGAGCGGGCGGATCGAAATCCCCGGGCTGTCGATCGGCACGATGATTACCGAAATCCCCCGATGGCGCGCGGCGGCCGGATCGGTGCGCACACAGAGCCACTCGTGGGTGGCGCGTTGCGCGCCGCTGTTCCAGATCTTGCTGCCGCTGATCACCCAATGCTGGCCATCGCGCGTCGCGCGGGTCCGCAGGCTCGCCAGGTCCGTGCCAGCCTCAGCCTCCGAATAGCCTACGGCGCAAATCATTTCGCCCTTGGCGATCAGCGGAAGCCATTCGGTCTTGTTCTGCTCGGTGCCGTGCCGCATGATCATCGGGGCCACTGAAGTGACGGTGAGGTCCGGCCCGGGCACGCCGGCGTACTCGAATTCGCTCATCAGCAAGTGTTGATACACCGCCCCGAACCCAAGGCCGCCGTACTCACGCGGCCAGTTCAGTCCGAACCAACCCTTCTCACCGATCTTGCGGCGAAAACGGGCGACCTCGCCATTGGGGAATTCGAGATCGTGCTCGCTCAGTTCGGCCCGTAATTCCGGGGTGACGTTCTCGGAAATGAATTCACGAACCTCGGTCAGCCAGGCGTATTGCCCGGCGTCGAGTTCGAAATCCATTCCGGCCCCTTTCCTGTGGCCGCGCCAGCGTAACGCCGCTACGGGATTTCGCCCGCCATTTCGCACAGACGTTACGCCCGGCCACGTCCGGGCCTGGCCGGCCCCGGCAGACCGCGTCACCTCCGCTGACGCCGGTCCTCGACGAGTCTCAGCCGTTCCGAACGAGACACCCGTCGCCGCACAACCTGTGATCGCCCGTTCACCGAGACGGCTGTTCTGTAAATACGCTGTCAAACTCCCGTTAAAACCCATCGGCCGCATCGCAGAAACAGGGCCGGGCTGCGATGATCTTGAAATTGGCGGATCGAAGACCGGGAGAAGTCATGCCGACTATTGAGACGCGCCTCCGCCAGGAGTTGCGCGACTATGCCGTTGAGTTGCGTCGGCTGGCATACACCCTGCCCCAGGGAATAGGCGAGCACGATCTGCTTCGGCTGTCGGATCGGATGCACGCCGCGTCCGAGCAGACAGTCCGCAAGGGGGCCTAGCCAGTCACCGGCATCGCCGGCCCCGCGTGGGTCACCGCCCACCCTTGAGGCGAATCTTCCAGCGCACGAAGCCCAGATAGAAAATGCTGATGGCGATCAGCATGCCGAAGTTGAACCACCACGTGCCGGCATTGTGATGCCAGAGCGCGTCCTTCGGGACCTGAGGTCCGGGTTCCAGTTTGGTCAGGTCGATGGTGGACGCCGATGCCGCAAAACCCCAACGGGCCGGGGTGGCCCACGACATCTGGTCGAGGCCGATACGGCCGGTTACCGGGATCATGCCGCCGGAGAACACCAGCTGCGACATCACCGCGACCACCAACAACGGCATGATCTGGTCGTTGGATTTTGCCAGCGACGACAACATCAGCCCGAGCATCGCCGAGGCGACGGTGGTCGCCGCGACATCGACGAAAAGCTCCAGCGGCGCCACACCCAGGGCCGCGGCGCCGCGGGTCGGTCCGCCTTTGCCCAGCAGCGTGATGATGGTGACGATGCCCGACTGCACGATCGCGAAGACGGTGTAGACGCACACTTTCGCCAATAAGTAGGCGCTGGTGGAAAGACCGACCGCCTGTTCGCGGAGGAAGATGGCGCGCTCGCCGATCAGATCTCGGATCGTCAGCGCGGTTCCCATGAATACCGCGCCGACGTTCAGCAGCACCAGGATCTGGCCCGGCTCGGTGGGCGCGTCGCCCATCGGGTTCGGGATGCCGAAGCCGACATTGCCCGGCACCGACATCGACAGCGAACCCATGATGAACGGCAACAGCGCGAGGAAGAGGAAGTAACCCCGGTCCGAGACGATCAGCCGGATCTGGCGGCGCGCGATCGTGGAGAACTGCCGCATCAGACTCGTGTGGGACGGATCGCCGATCTCGGCCGGTTTCTCCGCCGGCGGCGGTGGCGGCGGCGGCCCGGTGCGCGCCAGGTAGTTCGCCTTGGCCGCGTCGGGGTCACCGGCAACCGAACTGAAGATGTCGGCCCAGTTCGTCGTCCCCATGGCCGGACCTATCTGAGACGGCGGCCCGCAGAACGCCGTCTTGCCGCCGGGAGCCAGCAGCAGCACCTGATCGCAGACGTCCAGGTAGGTCAGCGAGTGCGTGACGACCAGCACCACGCGGCCGGCGTCGGCCAACTGCCGCAGCATCGTCATGACCTGACGGTCCAGCGCCGGGTCCAGACCGGACGTCGGCTCGTCGAGGATCAGCAGCGACGGCCCGGTTAGCAGCTCGAGGGCCACCGAGGCGCGCTTGCGCTGACCGCCGGACAGCTTGTCGACGCGGGTGTGCAGGTGCTGGGTCATCTCCAGCTCCTCGAGCACCCGGGCGACCACCTGCTCGCGGTCGGCCTTGGTGGTGTCGGGTGGCAGCCGGAGTTCGGCGGCATAGCCCAGCGCCTGTTCGACGGTCAGTTGGCCGTGCACCACATCGTCCTGCGGCACCATCCCGATCCTGCTGCGCAGGGAGGCGTATTCGGCGTGAACGTTGTGGCCCTCGAACGCGACCGTGCCGTTGGTGGGGTGGGTGTAGCCGGCCACCAGCCGGGCGAAGGTCGACTTGCCCGCGCCGGACGGACCGATCACCGCGGTGAGCGTTCCGGGACTGGCGCCCAGCGAGATGTCGTCGAGCAGTGTCTTGTTGTTTTCGATCGTCCAAGTCACCCCGCGCACGTCCAGACCGCCGAGGCGGGTCTGCGCCGCGGTGTCGGCGTCCCGGCGGGCCAGCGTGCCGCCGGCGAACACCAGGTCGATGTTGCCGATCGTGACGACGTCGCCGTCCTTGAGCACCGCCGAGTCGACACGCTGGCCGTTGACGAAGGTGCCGTTGATGCTGCGGTTGTCATGGATCTCGGTCCCGCTCGGCGTCGGGATCAACGTCGCGTGGTGGCGCGAGGCCAGGACCTCGGGAATGACGATGTCGTTGTCGTTGGCACGGCCGATCTTGATCGCGCCGGGCGCGTCCGCGCCCGCCTTGCCCGGCCGCAGAATCTTCATCATCGACGTCGCCAGATTCGAGCCGTCGCCGCCACCGGCGCGGCTCGTCAGAGCGGTCGGAGCGTCGACCGGCGCGGCCGGCGGAGACTGGGCCGGCTGTGGCCGGTAGATGTGCGGCGACGACATTTGTCCGCTGGCCGGGCCCGCCGGCTGGGTGCCGGTCGGGTGATGCTGCTGCAGAGGTCCGCTGGGGTGCGCGCCGGTCGGGTAGGTCGGAAGAGGCCCCGACGGTGGCCCGGACTGCGGCGGCGGGGTCGGATATGTCGGCATCGGCCGTGACGGGCTCGCCGGTGGCTGCGGCGGCAGACCCTGCGACATCGAGCCGGTCGGTGGACGTCCTTGGGCCAGCCGCGGATCCGCCGGCCCGGTTACCGGGTTGACGATCGGGATCGACGTCGTCAGCGGCGGCGTCCCCGCCAGACCCTGATGGCGTCCGACCTCGAAGGTCACCGTCGGCCCATCCGGGTTGCCGATGTTGACCCGCTGGCCGTCCTGAATGTCGACCGCCGGGACCCGGCGATTATTGACGTACAAACCATTGAGGCTGCCGTTGTCGATGGCGATCCACCGGCCCTGATCGAAGCGCAGCACCAGGTGTATCCGGGAAATCAACGGATGCGCAACGCGGACGTCCGCCCGCAAATCACGCCCGATGACCACATCGTTGCCGGGTGCAAAGGTCCGCTCGGATCCCTCGTACCGCACGGTCAGCACAGGTGGGGCTGCTCGGCTCACGAGCCCCACTGTATCGGCGTCGGGGCCGAATCGGGGACTGGTCGCCGATACGCGTTGCCCCTCGGTGTCCGGTTTGCGGCCCTGGCGCGGCGAGAATGCCACCGGGTTCGGGTGGTTGCGGCTCGGGTAACCTGAGGCGCATGCACGACAACGGTGAGTTCCCCGACGACGTGCCCATCGCCGACGCTGTCGAACAACAACGCACGACCGACGAGTCTTCGTCGACCGCGGCCCGGCCCGACGACGCCGACGTGCCCTTGGAGGCAACGGATTCCGACTGGCTCGAGCAGCAGCAGACAGTCCTCGACGACTCGGACTTCGACCAATCCGACGACGAAACCGACTAGCCCTGCGGCACCGCTGATTGCGGGGCGAACCGCACTATCCCGCGACGGCGCTGACGTGTCCGCTCCCGCGACGCCAAGATCCCGCAGTGACTTCCTTGACGAAGTCCCCGAGGTAGCGGATGGCCCGCCTACCCTCGGGCAGCACATCGGCCGCCAGCGGAAAATCGTGGATCTGGCCGTGCCAGACGTGCAGATCGCAGCGAATTCCGTTGGCTTCCAAGCGTTCCGCCATGAGCTCGGCGTCGGCAAGCAGCAGTTCGTCGGCGCCCGCGTGAATGGCCACCGGCGGCAGTGCCGACAAATCGGCGTCGACGGGTGAGACGACATGACCCGAAGAGCTGCCCGGGCCGTCCGGGAGCTGAACTTCGCCCAGATAGCGCGAAAAGATCGACAACGCCCCGGCGGTGAACATCGAGCATCTGCGTGCGTTGCGGTGCTTGAGTTTTCGATCCGGATTCGCATCGGTGAACGGCGACACGGTAGCGATCCCCGCCGGCCTAGCGAGCTGCGTGCGGATCGCGGCCAGTGTCGTCATGAATGCGAGATATCCACCCGCCGAGTCGCCGGCAGCGACTACTCGATCGGCTTCGTAGCCATGCCGCTGCAGCCAACGCAGACCGCAGAGTCCGTCGTCGATCGCGTCGGCGATCTGGTGCGACGGGAGTTTTCGGTATCCGACGATCAGCACGCCGGCATCGGCCGCCTCCGACAAACGTGTCACCAGCGCCCGATGGGTGTTGACCCCACAGGTGAGGAAGGCACCGCCGTGCAGGTAGAGGATCGCCCGCGTCGGGGATACGCCGGGGGCGCGCACCCACTCGGCGTTGCACTGTTCAAGGCGCACCGCCTGCACCGTCGCCGCGGAGCGGAAATGAGGCAGCAAGCCCACCAGTCCGTCGACGTACCCCAACGGCCAATGCAGACTCGGCTGCAGCGCCCACGCTCGGACGACATTCTTCACGATCAATCGACTGGCCATTGAGACGGCGATCGATTGCGGACTGCGACGATGGTGAAAGTGCCGCTTAACCGGTTTGGTAACCATTTATTGACCAACTCCTAAGGGATCGCAGGATACCCCCGATGAAGGGCGATAACCGCAGCTAGACCGTCGTGAATTGCTACGTTCGTCACCGTTTGCGGGTGTTGAATACGGGTATTAGGGCGACAAATTTGGGTGCCGGTTCTGGCCTCGATGCCGACGAATTTCGCGAGTGCTCGAAGATATGAGCATGGAACAGGCAACTGACGCCGGTGCGCTGCTGACCGACCGGGTGGCGGTGGTGACCGGCGGCGGTGGCGGCATCGGAGCGGCCACCGCGCAGCTGTTCGCCCGACACGGTGCCCAGGTCGTGATCGCCGATATCGACGCCGCGCTCGCCGAGCAGAGCGCCGATGCGATCGCGGCGTCGGGCGGAGTGGCTGTGCCGATCGTTGCCGACGTACGCGACGCCGACCAGGTTGCCGCCCTGGCTCGATCGGTGCTCGATCGGTTCGGCCGGATCGATGCGTTGGTCAACAATGTCGGGCACTGGCTGCGCCACCCCGGCAATTTCGTCGACACCGATCCGCAACTGTGGGACGAGCTCTACCGGATCAACCTGCACCATGTCTTCCTGGTCACCCACGCTTTCCTGCCGGTGATGGTGCGTCAACGCCGCGGCTCGATCGTCAACGTCTCCTCGGTCGAAGGGCTGCGCGGCTACCCCGAGGACCCGGTCTACGCCGCGTTCAAGGCGGCCGTCATTCATTTCACCCGCAGCCTTGCGGTCCAGGTGGGCCGTGACGGTGTGCGCGTCAACGCGATCGGCCCCGATGTCACCGAATCGCTCCAGGTGCCCTACTCGCAGTGGCTGTCCGCCGAAGAGCAGGCGCAGTGGCCGCAGTGGGTTCCGGCCGGACGGATGGGGCTGCCTGCGGACCAGGCCCGCGTGATCCTGTTTCTGGCCTCGGATCTATCGGACTTCGTCACGGGCCACACCATCCCCACCGACGGAGGCACCGGCGCGGCGGGCGGATGGTTCCGTTCGTCGCGACGACCCGACCGGGAGTGGACGAACCGGCCCATCGCCCCATGATCGCTCAGACGTAGGTCAATGCCGCGTTTTCCAGGCGGATTCGCACGTTGAGCAGTGCCGCGTTGGCAATGCTGAACACGATCGCCGTCAGCCAGGCCGAATGGATCAGCGGCAGCGCGAATACCTCCGCGACGACGGCAATGTAGTCGGGGTGGCGCACCCATCGATACGGACCGCGCCGAACCAGCGGTGCTCCCGGAATCACAATCAGCCGCGGATTCCAGTGCCTGCCCAGCGCGGCGGCGCAGCGCCAGCGGACAACACAGCTGAGCGCCACGACGGTGAGCATCGGCCATCCCAGCCAGGGCACAAATGGGCGTCCGAGCGCCCAGACTTCCACCACACATGACACCAGCAGCAATGCGTGCAGGCTGACCATCGCCGGGAAGTGGTCGAGGCCGAGTTCCTTGCCTCCGCGGGCGATTGACCACTGCGCGTTGCGGTGCGCGACGACCAGCCCGATCAGGCGTTCAACGCCGATCAGCACGATGAACAACAGGTAGTGATACATCGCGTCTCCCCCTTCCCCGTGTGCGTTCTGCCTATAGCAACGAGGATCCGCATTCGAGGGTTCAGCAAACAGCGCGAGCATCGACCAGCTCGGCCAGCGCAGGCTGGTCGTCAGCCGGCCGGCACGGCCTCGAAGCGCGCTTGATCCGCGAGCACGGTCACCGGTATGCCGTTGAGGGCGCCGTTACCGGATGGCTCGTCGACAAATGTCGGCAGCGAGAGCGCGTTGGTGTTGGCGCCCGGCGAGCTGTTCGCGACCGACATGCGCGTGCCCGGCTTGCCATGTCCCCAGCCGTGCGGCATCGACACGACACCGGGTTTGATCGCATCGGTGATCTCGGCGGGAACTTTGATCTCGCCCGCCTCCGATTTCACCGTGACGACGTCGTTGTCGGACACTCCGCAGCGCGCGGCGTCGTCGGGGTGGATCAGCAGCGTGCACCTGTCCCTGCCCTTCATCAGCGCGGGCACGTTGTGCAGCCAGGTGTTGTTCGAGCGCAGGTGCCTGCGACTAACCAGGACCAACGACTCGGCCGGTCGCTGCATCCGCGCTTGGAGCCGGGGCAGGTCGTCGAGCAGGTACTGCGGAGCCAGCCGGATCTTCTTGTCCGGGGTGCCCAGGATGTCGGGGAGCTGCGGCACCATCGGCCCGAAGTCGATGCCGTTCGGATTGGCCTTGAGCAGGTCCAATGTCAGCCCGCCCGGGTTCTTGCCGTATTGGTCCCCGAACGGACCGGTGCGCAGCGTGAGGTCCAGTATGCGTTCGGGCCCGCCTTTCAAGCCGGCTGCGTCGTACATCTTGCGGATCTCGGCGCCGTCGACTCCGCGCGTGAAGGCCAGGTAATCGAAGAAGCCGTCGTCGATCGCGGCGACGTCGACGTCCTCGGCCGGTGTGCCGGTGCACAGGCCGGTCAGCCGGATCAGGATCTCCCATTCGTGCGGACGATCACCGGGGTCGAACACCGGCGCCGAGTAATTAGCGATGCTGTGGATTGCGAACAACAGGATCAGGTCGTCGTGGTGGGGCTGCTCGAGCGGTGAGAGCCCGGGCAGGATCACATCGGCGTGGCGGGTCGTCTCGTTGACCCAAAGGTCGATGGAGATCATCGCTTCCAGCATCGGCAGCACTTCGTCGAGCTTGTCGCCGCCGGGAGTGGACAACACCGGGTTGCCCGCGACGGTGATCAGCGCCTTGAGTTGCCCCTCGCCCGGTGTGGCGATTTCCTCGGTCATGCAGGAGACCGGGGCCTGCCCGAGCACCTCCTTGGCGCCGCGCACCCGGGTGTGCCAGCGGCCGAATTCCGGCAGACCGCCCTCCAGGCCGGGCAGCGGCTGCGTGGTGATCGACCAGGCCGCCGGCTTGGGGAACATCGCACCACCGGGGGTGTCGAAATGGCCGGTCAAGATGTTGATCACATCGACCATCCAGCTGGCCAAACTGCCAAACTCCTGGTTACACAAGCCAATTCGGCCATACACCACGGATTTCCCGGCGCCGGCGAGTTCGCGTGCCAACCGCCGGATGGTGTCGACGTCGATGCCGGTGACATCGCTTACCCGTTCGGGCGGCCAGGCCGCGGCGACTTCACGCATCGTGTCTAACCCATCTAGGCAGCCATCGACGTGCGGGCCGGGATTCACCAGGTCCTCGGCAAAGAGCGTGTGGGCGACCGCCAGCAGCAGTGCCGCGTCGGTGCCGGGCACGATCGGCAGCCACTCGTCGGCCTGCGCGGCGGTCTGCGTGCGCACCGGGTCGATCACGATCACCTTGCCGCGTTTGCGGATTCCGTCGATCAGGCCCATCACATCGGGTGCGGCCAGCAGTGAACCCTGCGACGCGGCGGGGTTGGCGCCCATGATGACCAGCAGGTCGGTGCGCTCGATGTCCGGCACGGGAAAGTTCCACCAGAGGCCGTACATCAGGTGTGACGACAGATTCTTCGGCCATTGATCGACCGTCCCCGGTGAATACGTGACCGGCATTCCGGACATGCCCATCAGCACGCCGGCGTAGCGGGCCAGCGAAAACGAATGTGCCAGCGGGTTGCCGGTGTAGGCGGTGACCGCACCAATGCCGTACTTCTCAATCACCGGCGTCAGCAGCTCGGTGCAGCGTCGAAACGCCGCATCCCAGCTGACTTCCCGGAACTCCCCGTCGACCTTGATCATCGGGCTGCGGACGCGGTCCGGGTCGTGATGCACCGCGCCCAGCGACACGCCCTTGGGGCAGAGATGCCCGCGGCTCCACACGTCGTCACGGTTGCCGCGAATGCCCGTCACTACGCCAGATTCGACCTGAATCTCCAAGCCGCACATGGCTTCACACAGCGGACAGGTCCGAATATGTTTGCCGTCAGCTCCCGGTTTCATCCACTCACTGTATTGCGATACTCCGGGTAGCGGAAGTGGCAAAGCTCAGCTCAGGACACCCAGGGTCCCATGCCGCCGACCTTCTCGATGCGAATGCGGTTGAGATATCCCGGCGGCGCGTCGTCCGGCGGGAACTGCACATCCGGACTCCCCAGCTGCGCATCGAGTTCCCTCAGCAGTTCCGGGGCGCCGCCCTCGACAATCCGCGCCGTCCCGCCGATCGACAGGTATGGCCGGGGCCGGATGCCCTGGTCATCGATCGCCACGATCGTCACCGCTACCCGCGGGTCCTTGCGGATATTGCGCAGCTTCTTGTAGTCGGCCAGGTGGGCGCTGACGAGTTCATCGCCGTCCGGGGTGGACTGCAAGGCGACCCAGACCAGGCTGACCTGGGGGCTGCCATCGGGATTGATGGTGACCAGGGTGGCGTCGACACCCTTGCCGATGAGGTTTCGTGCGGCGTCGTTGAGTTCCATGCGTTGTTCTACGGCTTCCCGACACGATTCATTCCCGCTCACGACGTCGGAGTCTGTAACCCGCAGCGCTATTCCTTGAGAGACATTTGAATCTGACAAGTTAGCTATACATCGACGAGGCATCAGCCCTAGCGTCATGTAGGACCGAACGACCTGCCCAGGAGCTAGGAGCCGTAGGCGCGGCCATGACCGATCAGCAGCCCCCGACGAACATCGAGTACCTCCGACGTGAAGTGCTCGCCCGGATAGACGCGCACCCACTCGATGACTGGTCCCCCGCCCTATTGCGGGCGATGATAGCCGTTTTCGACTTGAACGGCGTCATGCCCAAGCCGCTGCACCGCTTCCAGCCTCGCATCGTCCAGTAGGCCGCCTGACTAAGGTGCTGTGGAGTACCGGCGGTCGGGTGAGGAGTCACGGCGATGGAGATGTGGGAGCTGGTGGCCCGCGAGCAGATCCGTGACACGCTCGCCCGATACAACTGGTCGGGTGACGCGGGCCAGCTCGACGGGCTAGCCGAGACCTTCTGCGTCGACGGCGTTCTCGAGGTTCGTGGTGCACAACCTCTACGCGGCCGATCCGAGATCGTTGAGTTCCTCGGTGGCGTCACCGGCAAGCTCGCCGTCGAGGCGGACGTCAAGCCGGTCGTTCGCCACAACGTCGCCAACATCTCATTCACCTCGTTGACGCCCGACGAGGCTCGAGTGTCCTGCTACTTCACCGTCGTCACCCAGATCGGGCTCGACCATTTCGGCCGCTATCGCGATGTCTTGGTGCCCGACGGTGGCACCTGGCTGATCAAGCACCGCAAGGTGTCGACGGATTGGGCCGCGGCCGACTCCGCGATGGCTCGGCCGTCCTGAGTGCTTGGCGGACAGTCGCTTTCAGTGTGTGTCCCGGCGTTTCAGTGTGGGCTCACGGCGACGACACGCCGATCATTCCCACCCTGAACGCACACTCGAAACCGTCAGCGCACATTCGACGTCCTAGACCGCTGAGCGGAACACCGCTGACGCACCAAGCGACGACATGGCAGGGTGGCATGCGTGGCCAATACCTCCGTTGAGCATGACCTGCGTGAAATCAGCACCCCGAAGGGCGCTTTGCGTTACTACGACTGCGGCCCGGATTCCGCTCCGGCGCTGCTGTTCTTGCACGGCTCGGGCCCCGGGGTCACCGGCTGGCGCAACTTCCGCGGGATCCTGCCCACGTTCGCTGAGCACTTTCGCTGCCTGATCCTGGAATTCCCCGGCTTCGGGGTCACCGACGACTTGGGCGGCCACCCGATGGTCACGGCCTTCGGCGTGGTATCGCCCTTCCTGGACGCGCTCGGAGTTGAGAAGGCGCATATCGTCGGCAACTCGATGGGTGGCGGCGTCGGCATCAACTTCGCCATCGGTAACCCGGACCGCGTCGACCGGCTGGTGACCATCGGCGGCATCGGCACCAACATCTTCAGTCCCAGCCCGAGCGAGGGCATCCGGCTGCTGCAGGAGTTCGTCGAGGACCCCACCCGGCAGCGGCTTGTCGACTGGTTGAAGTCGATGGTGTACGACCAGGCCCTGGTGACCGACGAACTCATCGAGGAGCGTTGGCAACTGGCCACCGATCCCGTCACGCTGGACGCCGCGCGCCGGATGTACGGCAAGGCGGCGTTCTCCGCGATGAACTCCGCGATGGCCGCCTCGGACCGGCCCTTCCCGTGGGCGACGATGCACAAGCTGGCCGCGCCCACGCTGCTGACCTGGGGCCGCGACGATCGGGTGAGTCCACCCGACATGGCGCTGATCCCGATGCGCACCATTCCCAACGCGGAGCTGCACATCTTCCCGAATTCCGGGCACTGGGCCATGATCGAAGCCAAGGCGGCTTTCGAAAGTACGGTCCTGAGCTTCCTGTCCCGTTAGCGGCGATCGCGAGGGCGGCGGCGCCCGATTAAGGCGCTCCCGCAAGGCCTTTCAGCAACAACGCGTGCGCGTCGGGGTTGCCGTCGAGCACCCGGCTGGTGCGGGTGGTGATTTGCCACTGCCCGTCGACGCGGCGCAGCACGAAATGGTGCGCGGTGGCGCGCCATACCCGGTAGGACCCGTTTTCGGAGCCGTCGCGAACCAGCACCAGGGACTCGCATACCGCCACCGCCTCGTCACCGGTGACCGTGACGACACACGGCCCCAGGAAGTGTGAACACCCCTTCTGCACTAATTTCTGGTGAGCTTCCGATCTGATCATCGCGTGCACATCGGCACGGCCTTCCATCCGCCACCCGTCGACGTCGTACACGCCGTCGGTCGCCCACAGCCGCGCGCTGGCATCCGGATCGCCGGCGTCGACCGCGGGACCGTAGGACGCGATCAACTGTCTGATGTCGCGGTCGTCCTCCAGCCGTCGCAACCGGGCCAGCAAATCCGCCACATCGGTCATCGTCGTCTCCTCATCGCTGGGTGGCGCCCGCGTCGACGGGCAGGACGATCGCGGTGATGTAGCGCGCCTCATCGGAAGCCAGAAACAGCGCGGCGTTGGCGACATCGACCGGGTCGATCCACGGCACCGCAAGCATATTCATCGCCACCGCGACCTCGGCGAATTCTGCGCGACTCGGCGGCCGGCGTTGGCGATGATGACGTCCAGCCGGCCCAGCGCGGCGACGCAGCTGTCGATCGCCGATGTCACGGCAGCCAGCTCGCTCACGTCCGCGACACCCGTGAAGCACCGACGGCCACGACGTTCGACTTCGGTTGCGGTACTCGATAATTCGTCGGCAAGCGCGGCGACGTCGAGGGCGATTACGTCGGCGCCCTCGTCAGCGAAACCGGCCGGTACCCTTGCCGGCGCCGGTGACCACGACGACCTTGTCGAGTAAGCCAGTCATCGCTGCACCCCCACCGAGAGTCCCTGCGCGCGCAGCTTGTGCAGGGCATACAGGCCGGCGAAGCCTGCGCCCACCACGGTCACGTCGACGGCATCATTCATGAGTAGGCACGGTATTGACCGGCCGGCCGCCTCGCGCCGGGCTTCCCGGTCATCGGACACGTATTTCCGTCCGCTCATCGGGATTTCCTTCGGGACGGGCGAGGACTGCGGTAGACCATTACTTAGCCCACACACGTAAGGACAAAGATATGAGCGACCGGGTACTGGACCGGGTAGTGGCCATGTCGGACCAATTGCGCGACCAGGCCGCCGAAGCTGAACAAATCGGCCGGCTTACCGACGACACCGTCAAGCTGATGAAGGGTGCGGGCCTGATCCGGCTGCTGCAGACCAAGCAGTACCAGGGCTTCGAAGCCCACCCCCGCGAATTCGCCGAGACGGCGATGGCCACGGCGGCGCTGGACCCGGCAGCCGGCTGGATTGTCGGCGTCGTGGGCGTGCACCCCTACCAGTTGGCGTACGCGGACCCTAAGGTCGCCGCCGAGATCTGGGCCGACGACGTCGACACCTGGATGGCGTCTCCGTACGCGCCGCAGGGTGTGGCGAAGCCGGTCGACGGCGGGTACATCTTCAACGGCCGCTGGCAGTTCAGCTCGGGCACCGACCACTGCGACTGGATCATCCTGGGTGCGATGCGCGGTGACGAAAAGGGCATTCCGTTGATGCCGCCGCAGATGCTGCACATGATCCTGCCGCGCAAGGACTACGAGATCGTCGATGACTCGTGGAATGTGGTGGGGCTGCGGGGAACCGGCTCCAAGGACGTGATCGTCTCCGACGCGTTCGTGCCGAGCTACCGGACCATGGACGCCACGAAGGTAATGGACGGCACCGCCCAGCGCGAGGCAGGGATGACCGAGCCGTTGTATCTGATGCCGTGGTCGACGATGTTCCCGCTGGGCATCTCGGCGGCGACGATCGGCATCGCCGAGGGCGCGCTCGCCGCCCATCTGGACTATCAGCGCGAGCGCGTCGGCGCCACCGGAACGGCGATCAAGGACGACCCGTACGTCATGCACGCGATCGGCGAGGCCGCCGCCGACATCAACGCCGCCCGCCAGGAACTACTGGCCAACGCCGACCGGATCTACGACATGGTCGCGGCGGGCAAGGAGGTCTCGTTCGCCGACCGCGCGGCCGGACGACGGACACAGGTGCGCGCCGTGTGGCGCGCGGTGGCGGCCGTCGACGAGATCTTCGCCCGCTCGGGCGGCAACGCGGCCCGAATGGACAAGCCACTGCAGCGCTACTGGCGCGACGTCCACGTCGGCCAAATGCATGCCATCCACGTACCGGGCACCACATACCACGCGGCGGCACTGAGTTCTCTGGGCGTCGAACCGCCCGAGGGCCCGCTGCGGGCGCTGATTTAAGGAGCCTTGGGTGACTGATCTGAAAAGCCTTGGCTACATTACGATTTCGACCAATAACATTGACCGCTGGCGGCACTTCGCGTTCGGCGTCCTGGGTTTCGCCGAGGGCAAGGGCCCCGACGAGTCCGCGCTGTATCTGCGGATGGATGAGCGCGCGGCGCGGTTGATCGTGGTGCCGGGTGAGACCGACCGCGTGCTCACCATCGGCTGGGAGGTCCGCGACCACCCGGCGCTGCAGCGGATCAAGGCGACGCTCGACGGGGCCGGGGTACCGTTCAAACAGTTGTCGGTCGAAGAGGCCGAAGCCCGCCGTGTCGAAGAGGTGATCACCTTCGAGGACCCGGCCGGCACCACACTCGAGGTGTGCCACGGCGCGGTGCTCGATCACAGCCCGGTCGTCACCCCCTTCGGCGCGCGATTCGTCACCGGCGATCAGGGCATGGGCCATGTCGTGGTCCCCGCGATGGACCCCAACGCTGTGTTCGACTTCTACACCGAAGTGCTGGGGTTCCGGTCACGCGGCGCGTTCCGGGTGCCGTTGCCGAAAGAGTATGGCCCGGTGCGGGTTCGCTTCCTCGGGATCAACGAACGTCACCACAGCCTGGCGATCGTGCCGGCCGCGCATATGCGTGACCCGCGTCTGGTGCACATCATGGTCGAGGTCGATACTCTCGACGCGGTGGGCCAGGCGCTGGACCGGGTCAACGCCGAGGGCTTCCAGCTCTCGTCCACACTCGGCCGCCACACCAACGACAAAATGATCTCCTTTTACGTCCGGGCTCCGGGTGATTGGGACATCGAGTTCGGCACTGCTGGCATGCGAGTCGACGAAACCTATTACACGGCAGAGGAAATCACCGCCGACAGCTACTGGGGCCACCAGTGGGTCGGCGAGATGCCGGCCGCGATGCGGTTATGACCCCCGACATGGACGTCACGCCGATAACGGCGTCGTCGATCACCGCATGGGATCACGAGGCCGACGTCGTGATCGCCGGTTACGGCGTCGCGGGTGCCGCCGCCGCGGTCGAGGCGTCGCGCTCGGGTGCCGACGTCCTGGTGCTGGAGCGCACCGGGTCCTGGGGCGGCGCCGCGGCGATGGCCGGCGGGTTCATCTATCTCGGCGGTGGCACGCCGCTGCAAAAGGCCTGCGGCTTCACCGATTCCGTCGAAAACATGGAAGCGTTCCTCAACGTGGCGATGGGCCCGGGCGCCGATGCGGACCGGATCGCCGACTACTGCGCCGGCAGTGTCGCTCATTTCGAATGGCTCGTCGGGTGCGGCGTGCCGTTCAAGGCGGAGTTCTTTTCCGAGCCCGGCTGGGAACCGATGGGCGATCAGGGGTTGATGTACAGCGGTGGTGAAAACTCCTATCCGTTCAACACCATCGCCTCCCCCGCCCCGCGCGGCCACGTCCCGCAGATGCAGAACAAGAAGCAGGGCGAAGCCAGCGCGGGCTACATGCTGATGAAGCCGCTCGTCGAAACCGCCACCGCGGCGGGTGCTCGCGCGCTCTACGACGTGCGGGTGCGGTGTTTGATCGTCGAGTCCGACGGCAGGGTCGTCGGTATCCGTGCCCGCCAGTACGGCACCGAGATGACGATCCGGGCGCGCACCGGCATCGTGCTCGCGACCGGCAGCTTCGCCTACAACGACGCGATGGTGGCCCGCTACGCGCCGCGGATCGCCAGGCGCCCGGCCGCATCGATCGAGCAGCACGACGGCCAGGCGATCCGGATGGCGCAGGCTCTCGGAGCCGATCTGGCGCACATGGATGCCACCGAGGTCGCGATCTTCATCGACCCTCAGCAGCTGGTGCGCGGGATCCTGGTCAACGGCCGCGGTCAGCGCTATGTCGCCGAGGACACCTACCCGGGCCGCGTCGGGCAGCTCACGCTCTACCACCAGGACAACATCGCCTACCTGATCATCGACAACGATGCCCAGGAAGAGGCCATGGCGTCGTGGTCACCGAAATTCATGCTGCGCCAACCGACATGGGTGGCCGACACCGTGGCGGACCTGGAGCGCGACATCGGCCTGGCACCCGGATCGCTGCAGGCGACCGTCGCCGCCTACAACGAGGGTGCCGTGCGCGGCGAGGATCCGTTGCTGCACAAGAAGCCGGAGTGGATCAGGCCGATCGGCAGCCCGGTCGGGGCGATCGACCTGCGCGAGAACACCGGCGGGTTCACCCTCGGCGGGCTGGCCACCACGCTGGACGCGGAGGTGCTACACGTCAGCGGCGAGCCGATCCCGGGACTCTTCGCCGCGGGCCGCTCGACCGCCGGGCTGGCCGCCTGGGGCTATGCCAGCGGTGTTTCTCTCGGTGATGGCAGCTTCTACGGCCGCCGCGCCGGGCGATCGGCCGCCAAGGGCTGAATTCTCTGATCTCTGCACGAGCGTAAGCACACGGCGGAAAAGCGGTCCGTCATTCGCGGTGTGCTAACGCTCGGGGTTTTCGTGTCTTATGTGACAGCGGCCACATCCCCGTGGTAAAAGTAAGTATTCCTAATAGGAATATGGCAGCCAGATAGATCCCGCCCCATGGAGGACCGATGTCAGGGACCCCGCGCACCGTTGCGACGGCAGAACCCAGCACTCCCACGGCCGTTATCGACCGCATCTCGCTGGTCCTCGACGCGTTCGACGGGCCGGGCCGGCTGACGCTGGCACAGCTCGTGCGGCGCACCGGCCTACCCCGCTCCTCGGCGCACCGGATGCTCGAACGCCTGGTACAGCTGCGCTGGCTGCGCCGCAGCGGGCGCGACTACGAGCTCGGTATGCGCCTGGTGGAACTCGGGTCGCTGGCCGTGCACCAGGACCGTCTGGTGCGAGCGGCCGGTCCGCTGCTGGGTGAATTGCATCGGGCCACCGGACTGGTCGCACACCTGGCGGTGCTGGACGGACCGGACGTGGTGTACCTCGACAAGGTCGGTGACCGCATGGCCGACGCGATCCCCACCCGGATCGGCGGCCGGCAACCCGCACATTGCACCGCCGTGGGAAAGGCGATCCTGGCCAACCGCGCCGAGGACGCCCAGGTCGACCTGCGGATCCGCAAGACCAAGTACTCGATTTCCACCGGCTCGCAGCTGGCCGCGGAATTGGCCAAGGTGCGCGCTCACGGGGTGGCGTTCGAACGCGAGGAGTCACTGCCCGGATTCGGTTGTGTCGCAGCGCCGATCGGCGGCCCGGGAGAAGCTGTTGCCGCGGTGTCGGTCTGCGGTCCGATGCACCGGATGATGTTCGATCAGCGACTGACCGCACCGGTGCGCATGACGGCGATGGGCATCTGGCGCAACGCCGAGGACGGCCCGCCACGGGTCGCCCCGACCCTGCAGCCGCTACGGCCACTGCGCCCCCAGCGTCGCGGTCCCGCGCCCGCGTTGCAATACGCGTGAGCCCGTTCGCCGACGGCGTCGCGGTCATCACTGGAGCCGGCTCGGGCATCGGCGCGGGACTGGCCCGTCACGCGGCAACACTGGGAATGACGTTGGTGCTAGCCGACATTGACACCACTGCCATTGCGGCGCTGCGCCAAGAGCTGTGCGCCGCAGGCGGATCGGCGCTCGACGTGGTGTGCGACGTGCGCGATCCGGACGCGATGCTGGAACTCGCCGAGCGCACCTACCGCGACATCGGAGCGGTGCGGTTGCTGGTCAACAACGCCGGCGTGGAACAGTTCGGCTACCTCTGGGACACGCCGGTGGCCAACTGGGAAAGGGTCGTCGACATCAACATCAGCGGGGTGTTCCACGGCGTGCGCGCCTTTCTGCCCAAGATGATGGCCACCGACGAGCCGGCGTGGGTGTGGAACCTGTCCTCGGTCGGCGGTGTGGTGGCCATTGCGTTGCAGGCGCCCTACATCGCGAGCAAGCACGCGGTGCTGGCGTTGACCGAGTGCCTGTATCTCGATGTGGAATCGGCCGGGCACGGTGACCACATTCATGTACAGGCGGTGCTGCCGGGCGCGGTGAAGTCCAACATCTTCGAGTCAGCGGGCGGTGTCGACGCGAGCGGAGACAGTGGCGTCGCCGAGGCGCAGCGGGCGGCGATGCTGGATGTCAAGGCCGCGGCGATGGATGCGAGCGCGGCAGCGGCGGCGATCTTCGAGCAGGCGGCAGAGGGGCGCTTCTACTTGCTTACCGAACCGGATTACGTCGGAGCGGCGATGGCCGAGCGGGCGAATGTGCTTGCGGCGCAGCGTCTGCCGTCTCATCGACGATAGCCAGCTCCCCGCGGCGCACCGCATCGAGGATCGACTCACGCAGCGCCGAACACACCAGGAACACCGCGCGATTGGCGTACGCCGACACCTTCTGGGCTTCGGCCCGCTGTGCGCAGCGCCGCGTCGCATCGGCGTTCCACTGCACACTGGTCTGATTCCAGCTGCTCTTGCGTACCAGCACCTGCGCGCCGCAGTCACCGCATGCCACGGGCAGCATCGGCATCTCATCGAGCCGATTGTCTTGCCGAGCAGGCGAATTCAGCGACATCACACCGAACCCCGAGCCGCGATGTTCGCCTCGACCTCTTTCATCCACGCCTCGTACGGCCGCGTGGTGTCGAGCTCGAACTCGAAACGGTCCACCATGTCCGGTTCGACATCGGCCACGTCGACGTAGAACTGCTCATACCAGCGGCGCAGCTGATAGACCGGGCCGTCCTCTTCGACCAGGAGCGGATTGTCGATGCGTGCCTTGTGCCGCCAGATTTCGACGTCCTGTTCGAAACCCAGCTTGACGTAATCGCCGAGCTGGATCGCGGTCTGCATCGGGTCGCCGGGCAGCGCTTCGGACTTCTTGACAATGATGCCGTATTGCAGCACAAAGGAATTCGAGTCGATGGGATAGTGACAATTGATCAGAATGGATTGTGCGTCACCATATTCGTAGTGGTACGTCAGGTCGTCGATCATGAAAGACGGGCCGTAGTAGGACGCCACCGACGTGTTGCCCAACATCCGTGCGCCTTCGGTGCCACCCATGTCGGGACGGCCCTTGCCGTCCATGTACTGCGTCGCGACGTGTCCCTCGAAGATGTTCTTGAAGTAGGTCGGCAGTGCGCCGTGGATGTAGTAGAAGTGCGCCATATCCACGACGTTGTCGATGATTTCGCGACAGTTGCTGGTTGCCACGACCGTGGTGTACCAGTGCCAGTCGGTCCATTCGTTGCTGGTGGCCCCCTCGATGCGCGGGATCGTCACCTCCGGCGGCGGCGGTTTGCACTCCGGGTCGTTCCAGACGAACAACATGCCGTCCTGCTCCAGCGTCGTCCAGGTCGCCGTGCGGGCCAGTCTGGGTGCGCGCCGCGCATAGGGCACCTTCTTGCATCGCCCGTCACCGCCCCAGCGCCAGTCGTGGAACGGGCAGGCGATCTCGTCGCCCTTCACTTCGCCCTGGGACAGGTCGCCGCCCATGTGCCGGCAGTAGCTGTCCAGGACGTTGATTTTGCCGTTCCCGCTTCGAAAGACGACAAGCTTCTGGCCGAACGCGTTGATCGCATGTGGCTTGCAGTCACCGAAATCTCTGATCAACCCCAGACAATGCCAGCCGCGGGCAAACCGCGTGGGTGCGGCCTGGGCCTCAATGAGCCGAATGTCGTCGGTGTCATGCATAGGCACGATCTAACTCCGCGGATCGCGTGGTTCGGGCTTGCCTGTTCCACTGACCAGGACGACTATTCCGCTGCCTGGTCGCCGCGACATACCGTTCTCGGCGTGACGGCACACAGCGCGACGATCCCCGCCGGACTTCCCGTGGCCGACACGAGCGTCGACTTGCTGGTCGTGGGCTCGGGCACCGGGATGGCCGCGGCGCTGGCCGGCCACGAGCTGGGGCTTTCGGTGCTGGTCGTGGAGAAGGCGTCGCATGTCGGCGGCTCGACTGCCCGCTCCGGTGGCGCGCTGTGGCTGCCCGCGGGGCCGGTGCTGGCCGAGGCCGGCGCGAACGATACGCAGACCCGCGCAGCCACCTATCTGGACGCGGTGGTAGCGGGTTCGGCGCCCGCGCAGCGGTCGACGGGATTCTTGACGCACGTGTCCGCGACGGTGGAGATGCTGCGGCGCACGACCGCGTTGCGATTCTTTTGGGCGCGCGACTACTCCGATTACCACCCCGAAGAGCCAGGCGGCAGCGCGGCGGGGCGCACCTGCGAGTGCCACCCGTTCGACACCGCACGGCTCGGCGCCTACCGCGCCCGGCTGGAGCCCGGCTTGATGGAGGCGAGCGTTCCGGTCCCGACGACGGGCGCCGACTACCGCTGGATGAATCTGGTGGCACGAGTGCCACGCAAGGGAATTCCGACGTTCGCCAAGCGAATTGGGCAAGGAGTGGGTGGCCTGATGCTGGGCCGGCGCTACGCCGCGGGCGGTCAGGGCCTGGCGGCGGGCCTGTTCGCGGGCATATTGCGCGCCGGCATCCCGGTATGGACCGACACCAGCCTGTTGCGGCTCGCCGTCGACGGTGATCGGGTCCGCGGCGCGGTCGTGGGGCACGGCGGCCGCGAGGTGCTGATCACCGCGCGGCGCGGGGTCGTGCTGGCCACCGGCGGTTTCGACCACAGCATGGACATGCGCTGGAAATTCCAGTCCGAGTCGCTGGGCGCCAACCTGAGTCTGGGCGCGGCGGCCAACACCGGCGACGGAATTCGCGCCGGACAAGAACTCGGCGGCGGCATCGATCTGATGGACCAGGCATGGTGGTTCCCCGCCGTCGCGCCGCTACCCGGCGAGGCGCCCGCGGTGATGCTGGCCGAACGGTCGCTGCCGGGCAGCCTGATCGTGAACCAGCACGGGCGCCGCTTCGCCAACGAGTCGTCCGATTACATGACCTTCGGCCAGCGGCTGCTGGACCTGGAACGCGCGGGCAGTCCGGTGGACTCGATGTGGATCGTTTTCGACCAGCAATACCGCAACAGCTATGTCTTTGGCGCCCAACTCTTTCCGCGGATGCACATCCCGCAGAAGTGGTACGACGCCGACATCGCGGTCCGCGCCGACGACTTCGCCGAACTCGGGACCCGGATCGGCGTGCCGGTTGCGGATTTCACGGCGACGGTCACCGCTTTCAACGAAAACGCCGCCGCCGGTGTCGATCCCGACTTCGGCCGGGGACGCAGTGCCTACGACCGCTATTACGGAGACCCGACGATCTCACCCAACCCCAACTTGCGTGCGTTGACCAAGGGCCCGTTCTACGCCGTTCGCATGGTGCTCAGTGACCTGGGCACCTGTGGCGGATTGACAGCCGACCACCGCGCGCGGGTGCTGCGTGAGGACGGCGCCGTGATCAACGGGCTCTACGCAATCGGCAATACCGCTGCCAACGCGTTCGGCACGACGTATCCGGGTGCGGGTGCGACGATCGCGCAGGGACTCGTCTACGGCTACATCGCAGCGCGGGACGCGGCCGGCGCCGACTAGTCTGCTTCGCGCTTGGCCTGGACCTGCTTTTCGACCTCGCGCCAAGAGCCTGGCGTGGTCCGCGGTTTGCCCGAACTACCCTTCGGCGCCGTCTGCAATATGCGGTCGGCCTCGTCGATGTCCTTCATCATCTCCAGGGCGAACTCGCGCTCGGCGGCGTAGTACTTGGCCGCCCAGCGCAACGCGAGCACCGAGTACGCCCACGCGGGTTCGGCTTCCGCCCCCTCGGCGTCCTCGACCGCCTTGCGGTGCCGGGCCTCGGTGTAGGCCACATACTCCTGCAGCAGTTCCTTGAGCCGGGGCGGGTTACTCAGATGTCCCAACGTCATCCGCATCAGCACGCTGTGTTTGAGCACTGGGGGGTCCACCGGTGCATCAGTGGCCCACTCGGTAACCGCGGCCATTCCGGCTTTGGTGATCTTGTAGAGTCGCCGGCTGCGGGTGCCTTCGTCGTGCTCGACGCGAGACGTCGCCAGCCCCAGGCCCTCCAGCTTCTTCAGCTCGGTGTAGATCTGGCTGTACGACGGGCTCCAATAGTAGAGGTCGACGCTCCAGTCGATCCACTTCTTCAGGTCGTAGCCGGAGACTTCCTCTTCGTAGGACAACATGCCGAGCAGCGCCCAGCTGGTCGCCGCAAGCGACCCTTTCACCGGATCTTCGCTGGTCTGCGCCACGTCGCCAGGTTAACAACTACGCACACTCGATCGCGCGACACTGACCGCTGGCCGGGACGCGCTCGGCGGATATCTCGATTACGCGCAGTGGGTGATCGACGAGATCGCACCGAACGTCCGTTAGCTGGGTTCGCTCGCCCTGGGAGTCCACGCCTCGCATGCGGTAGGACACGTGTCCTAGCGGCGACGGTGTCGCACCGACACCATGGAGGTGTCCGCACGAACAACGGGCAGTTCGCAGGTGCGGCGTCGTGGCGGTCGAATCCCCGGACGAAAGGTGCGGACAACCGTGGCTCGAAGATTCGCCGTTGCCGGCCGAACGCAACGTCTCTCCTCGTCCCGCCCAGCCGCACGCGCACTACCCACGCGGCTGCTGTGCCCGGGCCATCCTTTGCTGGCCCCAATCCAATTGGGCGCGTTGTACGCACCGAATCGGATTCTGATGGCGCCCATCAGCCGCACCCGCGCCGCCGACGACGGAGTGCCCACCCAGCTGATGGCCGATTACTATGCGCAGCGGGCGAGTTCGGGTCTGATCATCTCCGAAGGCACCTTCGTTTCGGCGCGGGGGCGGGTGTACCCCAACCAGCCCGGTCTGCACACCGACGCACAACTTGCCGGATGGGCACGCATCGCCGAAGCGGTCCACGCCGCGGGCGGCCGAATTGTGGTGCAGCTGACGCATTCTGGCCGCATCTCACATCCCGATATCCTGGACGGTCGGCGGCCCGTGGCGCCGTCGGAGATCAGACCCAACGGCACGGTGCACACCGCGGTCGGCAAAAAAACCTTCGTGGTACCGCGGGAACTCACTGCTCACGAAATAGACTGCACCGTCTCTGATTTCGTGTCCGCAGCGGGCCGCGCCCGCGCCGCCGGCGCCGACGGTGTCGAGATCGACGCCGCCAACGGATACCTGTTGAGTCAATTTCTCACCTACGACGCGAACTATCGACGGGACCCTTACGGCGGGTCCGCCCAGGATCGGGCGCGGCTTCCGAGCGAGGTCATCGGCGCGGTCGCCGAAGCCATCGGTCCCGACCGGCTAGGGCTGCGCATCTCGCCGGGCAATCCGGAGAACGACATTCACGAACCGGACCTCGAGGCACACCTGATCCTCGCCAAGCACGCCCGCGAACTGGGGTTGGCATATCTGCACGCACGAGTCCCACCCGAACGGCCGATCTACTCGTGGCTGCGCCGCCGCTGGCCAGACCGCCTGCTGCTCAATCGCAGGTTCCAGACGACGAACACCCGGGAGCGAGCCGTCGACGTCGTCACGACCGGTACGGCAGACGCCGTCACCATCGACAGTGCGTTTCTGGCGAATCCGGATCTGGTGCGTCGATGGACCTACGGCACCCAACTCAACGAGCCCCGCATGGAATTCCTCTACACCGGCGGCCCGTTGGGCTACACCGATTACCCGTCGATGTCGTGACGCGTAACCACACGCACACACATGGGGCGCAATCCCCCAATCGTCCGGATGGTGGCCGGCTTCGAAGAAGAGATAAAAGACGGAAGGCGGAGTTGACCGACAAGTACGCCGACGACTTGCGGCAGCTGTCCTTGATCGGCTGAGACCCGCCGGCAACCACCGAAGAAAGGATTGTTCTATGGAGATCAGCATCTTCAACAGCCTGGGCGACGGTGACGGATCGTCGCTGGTGGACGGGTACATCGAGGCCGTTGCACGCGTGGCCGCGGAGGGCTTCACCACCATGTGGTCGGCGCAACTTCCGTGGCAACTCGATCTGCTGACCGTGCAGGGGCTCGCACTGCGCGCGGTGCCGGATATTGAACTGGGAGTGGGCGTGTTGCCCCTCCAGGTCGCCCATCCCATGTTGACCGCCCAGCGCGCGTTGACCCTCAGTGCGCTCTCCGGTGGGCGGTTCAAACTCGGTCTGGGCGTGAATCATCCGCAGATGAGCGAGGAATTGTGGGGAATCCCCTTGGAGAAACCGGTACGGCGGATGAACGAGTATCTGGACGGTGTGCAACCGCTGCTCGCCGGTGAGGAGGCCCACGCTGTCGGCGAGACGGTGACAACGCGGGGCTCGTTACGAGTTTCCCGCATCTCGGCTCCCCCGGTCTACATTGCCGCGCTGGGCCCGCAAATGCTTCGCGTGGCGGCGCGGCGCACCGCGGGAACATTCACCTGGATGACCGGACCCAAGACGCTGGCCAATCATGTCGGACCCACCTTGCGGGAAGCTGCGGCCGCGGCTGGCCGGCCCGAGGGCACCGTCAAGGTACTGGCCGGCCTGCCGATCTGTGTCACCGATGACGCGGACGGCGCCAGGGCCCGGGCCGCCGAAGAATTCGCGATCTACGGCACGCTTCCGTCGTATCGCGCGATGCTGGAGCGCGAGGGAGTGAGCCGTCCCGAGGAGATCGCGCTCATCGGCGACGAAGCCACCGTCGCCGATCGCGTCGAGGAAATAGGTGCCGCTGGCGTCGACGAATTCGTCGCCTACCCGTTCGGCGACGACGAAACCATGGCACGAACCCGCGCCTTGTTGCGGAAGGTCACCGACCGCACCGCCTGACGGATCACCGGATCCGCAGTCCCCGCTTGCGCACCCAGAGCGTCGCCGCAATGGTTCCGGCCACCCACACCGCCACCGCAATGCCCAGGTGCACAAAGCTTTTCGTGTCGCGGCCGAACACCGGCCAGATCAGCGCGGGCACCTTTGTCCAGAGCAGCTGATGCTCTACCCCGTTCATCGGGTCGGCGAAGTAATACAGCGCGTAGGGCAGCGTCAACGCCACGATCCAGCCGCGGGTGCGGCGATGGTCGCCGCGCTGCCGCCAGCGCCGGGTCAGCGGCGCGACACCGACCGGGTGCAGCACCGAGAAGAAGTTGCCCACCCCGAGCCAGGACACGATGGGCACCGCGACGGTCGGGATCGTGATACCCAGACGCTGCGGGGTTTCCAGCCACAGGGTGAGCACCACCGCCGTCACCAACGTCGGCAGCCCGACGATCACCAGCAGGGACAGGTTCTTGATCACCAGCACCCGCCAGAACGGCACGCCGTCGGACACGGCCTGGATGACCCGATAATGGTCCGCGCCAAGCAGATTCGTAGTGGTGACATCGGCCAGGATCCACGACGAGAAGTAAGTGCCGACCAGGACCACCCAATCCTGGTGACGGCCCAGCGTCAGCGGCTGCACCGCCAACCACCCCACCGCGAAGATCAGGTTCGCCACCACACCCATCAACCAGGTCCGGGGCGGGGTGAAGGCCCAGCGGATTTCGGCCGCAACGGCCGGCCCCAACGGGCGACCCAAATCCTTGGCTGCCCGCTTGGCCGCGGCGGGACGAGGTGCGGATGCCCGCACCACCGTTCGCAAGACGGCACGCAACCGCGGGCGCATCGTCTCTTGCAATTCCGCCATGTCAACCCCCACACGAGCGACCACCCGCTGTCCCAATGCCTTTCGCTTGAGCGAACGTCACCGCGGCGTTGCCCCGATGAACCGCCGGTGCAGTTCCTCGGTGAGCAGGTGAATCTCACGAGTCAGTTCGGTGTTGGTCTTCAGCTCGAGCTCCTGGGTCTGGAAGTCGTGGTCGGCCCTGGCCTGTTGGAAAGCCGCTTGACGGTTCTGGCCGATCATCACGAACGTCGACAGGAAATCGCCTCCAGCGACACGACCAGAGTCAGCGTCGGCCACGGACTGGGTTCGACGAACACCATCCACACGCCGAATAAGGCCGCGTGCAGCCAGACGAAGTTCATCGATCCGGCAAATGCCGTGATCCGGTCCGCCAGTCGCAACTGAACGTTGTCGCTGCGCCGCTTGGCTTCCTCGAGGACAGCGGGGTGATGGATCTGCCCACCGCGCAGCAGCCGGCGCGGAATCAATTGGGGGTTGTGTCGGTGGCCGTCGGCTGGTGTCGCCATGGGAAGCCGTTCCTTTCTGCGGCGGTGATACGCGTGTTCGGTGTCCGCTGAGCCGCTACGGCGGACGGACGAGCCGCTGGCTAATGCTAGTGGCCGGCAAGCGGCGCAACGGCGAAGACGTTGACCCACAGGCGGTCTTCCGCCGTGGCGACGAGCGATTTCTCGCCCATGTCTGCAGCTGAACTCCCACCCCAGGTGGCTGGGTAGAACGTGTTACAGTTTGCCGATTCCGGCCGGTGGTGTCCGCCGGGTGTTTCAGGGGCGAGGAGGCCCGCATGGATTCCAGCGCCGGTGGCCGCGTGCGTTTCCTCTCAGGGAAACACCCTGCGGCACAGATGGATACGCCATAATGGCGGCGCGCAAGCGCGTCGTCGTGGCGGGGCTGGGCGACGTGGGCCTGTTGACCGCGATCCGGCTGGCCAACCACACCGACGTGGTCGGAATCTCAGCCAAGTCCGCGCTGGTAAGCGGCCAGGAACTCGGCGTCCGAATCTCCCGCCCCGGCGACTGGGCACGCGACTACTGGATACCGTTCGACCGGTTCCGCGGTCTGGACCGGGTCCGCACGGTGCAAGCCACCCTGACCGGAGTGGACCTGGCTTCTCGAAAGGTGTTCGGCCGCGGCGCCGACGGCGCGACGATCGCCGAGGAGTTCGACGCGCTGGTGATCTCCACAGGGGTGACGAACGGCTTCTGGCGCCAACCGACCATGGAATCGGCCGCCGAGATCGGCGCCGGGCTGCACGCCGCGCACAATCGCCTGGCCGCAGCGAGCTCGGTCATCGTCGTCGGCGGCGGGGCCGCGGCGGTCAGCAGCGCGGTCAACTTGGCAACCACCTGGCCGGACAAGCGAATTGACCTGTACTTCCCCGGCGAGGCCGCACTGGTCGGGTATCACCCGCGGACCTGGGACCGGATCCGCGGTCGGCTGGGCGCACTGGGCGTGGGCGTGCACCCCGGCCACCGCGCGGTGCTCTCGAACGGCGCCGGCCGCGACATCACCAGCGAACCCGTCAGCTGGACCACCGGACAACCGCCGGCCACCGCAGACGCCGTGCTCTGGGCCATCGGCAACGTACAACCCAACACCGACTGGCTGCCACCCGAACTGCTCGACGAACACGGCTTCGTTCGGGTGTCACCCGAATTGGAAGTGCCCGGCCATCGCGGCGTGTTCGCCGTCGGAGACGTCGCGGCCAGCGACCCTCTGCGCAGCTCGGCGCGTAACCGCGGAGATTCGTTGGTAGCGCACAACATTCGTGCCGAGTTCACCGGTCGACGGCTGCGCACCTATCGAACGCCGGGACGACGGTGGGGCTCATTGGTGGGGATCCAGGCCAACGGGCTGGAAGTCTTCCTGCCCACCGGCCACGCGTTCCGGCTGCCCGCCTGGTCGGTCCAGCGCGTGGTGATGCCGGGCCTCGTCCGCTGGGGCATGTACCGCGGGGTGCGGGCCAACGACCCGCTTCGGTAATCGCCTGCGCGCGTGAAATCCCGCCTCCGGTGATCCGCAAATTAGGCTTCGTACACAAGGTAATTCGTCAGGTGGCTCCCAACGATTACACAGGACCGCTGAATACCCTCTGAACGGCCGAATGGGCGACCGGACCGTGCTGCTGGTGACCATTGGAGTCGATGTGATTTCAAACCGCACCGAATGGGAATAGAGAGCGGGTGGGCGAGCCGGGGGTTAGTGCGTTCGAGAAGTTGGTGGCGCTGCTCAACTACCCGATGTTCGTGGTAACCACGCAGTCCAACGGGTCGACGGCCGGCTGCCTGGTGGGCTTCGCGTGCCAGGCCAGCATCCGTCCGCCTCGATTCCTGGTCGGCTTGTCCTCGCAAAACCACACGTTCCGGGTGGCCGCCGACGCCACCCATCTGGCAGTACACGTGTTCGATATCGAACACATCGACCTGGTCGAACTGTTCGGTAGCCAGACGGGCGACGAGACCAACAAATTCAACCGCTGCCGCTGGCACCGCGGCCCAGCTGAGTTACCCATCCTCGACGACGCAGCCGCCTGGTTCGTCGGCAAGATCGTTGATCGCTTTTCCCTCGGCGATCACGTCGGGCACCTGCTGGAACCGCTGGATGGCGACCCGCCGACCGAACAGGAGCAATGGGTGTCCTTTGACGATGTCCGCTCCCTGGACCCGGGCCACGAGGCATGACGGCATCCGAACAGCACCGCGAGCAGGCCGACACGGTGCACGATTCGCCCCGGGTGGGGACCGTCAGCGACATCGCGGAACTCGCGTCGTTCTATGCCGAGCCCCCGGACGGGGTGCGCGTCAACATGATCTACAGCGCCGACGGCGCCGCCGTATTCGGCGGTCGCGCCGGCCCGTTGTCGGGCCAAACCGACCAACAACTCCTCAAGATCCTGCGGGGATTCGCCGACGTAGTGCTGGTCGGGGCCGCCACCGCGCGCGCCGAGAACTACGGTCCGGTGCAGCTCAGCGACGGTCAACAAGCCGAGCGGCAGCGCGAAGGGCGCAGCAAGCCTCCCCCAATCGCCGTGATCAGCCAAACCGGCCGGCTCCCGGCCCGCCTCGTCAGCGACCCGAGCCATCCGCCGCTGTTGGTGACTTGCGCCCAGGCCGCGGCGCGACACGACCGCAGCAGCGATCAACGATGCGGCGTCTTGGTGGCCGGCGATGACACCGTGGATGTCGCACGCGCGATCGCGCTGCTGCGCGCCCACGGACTGTCCCGGGTGCTGTGCGAGGGCGGACCGACACTGCTCGACGAACTCGTGGACGCCGACGTGATCGCGGAGATCTGTGTCACCCTGGCCCCCAAGCTCGCCGCCAGCCAACCGGTGGGCCACCGACGGCAGCCGTCGCGATTGCCGGTGCCGGCCGCGTTGCGGCTCGAGCACGCACTGGCCCACGACGACTACCTGTTTTTGAAGTATCGCCGCTGACCGCGGGGCACCGAGGAGTCAGGGCCGCGGATATCCCCGTCGCACCGTGCGGTCGAGAATGCCCAGCGTCGCCCGCAGTGCACCCTCGGAGATCACCGGGAAAATCCCGGCCTCCCGCCACTTCGGGTCGATGTTCGACCAGTCGTAGAACGAGGTGACCACGGTGCCGGCCGCGTCCTCGGTCGGCTCGAGCTGGAAGCCGTAGATGTGGCCGATCTGAGGGCGGAGCTGACCGAGGACCGTCCACGAGATCAGTCGGTCCTGGTCGAACTCGGTGATCTCGACGGTGACGTCGTACTTGCCGAGTTGCGGGTAGTCGTTGAGCGCCTCGCGGTCCATATGCACGACGAAGCTCTCGCCGGCCGCCGTCACCGGATCGCCGTCGGCGTCCTGCAGCATTCCCGTGGAGTCGATCGCGACGTGACCTTGCGGGTCGCACAGCAGCCTGAAGATATCGGGCGCCGGCGCCGCAATGGTGCGCTGGATCTCAATGCGTTCGGTCATGCGTCCTCCCAGCCAACGTTGATGGGTCGGGAGGTACTTTACGACGCTCAGGCCGGTCGATGTCCGAAAGCGGATGGCCCGCAACGGCTGCCTCGCGGTCCCGCGACGCCCGTGCTGTGCTGCTGCGATGGCGCCGGCGACGGTGCTGTGTCACGGTGGATTGATGTGGCGGCGCAATTCCCGGTTGCATGTCCGGGCCTATTCTCCGTCTCGGCCTGCGACGGGCCAGTCCGGGGCATGCGCCCGGTTTCACTGCGGTGACACACGTTCAAACGATCGTCGAATTGCCTGTGCGACATCACCTTGCGCGCCCCGTCGTCCACTTTCGAGCGGTTCCCGAGGAGGACCATCGGCCAAGTGAGGAATTCAGACGACGATGACGGCTATCGCAATATCGCGGTGAACCGGCTGCGGCCCAACGAACTTCGCTGGGCGCTCAACCACGATTCAGTTCACGGCATTGCGTACGCGTTCAAGAACCCCGTCGCGGTCGCCGACTCCAGCGACGACCCCGACGACGACCGAGTGACCTACTTGGTGCGGATCAAACGCGACCATCTGGCCGCGGCGCTGGGAAACATCAACGAATGGATCGTCAAGAATCCCGGTAAGGCCGGGATTCACGCGTATGGCTTCCTCCGGGCGCTATCCAGGGAGGGCCTGAGCGAACGCCGGACCGGTGACGAGGAACGCCGTTGATGCTCGGCTGCTGAAGGCGCTTTCGGCCGCGCGACCGCGCGCTATCGAATTAGCTGGCATTCTCTCTATTCACCGTGCCTGCCGTTGGCCCAAACTATTAGCCTGATGGCTGGCACAGAGGAGTCGGCGATGGGTGAGACCGCGGGTTCGCGGGAGGGCTCGCAGTTTGGGCCATATCTGCTGCGACGTCTGGTTGGTCGCGGCGGGATGGGCGACGTCTACGAGGCCGAGGACACCGTCCGTGAGCGGGTCGTCGCGCTGAAGCTGATGTCCCAGACGCTGTCCAGCGATCCGGTCTTCCGCGCCCGGATGCAACGCGAGGCCCGCACCGCGGGACGACTGCAGGAGCCCCATGTCGTGCCGATTCACGACTTCGGCGAGATCGACGGCCAACTCTATGTGGACATGCGCCTGATCGACGGTCGCGACGTCGCCACCATCCTGAGCCGGTACGGGCCGCTGAAACCGCCGCGGGCGGTGGCGATCGTGCGCCAGATCGGCTCCGCACTCGACGCCGCCCACGCGGCCGGCATTACGCATCGCGACGTCAAACCGGAGAACATCCTGGTCAGCGGGGATGACTTCGCCTACCTGGTGGATTTCGGGATCGCCAGCGCCACCTCCGACGAGAAACTGACCCAGTTCGGCACCACGGTGGGCACCTTCAAGTACATGGCGCCGGAACGGTTCAGCGACTCCGACGTCACCTACCGGGCCGATATCTACGCCCTGACCTGCGTGCTCTATGAGTGCCTGACCGGATCGCCGCCCTACCAGGGTGATCAGGTCAGTGTGATGAGCGCGCACCTGCACCAGCCGATCCCGCGGCCCAGCGCCGCTCGGCCGGGCATCCCGGCGGCTTTCGACCAGGTGATCGCCCGCGGCATGGCCAAAGATCCGCTGGACCGATATCCCACCTGCGGCGATCTGTCTGCCGCCGCGTACGCCGCGCTGGCCACGCCTGATCAGGACCGGGCGTCCGATATCTTGCAACGCAGTCAGGTCGCCGAACTACCGGCCGCGTACGCGAGTCATGCGCCGCTGGGTTTTGCGTCCACTCCACCCGCCCTGGCGAACCAGACCCCGGGTTGGCCCCCGTCGGCGACCGGGATGCCCGCTCCGCCCAGCGGACCGATCCCACAGCCAACGGGTTGGCCCGGCGCTGTCGGCTGGGGTGATCCCTCCAGCGTCGGCACGGCGTGGGCCCAGCCGCCGGCACCCCGGCGCGCAAGCAAAGCGTGGCTGTGGGTCGGCCTGGCGGGCGTCGTCGTCATAGCGCTGGTCGGCGCCGTTCTCGTGGTCGCCCAGCCCTGGCGGTCGTCGGGACCGTCCTCGTCCAAACCGCCGACGACCCCCGACGGGGTCGAGCTCCGTGTCCTCGACGACGGTGTGCTGGTGGGCAGCACCGCGGCACCGGTCACGATCGACATCTTCAACGAACCCATGTGCCCGCCCTGCGGCAGCTTCATCCGGTCCAATGCGGGCGACATCGAAACCGCGGTGCACAACCAGAAACTCGCGGTGCGCTATCACCTGCTGAACTTCCTCGACGATAAGTCGCACAGCAAGAACTACTCCACTCGCGCGGTGGCGGCCACGTACTGCGTGGCGGCTCAGAACGACCCGAAGCTCTACATGAACTTCTACTCGGGGATCTTCGCCAGCGCCTTCCAGCCGCAAGAAGGCGCCCCCGAAGACCGAACCGACGGCGAGTTGGCGCAATTGGCCAAGACCGTCGGTGTCAACGCCGACGTGATCAACTGCATCAAGGCCGGCGACGACATGGCCACCGCCAAGGCGAAAGCCGACGCCGGAGACACGACGCTGGCCGGGTTCAATGCCTCTGGGACGCCGTTCGTTTGGGACGGCAACAAGTCGATCAACTACCAAGACGCGACCTGGCTGACCAAGCTGCTCGGGTGAGCCTCAGGAACGGACCGGGTCGGCGCCGTTGACTGCCGACAGCGCTCGGCGCACGTCAGCCGGCACCGACGTGTACACGGCGAGGAGGTCGCAAACCCCTTCTTGCCTATCGCATTCGATCACCTTCACGAACGCCTGATGGCCGGCGACCTCGAGCGCGAGGTCGTCAAACGGACAGACCGTCACTTCGGTGCGAATGCGTAGCGCTTCCTCGCCGCTGGCGATCACCTCGGCGGCATGTTGTTCGCCGATGATCTTGTCCTTGATGATCGCCATACCAATCGGTTTCGGCACCGCGAGACTGCTCAGGACCCGGTCGGTGCTGGGCAGCTGGAGGTCGTACTCACCGGCCAGGCCTCTGACATCGTGGACGGTCACCGGATCCTTGAAGCCCTTCGCACGGATCTGGAAGGAACCCAGAGTGCTTGCGATCCCGCTGATCTCGCGATATGTCCAATCGGACACCAGAACCTGGCCGCCGACGGTGTGTGCCTCGATGCGGGCGACCAGGTTGACCGTCCTGCCGACGGCGGTGTACTTCTGCCGTCGGCGCGAGCCAATGGTGCCGACCACCACCTCCCCGGTATGCACGCCGATCCCCAGCGCCAGCTCGGGCAGCCCCTGCTCGCGATGGCCCGCGTTGAGATCATGCATCGCGAGCTGCAATTCGAGTGCGGCGACGACCGCATGCTCGGCGGCGTTGTCGTCGGTGATGGGTGCTCCGAAGAAGACGAGCAGGCCATCGCCGAGGATTTCATTGATCGTGCCGTTGCGGCGGAACATGACGTCGGTCGCGCGCTCGAGGAAGCCGTTGAGCACCTGGACCACCTGCTCCGGCGGTAGCACCTCGGACAAGGCGGTGAACCCGCGAATGTCGGCCATCAGCACCGTGAGGGTGAGTCGTTCGCTGCTGAGGTTTCCTTCCGGGCGCGCCAGTAGCCGCGCCTTGACCTCTTCGGAGACATAGCGGCCGAAGATCTCCTCGACGCGGCGCTTCTGTTCGGTCAGTTCCTTCGCCTGTCGCCGCGCGTCCTCGCCAGCTTGCAGTTCGCGCACAATCGTGACGGCTTTGGAGATCGTGGTCCGCAGGTCGGCCACATCGAGCGGCTTCACTTGAAAGTCGAAGGCCCCCCGCATCATTGCCGCGCGCACATTCTCCAGGTCGTTGTAGGCGGTAAGCACGATGGTTTTGAGTGGACGGCGCAGCTTGGTCACCTCGGTGAGCAATTCCAGGCCGTTCATTTGCGGCATGTTCAAGTCGGTGATCAAGACCTCGAGGTCCGGGCTCGCATCCACCAGCTTCAGGGCGTGCACCGGATCCGTGGTGAAGATCAGGTCGTACTCGCCGCGCTGCAACTCCTTGCGGAAGCGGCCCTTGAACAGCGCCCCGACGTCTTCTTCGTCATCGACGACCAGAAGCCGCACCGGCTGTTCAGTCTCTGGCACAGCGGCCCCAATCATCTACGCATCAATTACGTTGCCAACGTATTGGGTTGGTGTTTGTTCACCAGGCAGTAATGCAGTGTGCACCTTCATCGCGTTGCCCGCGTCGGCTGAGGTTCTCGCGTATCGTAACCGACACGTACCCGCACCGAGTGCGATTCCCGACCGTCAGAATCTATCTCGCGGCTGAACGCAAGGTTACATTCCGGCTTCGTCCTCGCGAGGCATTCGGCGATTCACTGCCGCAACGGAATTCGGGCGCCCGCGTTTCTCGTCGTTGCCGCGCATCGGCGCCGACGATGTCCCTACACTGCGCATACATACGAACCGATGAGGCAGCGTGGAACAAGACAGCGATCCCCCGAACGTTCGGCGGCCTTGGCCGACAAACAGGGTCTTCTGGAACCTCGCCGTGGCGATGATCGGCTTCGGAATGCTCGTCGCCGTGGTCGGACGAATCTCCCTTCTCGGGTTGGGAATTGATCGTCACGAAGCGTTTCGACCCGAGCCGGTCTTCATCAGCATCACAGCCGGGTTGTTGATCGGCGTGCTGAACTATCTGATCGTCAGCCGGGTGGTGCGCCACCGTTTACACGTGGTCTCGACTCGCCTGATGGCGGCACAACGCGAAATCGCCGCCAGTGTGGGCACCGATGACTGGGAGCCGCTGACGATGCGGTACGGGCTGCCCGTGTACAGCGACGACGAATTCGGCCGGACGGCCGCATCATTCAACTACCTACTGAGTTCGCTTGATTCAAGTCAACTGGCCGAACGCGAGCTGCGCCACAGCCTGGTCGAACAGGCCAAGCTCGCCGCAATGGGAACGCTGACCGCCGGCGTCGCGCACGAAACGAAGAACCCGTTGAACTTCGTCAAGAATTTCGCCGAGTTGAACCTCGAGCTCTGCGACGAGCTCCGCGAAGTCGTCACCGAGGACGGCGAAGAGTTGGTCTCAGACATCGGGGCCAACACGACCAAAATCGTTCACCACGCCGACCGGGCCCTCGCGGTGATGGCGACGATGCTGCAGGTCGGCCGATCGCATGCCGGCGACGCACAACCATGTCATCTCAATACGATCGTCGAGCAGAGCGCCGGGCTCGCCGAGCATTCGTGGCGGGCCAGCCACCAGGGCGTGCGCTGCGCGATTCAGATCAGCCTGGATGACGATGACCCGATCGTGCGCGGCTTCGAGGGTGACCTCGTGCAGGTGATGATCAATCTCGTGATGAACGGGCTCGAGGCCGCGTCGACGGACGCCGACCGGGTCGGCGAGGTGCACATCACGGTGCAGCACGACGACCATTGGACGACGGTCGTCGTGACGGACAACGGGCCGGGCGTCGACCCCGAGACCTTACCCCGCATCTTCGAGCCCTTCTTCACCACCAAGTACCGCAGCGGGGGCACCGGCCTTGGTCTTTCCATCAGCAAGAACATCGTCGACAACCGGCATCACGGCGAGCTTTCCGCGAGTAACGTGCCCGGGGCAGGCGCCCGGTTCGTAGTAAAACTCCCGCTGGAGGCGGTGGCCGCCAGGGCCGCGGCACCCGCCTAGAGCGCTTGAGACCCAATCCATTTCACGCCGATAGGGGGAAGCTGATGAACGGAACCGACACCGCGGTCGCCGTCAAGGCGACGCATGTGCTCGTCGTCGACGACGAAGCCGACGTCGTGACGCTGTTTCGGCAGCGGTTTCGCCGTGAACTGCGCTCCGGGCAGGTCATCATGCAGTTCGCCGACACCGGGCGCGCAGCCCTCGAGGTGCTCGAGATGGTCGACCCCGACGTCATCCTGATCTTCAGTGACATCGAGATGCCGGAGATGAACGGCCTCGAATTACTCGAACACGTCCGGGACAAGTGGCCGCACGTCCGCATCTACCTCGCGACCGCGTACGACAGCCCGAACTACACCCAGCGTGCGGCTGCGCTCGGCGCCCACGGCTACTTCACCAAGCCGCTGGACTTCTCGGCACTGCGTCAGATCATGTTCGCGACTTGAGGGTGGGTGTTGGCGCCGACCAGGTGTGGCTGCGCCTCCAGCACGGCCCGGGTGGCGAGCCGTCCGGCCTCCACGGCGGCATCGATCTTCTTGAAGTCCAGTGGACCGATCGTTGAGATATCCGGTTCGATGATCGCCGCGATCCGGGGCAGCGCGCGCAGGTCGCCGGTGGAGGCCGCCAGATCGACGGTGCGCAGCAGCGTCTCCTGCAGCGGCGGCAGGGCGATGTCGGTCCCGGTGAGCAGGCGCCGGACAAATCCGGGCGGCTGAACGATTGCGGGCAGCAGACCAAAGCCCTTGGACGGTGAAAACTTTCGCCGCAAGTCGACACAGATGACTTCACCGTCGCAGTCGGCGCACATCACATCGGCGGGCAGGTTGTTCAGCAGACCCCCGTCGATCAGCAGGCGCTCGCCATGCTGCACCGGCGGAATAAGACCCGGAATCGAGATCGACGCGCGCACCGCTAGTGTCAGCGATCCGCGGCGATGGACGATCTGTTCGCCGGTGATCATGTCCGCCGAGACCGAGAAGAATCCCTTCGGCAGATGCTCGATCACACTGCCGCCGAAAAACTCCTCGAGCAACCGCTCGATGCGGGTCCCTCGGGTCAACGCGATCGCGGGGACCGTGTAATCGCCGAGCGGGCTGGTGTTTCCGACAAAGCGGTAGGCCGCGTCCGTCGCCTCGTCCGCGGTCATTCCCTGCGCGAAGGCCGCGGCGGCGATGGCACCGGCACTCGTGCCGCCGAAGCGGTCGATGACGATGCCGGCCCGGGTGAGTTCTTCGTAGACGCCGAAGTGTGCGAGTCCCCGAGCGCCGCCACCCGCCAGCACGAGTCCGTAGGACCGGCCGGCGATCCTGCGAGCCACCGCGGCGATTCCGTCGTCGTCGCCGCGATGGTGCGACACCGGGTCCAGCAGATCCCACCAACTGGTGTCCGGCTCGGTCAGCGCGATCAGGTGGACCGGCCCCTGGGCATTGAGCTGATCGAGCCAGTCCGGCGGCTGGGCCTGGTCGACCAGCATCACCAGCCGATCGCTTTGCGCCACAACGTATCGCTGCCACAACTCGCCCGAGTTCCCGTCGGCCACCACCAACACCCAATCGTGGCTGCGCTCGGCGCGGTCGAGGATTTCGGCGAACGCCTCGACGAGTTCGGCGTGTGCGGTGACCTCGGCGGTTTTCTCCGCGGGCGGCGCGACCACAGCGATCGATCCATACCCGCCCAGCCGGGTCGCGATCGCATCGACGAACGGTGCCGCCGCCGTATATCCGGTCGAGACGATGCCGATGACGCGCGGCGCCGAAGAGATATTCGCGGACCGGGAGTCGCGCAGCATCCCGGCCATCGCCTTGACCATCGCCAGCTGCAGTTGCGGAGTGTTGGCAAGCACCTCGCTGAAGGTCTCGCCGGCGATCCGCCAGACCACGCCGTCACGAAGCGCCTGGACGCCGGCCGAACGAACCGATCCGGAGATCACCCCGAGGTCCCCGATCGAGTCACCGGACGCCATCTCCCGGATGACCTGCCCATCCGCACCGACGGCCGCGAACCGTCCGGAGTCGATGACGTATATGGCGTCGGACGGCTCACCTAAACGGAAAAGCCATTCGTAAGCCGGGATGTGCAGCCGGTCCACGGCGCTCGCCAGGTCGTTGAGTTGTTTCGCGTCGATGTCGGCGAGTATCGGAACATTGCGCAGCGCCCTTCGCGCGTCAGCTACTCGCCACTCCCGCCTAGTACTCATCTAATGGCCGGTACGTCGATGGGGCGGGCGGCCCAGGTGGCCGCAAACGGGATTGCTGCAGGCATGCTCTTCCTCCCCGGCGCTCCAAAAGGATTGAGGTGTCGGTCAGGAGCTTATCTGCCGACCGACGCGCCTTTCGAAATTCCGCCAGCTCTCGGGCGAACCGATCCCCCGTTTGCCGTCGTCAGCGCGGCGGACGCAACGAGTATCCGGTCGCCAATACTACGGCGAGTACCCCGCGCTCGAATCCTTTTGGCGCAGAATCAAACCCGGCGTCAGAAACGAAACGGATGAAGGCTCAAATCGAGCGCGAGCAAACGTCATCCTTGATTAACCGATGATTTACCCATAATTTCGCTTCTGTAGGCCATTTCTAGATTTCCAAACTCCCGGGGATGGTTTCCGGTAATGTCCGCACCGTCACCAATCACCGGCACGAAGGACAGCCGTGAGTTGGCGAACTGGCGCCCTACCCCGGCTGATGACGGCGTGTCATGAGACCGCAGCGACGTCGTGACTGCGGAGGAGCATTGGCACTAACCGACTTTCAGGTGAGCGGACCGACACGGCGAGCAGCGAGGCAATGATGACGTCGTCTATGGGGATGCCAAGCCGAGAGCCTGGCACCCCGCTGGCCTACCTCGAATTGCGCGACGGCGGCACCGAGCACAGCGTGCCGATCATCGATCAGTTGTTCATCGGTCGGGAGTGCGCCGGAATCAGCGAGTCACGCAGGCTGGTGATCCGCGATCCCGAGATTTCCCGGACTCATCTAGAAATCCGCTTGGACGCCGTCGCCGACCAGGCTTTCGTGATCGACACCAGCACCAACGGCACCCTGCTCAACGGGATGCGGCTGGAGCGAGCCGTCCCGCGGCCGATCCAGCCCGGTGACGAGATCCGGATCGCCGATGTGGCGCTCATCTTCCGCTCCCAGCGCTTCACCGCCGTCGACGCCGGAATCGCCCCCGGCCTGACCCGGACCCGAATCAGCCAGGCCGCCATGGTGATGGTGGTCGGCGACATCATCAATTACTCGACGATCTCCGAAGTGACCGAAGAAGAGGTCATCGCGCAGAGTCTGCACACGCTGTGGCACGAGGTAGGCGGTGTGCTGCACGCCCACCACGGCACGCTGAACCACTACGCCGGCGACGCGATCTTCGCGATCTGGGAGGCGAACAGGTTCCCGGACGCCGCCGAGCGCGCGATAGATTTCTCGCTCGCCGCGAACCGGCTGGTCGGAGAGTTGGGACCACGACTGCCGTTACGCAGCCCGGACGGCTCGCCGATCCGCATGGGTTGGGGCGTGGTGGTCGGCCGGGTCGCGCTGGCGGCGATGACGAGATCGGTAGAGGCGGTGATCGGCGACTCGACCAATGTGGCGTTCCGGTTGGCCGGCCTCGCCGGACGGCAAGGACGCGCGTCGGTGATGGTGACCAGCGGAGTGCGCCGCACCGTCGAGAGTCACTTCACGTGGGGGGAAGGCGAAGAAGTCGAGCTCAAGGGCCGCAGCGGCAAAGAGACGGTATTTCCCGTCCTCGGCCGCGGGCAGGCCGGCGGGTCGACGACTCTTCCGGGGAGAAACGCCGCGGGGGATCCGGGCGGTGGTCCCGAATCCACTGCGGAAATGCCTATCCGAAAAGCCGACTGAGCCGCCCGCCGGCTTCACCCCAGGGGTCAATCATGGATCTCGGAACCTCTCATGCGCAGGGCCAATCGAAAGCCGCCGACGCGACGACAACGGGTAACGGTGCGGCCAAACGCAATACGGCCGTGACGCGTCAGGACAGCCGTCCGGTCACCGGCACGCTCAGCGTGCGCCGCCAGCCGTCGTCGACGGCGGTGCTGTTGGTCGCGGCGTTTGGGGCCTTCCTCGCGTTCCTCGACTCGACGATCGTCAACGTCGCGTTCCCGAACATCCAGCAGTCCTTCCCCACCTACCCCATCGGCAGCCTGTCTTGGGTGCTCAACGCGTACAACATCGTGTTTGCGGCGTTCCTGGTGGCGGCGGGCAAACTCGCCGACTTGCTCGGGCGCAAGCGGATGTTCATCTGGGGCGTCGTGCTGTTCACGGGGGCCTCGTGGCTGTGCGCGCTGGCCGCCACCGTCGAGCAATTGGTCGCGTACCGGATCCTGCAGGGCGTCGGGGCGGCGCTGCTGGTACCGGCGTCCCTCGCTCTGGTCGTCGAGGGCTTCGAGGTCGCGCGCCGCGCCCACGGCGTGGGGTTGTGGGGAGCCGCGGCGGCCATCGCGTCGGGCCTCGGGCCGCCGATCGGCGGGGCGATCGTGCAGGTGTCCGATTGGCGCTGGGCATTTTTGGTGAACGTGCCGCTGGGCGTCGTCGCGGTGGTGGTCGCCCGACGCGAGCTCGTGGAAAGCCGTTCGCCCGGACAACGACGGCTGCCCGACCTGCGCGGGGCGGTGCTGCTCGCGGCCGCGCTCGGCTTGCTGACCCTCGGCTTGATCAAGGGACCGGACTGGGGTTGGTCCAGCACCGGCACGATCGGGTCGTTCGTGGCCGCGGCCGTCGCCCTGGTCGGGTTCGTGATCAGCTCCCGATACCACCCGTCGCCGCTGATCGAGCCGGCCTACCTGCGCGTCCAGTCCTTCGTCGCGGGCAACGCCCTGACCATCGTCGCGGGCGCGGGGTTCTACGGATACCTTCTGACGCACGTGCTGTTCCTGAACTACGTGTGGGGCTACAACCTGCTCAAGACGGGCCTCGCGGTCGCCCCCGCGGCACTCGTCGCCGCCGTCGTCGCGGCGCGGCTGGGCAAGATCGCCGACCGGCGCGGACACCGCGCGATCATCTTCGTCGGGGCGCTGATCTGGGCCGGCAGCCTGATCTGGTACTGCCAGCGCGTCGGGACGCATCCGAACTTCCTGCGCGAGTGGCTGCCCGGCCAGCTGCTGCAGGGGCTCGGCGTCGGCGCCACGCTGCCGCTGCTCGGCAGCGCAGCCCTGGCCCGGGTACCCAAGGGCGGCAGCTACGCGACCGCGTCGGCGGTGGTCAGCAGCTGTCGCCAACTCGGCGCGGTGATCGGAATCGCGTTACTGGTCGTCCTGATCGGGACGCCGGCCCGCGGTGAAGCCGCCGACGCGTTGCGCCGAGGCTGGGTGATGGCGGCCATCTGTTTCGTGGCGGTCGCCATCGGGGCGTTGTTCCTCGGCCGCACCGGTCAGCAGGCCACCGACGCCGCCGTGGCTGCCACACCGCCACCGAGACTCGAACCACGTTCGCGCGCAACAGCCGTCGCGCGGCACGAACAGGTGCTTGCGGTCGACCGCAAAGACGACCTGCTGGAGAACCTGCCGCTGTTCGCCGGCCTGGACGCGGACGCTCTCGCCGATCTGCGGCACAGCGCCGAGGAGATCGAGCTCGCGGCGGGCTCGTATCTGTTCTACGAAGGTGATACGGCCGATTCCCTGTATGTGGTGCGCAACGGCCGCGTTCAAGCGCTGCAGCAGGGCGTCGCGATCCGGGAACTGGGGCGTGGCGACGTGATCGGCGAGCTCGGGCTGCTCACCGGCACACCGCGGTCCGCCTCCATCCGGGCCGTACGCGACTCCACCCTGGTACGGCTCACCAAGGCGCAGTTCGACAAGATCGCCGACGTCGGCATGCTCGGCGCCCTGGTGCGCTCGCTGGCCACCCGGCTGCACCAGCTGCCACCGCCGACCACGGCGAACCTGACCACATGCGACGTGGTGGTCGCGATTGTCGGTGTCGACGCCGACGCGCCGGTGACGATGGTGGCCCACGAACTAGTGCACCTGCTGTCGGGCTACGTCCGCGCGGTGCGGCCGGGCCGCGTTGATCGCGAGGGCCTGGAGCGGGCCGAACGGGCCGCGGACAAGGTCGTATTGCAGGCGCAGGTCGACGACGCGGAATGGCGAGACTTCTGCCTGCGCGTCGCCGATCGGATCGTGCTCGTCTCCGGAAATCCGGCGCCGCCGGCCGATCCGCTGCCCGAACGTGCAATCGGCGCAGACCTGCTGCTGGCCGGTCCGCCTGCCAGCCGGGAGCACCGGCGCGCCTGGGAAGAACTGATCACGCCACGGTCGGTGCAGACGTTGCACGCCTCCGGTTCGGCCGAGGACCTGCGGCCGCTGGCCGCGCGCATCGTCGGGCGTTCGATCGGTTTGGTCCTGGGCGGCGGGGGTGCGCGGGCGTTCGCCCATCTCGGTGTGCTCGAGGAGCTGGAAGCCGCCGGGGTCGTCGTCGACCGATTCGCCGGCACCAGCATGGGCGCGATCGTCGCGGCGCTGGCGGCCAGCGGCTTGGACGCGGCCGGCGTCGACGCCTACGTGTACGAGTACTTCATCCGCACCAATCCGATCCGCGACTACACCGTGCCGATCAAGGGATTGACACGCGGGCGGCGCATTCCGGCGCTGCTGCGTCGCGCCTACGGTGAGCGGCTGGTCGAGGAACTGCCCAAGGAGTTCCGGTGCGTGAGCGTTGACCTGCTGGGCCGGCGTACCGTCGTGCATCGCCGGGGCCCGGTTGCCGACGCCGTGGGGTGTTCGTTGCGCCTGCCTGGCATCTTTCCCCCCTACGTCTACGGTGGCACGCTGCACGTCGACGGAGGGGTGCTCGACAACCTTCCCGTGTCGTCGTTGTCGAGCACCGAGGGCCCGCTGGTCGCGGTCGCGGTCGGTTTCGGCGGCGACGCGACGGCGACCAGGAGCGAATTCGCCGATCCCCCACGTGTTCCCGGCATCGGCGAAACCCTCATTCGCACGATGATGATGGGCAGCGGGCTGGCCGCCGCCGCGACGCTGGCCCAAGCCGACGTGGTGATCCGACCCAGCACCCGCGGTGTCGGGCTGCTGGAGTTCCATCAGATCGACGCGGCCCGCGAGGCCGGTCGGGCCGCGGCCCGCGAGGCATTGCCCCAGATCCTTGCGCTCGCACATCGTTGAGCGCACCGAAAACGATGCGATGCAAGCGGTTTCACGTTTCCCTGCGAACCGCAACCACTGCGTTGCCTGGAGTTCACCACCCGTTCGCATCGGCCGGCCGGGATGCGCGCGAATAACGGTGGCCTGGACGAAAACCCGGGCATCGGTGCGGGTATCACGCTCGCGCATTTGCCACCGCGATGTTGTAGTTTTCGAGCGGGATATTGGTCGGGGCTTACCGTCATGGTTGCCAGACCGTGAATAGGAGTCAGCGATGAGCGGCGCGCAGGGCTCGCGGTTGGGAACGATGTTCGGCCCCTACCATCTCAAACGGCTGCTGGGCCGCGGCGGCATGGGCGAGGTCTACGAGGCCGAGCACACTGTCAAACAGTGGACGGTGGCGCTCAAGCTGATGTCGTTTGCGTACAGCCAGGATCCGGTTTTTCGCAAGCGGATGGAGCGCGAGGCCCGCATCACCGGCCGTTTGCTGGAGCCCCACGTGGTGCCCATTCACGACTACGGCGAAATCGACGGGCAACTGTATTTGGAGATGCGCCTGATCGAGGGCATCGACCTGGGCAGCCTGCTCGAGCGGGACGGGCCACTGTCTGCGCCTCGCGCGGTGGCCATCATCCATCAGGTCGCCGCTGCGTTGGATGCCGCACACGCCGCCGGTGTCACGCACCGCGACGTCAAACCGCAGAACATCCTGATCACCCGCAACGACTTCGCCTACCTCGTCGACTTCGGTATCGCCAGCGCGAAAACTGACGAGAAGCTCACCCAACTGGGTACCGCGGTGGGGACCTGGAAATACATGGCACCCGAACGCTTTTCGAGCGACGAGGTGACTCCCAGGGCTGACGTCTACGCGCTGGCCTGTGTGCTGTTCGAGTGCCTGACCGGGGCGCCGCCCTATCCCGCCGACAGCACCGGCGTGCTGGTCACCTCGCACATGATGGAGCCCATCCCCCTGGCCAGCGCGCAAGGCTTGGGCGTGGACCAGGCATTCGACGCCGTGATCGCGGGCGGCATGGCCAAGAACCCGATCGAACGCTATGCCACCGCCGGCGATCTGGCAGAGGCCGCCCACGACGCACTTTCGCGCCCGGAGCGCGACCGCGCCGCAACCATTCTGCGGCGCAGTGAAACATCGGCTAAGGCACAAGACACCCAGCCGAGCGCCGCGGCCGAGTCGTCGAGCTCCCCGCACACGCGGTACAACCCGCTGACATCCGGGCCCGAGACCCAGCCGGACAGCGCAGCGCCGCCGTTGCCACCCACCACCGGACAATCCAGCCCCGAAGTCGCCGCGGCGGGCACCGCCAACACGGATCAGCCAGTGACGGCACGCAAGCGCAGTCGCTGGCCCATCCTGGCCGCGGCCGGCGCCGTTGTCGTCGTGGCCATTGCCGCGGTCGGCACCTGGCTGTTGCTGAAACCCTCTGCCCAGCAGCATTCAAAGACAGGCGCGGCGAAAACCGCGCCGGCATCCGCCGCAGCTCCCAGCAATGACCTGGACCGACTGCTGAACCTACTTCCGTCCGGCTACCCTGCTGGCGTCTGCACACCGGCCACTCCCGAGTCGGGCAGCGTATGGGTGACGGCGGTGGCCCTGGTGTCATGCGGGCAAAACACCAACCCCGGCGGCCCGACGCACGCCACCTACGGGCTCTTCCCGAATGCCGCCAGCCTCAAGCAGGCTTTCACCGATGACGTCGCCAACGTCAGCCTGGTGAAATGTCGCGGGGAGTCGCGGTCACCCGCCAACTGGCACTACGACCAAGGTCCCACCGAGACTGCGGGCATGCTCGCGTGCGGGACTTACAACAACCACCCGAACGTGGTCTGGACTTACGACGAAAAACTGATGCTCAGCGACGTCTCGGGAGACCCGGCCACCATCGAGGATCTGCACACCTGGTGGGACAACTACAGCTGATCACTGCGCCAACGGCGGCGCCGGCACCAGCTCTGTCGGATTCGGCGACACCGTTGCGTTCAGCCGTTTCAGGCACACGGACGGGTCGATGTCGTACAGGTCGATCCCGGCGAACGTGTCCGCGTCGACCCGCGCGCTGATCAAGCAAGGGCGGACCGGTTGATCGGTGTTCGGGTCCGTCGTTTCGACGACACCGCTGAAGATCACCACCTCCAACCGGCGCTCGCCGTCGAGGGCGAAGACGGTCGCCAAAGCCAGCAGCGCCAGCTGCGCAATAGTGCTGGCGTACAACGCTTTCACCTGTCCCGCCGGCCGCGCCGTCTCGACAACCGTGTCGCGGGTCTTGACATACCGGTACGCCTTGGCCGCCGGAACGACAGCCACGGTGGGCAGTTCATACTCGACAACCAATTGGCCGGTGGCCGGGGCATACTCGACGACGGACCTGGGGGTGAACCCCCGCGGCAACGGCATTGCCGCCAGCGCCGATTCGACGTGGGCCGCCAACTCGGCCGCGTCCGGCGTCAGCGCGTCGGGCAGCTGGCGCAATCCTGTTCGCAGCAGATCGGTCAGGGCGGCGATTTGCGAGTCGATTTTCGCGTTCTGCCGATCCACCTGCGCGGCCACGCCGTCGAGTTCATAGATGTCGCTTTCCAGCACAACGCCTTTGGGCCAGAGGCTCTGCTGCCATTCGCGCCGGCGGGCCAGCTCCGCGGCCTTGGCTCTCGCTTCGGCGGACCGCACCGCCGCATAGAGCGCTTTGGTTGTTTCGAGTTCTTTCAACCGCTGCTGTTCGCGCACCGGATGCCGCCGGCGGGCTAGCTGATATTGATAGCGGGCCTGCCCCAGCAGCCGCTCGGCGTCGGGCACGCGGTCGTAGGCCGGCAGCTGCACGAAGTCCGCAAGCCGGGGCAACGGTTCAGCGATCTCCAGGTAGTGGATGCGCATTTCGCAGACTTCGGCGCTGTCTCGGGCTTTGCCTACGGTGTAGTAATTTTCGAGCATCCGGCACGCCGACTCCCAGTTCTCGATGTCGGTTCGTCGCACGGACCGCCACAGGTTCCAGAGCGCCTGATACGCCTCCAGCTCGGCGGCACGACGCCGGCCGTCGTCGAATGGCCCCATGCTCTCCCCTGACCCGGCGACTTTCGTCCCTTCAGAACTTAACGCGTCAGGTGCGGCACGTGTAGCGGGGCGTGGGTGGGATGTCGAGTCGCCGGGCGTGGGAGCCGCGGATTACCAAGCTCCGCGAGCGCGCGGTCGACTCCCACGCCCGACGACGGCTCTAGAGGATGTAGAGCATCTCCTGGTAGGTGGGCAGCGGCCACAAGTCGTCGGCGACAACGCCTTCCAGCGCGTCGGCCGCGGTACGCACCGCCTCCATCGCCGGCAGTAGCGCTTCTTGGGCATGGGTGGCCTCGGCCAGAGCCGACTCCGCCGAGTGATCGGACAGGGCTGCCTTCAACGTCGTCAGCGCCGCGCAGAGATCGGCCAGCGGAGCCGAAACCGCTTCCAGGGCCGCCGTGCTGGCCGCCACACCGGCCTTCTTCATGGTGGCGACGTTCTGCGCGAGTTCGGTCTGGTAGCGGATTGCGGCCGGCATGATGATCGTCGTCCCGATCTCCAGCGCCAACTTCGCCTCGACCCCGATCGTCAATGCGTACTGCTCCAACCGGACCTCGTAGCGGCTGTGCAGTTCGCGTTCGTTGAACACGCCGTATTTCGCGAACAGCTCGATCGCGTCCGGCTTGATCAGCTCCGGAATGGCGTCCAGGGTGGTCTTCAAGTTCGGCAGGCCACGCTCGGCCGCTTCGATCTGCCAGTTCTCCGAGTAGCCGTCTCCGTTGAAGACAACCGCCCCGTGCTCGGTAATGACCTCGGTGAGCAGCTTCTGCACCGCCTGGTCGAAGTCCTCACCGTCGGCGACGGCCTGCTCCAGAACACCAGCCATGTAGTCCAGCGAGTCCGCCATGATCGTGTTGAGCACGATCAGTGGCACCGCGACCGTCTGGCCGGAGCCGGGTGCGCGGAACTCGAACCGGTTCCCGGTGAAGGCGAACGGGCTGGTCCGGTTGCGGTCACCGGCATCGGTCGGCAGGTGTGGCAGGGTGTCGACACCAATGATCATGGTGCCCTTGCCCTTTGACGAGGTGGCCGCACCCTTGGCGATCTGGTCGAACACGTCGGCGAGCTGTTCGCCGAGGAAGATCGAGATGATCGCGGGTGGTGCCTCGTTGGCACCCAGCCGGTGGTCGTTGGTGGCCGAAGCGACCGATACCCGAAGCAGCCCGGCGAACTTGTGCACGGCGCGAATCACCGCAGCGCAGAACACCAGGAATTGGGCGTTCTCGTGCGGGGTGTCACCCGGGACCAGCAGCGACCCCAGCTCGGAATTGCCCATCGAGAAGTTGACGTGCTTACCCGACCCGTTGACGCCGGCGAACGGCTTCTCGTGGAACAGGCATTCCATGCCGTGCTTCTTGGCGATCGTCTTGAAAATCGTCATCAGCAGCTGCTGGTGGTCCGAGGCGATGTTGGCCCGCTCGAACATCGGCGCGATCTCGAACTGACCGGGCGCGACCTCGTTGTGACGGGTCTTGGCCGGGATGCCGAGCTTGAACAGCTCCCGCTCGGTGTCCATCATGAAGCCGAGCACCCGCTCGGGCACCGCACCGAAGTAGTGGTCGTCGAACTCCTGTCCCTTCGGCGGCTTGGCGCCGAACACCGTGCGACCGGCGTTGATCAGGTCCGGCCGAGCCAGGAAGAAGTGCCGGTCGACCAGGAAGTACTCCTGCTCCGGGCCACAGAAGGACACCACCTTGTTGAGTTCCTTGTGACCGAACAGGGTCAGGATTCGCTCGGCGTGGATGCCCATCGCCTGCTGGCTGCGCAGCAGTGGCGTCTTGTAGTCCAGGGCTTCGCCGGTCATCGACACGAAAACCGTTGGGATGCACAGTGTGTTGCCGTTCGGGTTCTCCAGCACATACGCGGGACTTGTCACGTCCCAGCCGGTGTAGCCGCGTGCCTCGAAGGTGCTGCGCAAACCACCCGAGGGGAAACTCGAGGCGTCGGGTTCGCCCTGGATCAGGGTCTTACCCGCGAACTCGGCCAATGTCTGTCCATCGGAGACGGGCTCGAGGAAGCTGTCGTGCTTCTCGGCCGTCAGGCCGGTCATCGGATAGAACACGTGGGCGTAGTGGGTGGCGCCTTTTTCCAGCGCCCAGTCCTTCATGGCCACCGCGACCGTGTCGGCGACAGCCTGGTCGAGCTTGGCGCCCTTCTCGATAGTCGCCACCACGGACTTGTAGACCGACTTGGGCAGCCGTGCCTGCATCTCGGCCTTGGTGAAGACGTTGGAGCCGAAAACCTCGCCGGGGGTCTCACCGGGGACGAAGCTGTTGGCCGGGGGGACGTATGCCTCGACGTTGTTGATCGCCTGCAGGCGCACTGCGTTTCCGCTCAATGGAGTTCCTATCGCTGAGGGGGGTCAACGACCTTCCCTCGCGGGAAGGTGGACCGCCCCACCCTAGGAACCTTCGATGCCGAACTTGTTACGTGCGCGTCAACGGTGCGCTTCAACGTTCGCGAAAGTGGCACGAAATCAGGCCGTGGCCCTGGCGCGTTTGCGGCGCACCAGCAGCGTCGTCTTGACGATCAGGAACAACAATGCAACGCCCATCATCAGCGTGGACAACGCGTAGGCGCCGTACTCGGCCCCGCGGGCGTAGCGGTCGTTGACCAGCAGCGTCAATGTTTGCGACTCCCCCGGCAGGTTGGACGACACCATGATGACCCCGCCGAACTCGCCGAGGGTGCGCGCGGTGGTCAGTACGGTTCCGTAGATCAGGCCCCACCGAATGGTCGGCAAAGTGATCCGCCAAAACGTCTGCCACGGCCCCGAACCCAGGGTTGCCGCCGCCTGCTCCTGCTCGCTTCCGACCTCCTGCAGCACCGGTTGGACCTCGCGCACCACGAACGGCAAGGTCACGAAGATGCTGACCAGCACCAGTCCGGGCAGGCCAAAGATGATTTTTATGCCGAGGTCGTTTTCGACGAAGCCCAACGCCCCGGCCGATCCCCACAGCAGGATCAGGGCCACCCCCACGATGATGGGCGACACCGCGAAGGGCAGGTCGACGATCGCCTGGAGCACACCGCGTCCGCGAAACCGGCTGCGGGCCAGCAGCAACGAGGTGAGTACACCGAAGACCACGTTCAGCGGCACCACGATGGCGACGACCAGCAGCGACAGGTGCAGCGCCGAGATCGCGGCCGGTGTGCTGATCCACGCGTAGAACTGATCGAGCCCCGGCCGGAAGGTCCGCCACAGGATGATCGACACCGGGACGATCAACATCACGCCGATGTAGGCCAGCGTCACGGATCGGGTGAGGTAGCGGGCCAACGACGGCGTCATGCCGCCTTTTCCTCGCGTTTAGCCGTGCGCCCGCCCACGATGCGCAGCAGCACCAGCACGGTGAACGAAATCGACAGCAGCACAATGGACATCGCGGCAGCCCCGGTGCGGTCGTCGTTTTCGATCAGCGAGCGGATCCACTGCGACGACACTTCGGTTTTGCCCGGCACGGCACCGCCGATGGTCACCACCGAGCCGAACTCGGCGATGCACCGCGAGAAGGCCAACCCGGCGCCGGTCAGCAACGAGGGCGCCAACGAGGGCAGCACGATCGTGGTGAAGACCTTCGTGCCGCTGGCCCCCAACGATGCCGCCGCCTCTTCGACGTCGCGATCGATCTCCAGCAGCACCGGCTGCACGGCGCGCACCACCAACGGCAGCGTGACGAACGCCAGCGCCATCCCCACGCCGGGCGGCGTGTGCTGCAGATGGATGTGCACCGGGCTGTTCTTGCCGTAGAGGGCTAGCATGACCAGGCTGGTCACGATGGTCGGCAGCGCGAACGGCAGATCGATGATCGCGTCGACCAATCCTTTCCCGACGAAGTCGTCCCGCACCAACACCCACGCGGTCGCCAGGCCGAACACCACATCGAGAACGGTTACCACCAACGAAATCCCGAACGTCACCTGAAACGATTGCACCGCGGCATGCGAGGTGACGGCCAGCCAGAAGGCCTGCCATCCGCCGCCGGCGGCCTGCCACGCGATGGCGGCCAACGGCAGCAGCACGATCACCGACAGCCACAGCGTCGTCACCCCGACGCGCAGTGAGGTCAGCCCCGGCGTGATCGTCGCCCGCAGCCCCTCGGGCGGCTCCGGGAGTTCGCTACCGGGCGTGGCCAGCTCGGGCCGGATCGCCTCCGGACCGAGATTTGCGCCTAAAAGGGATCCAGTCATCCGGTGGCCTGCATGTAGACCTTGGTGATGCTTCCGGTGTTCTTGTCGAACAGCTGCGCATCCGCCGTGCCCCAGCCCCCGAGGTCGTCGATCGTCCAGAGTTTGACCGGCACCGGATACTGACCGCGGAAACTTGCGGTAACCGCGGGGTCGATCGGCCGGAAGCCGGCTTGCGCCCACAGCTTCTGCGCCGCGGCGCTGTACTGGAAGTTCTTGAAGGCGGTCGCGACATCCAGGTGTGCGCTGGTGCTCACCACTGCCACCGGATTCTCGATCTTGAACGTTTGCGACGGGATGACGTGTTCGACGGGCTTGCCCTGCCGCTCGGCGGCGATGGCCTCGTTCTCGTAGCTGATCAACACATCGCCACTACCCTCAGCGAAAACCGACGTAGCAATCCGCCCCGAACCGGGCCGCAACTTGACGTGCTCGTGGACCAACGTGCTGATGAAATCGATACCCGCCTGCGGATCCGCACCGCCGCGGCTCTTGGCGGCATAGGGCGCGAGCAGATTCCATTTCGCCGAACCCGAGCTCAGTGGACTGGGCGTGATGACCTCGACGCCGGGTCGCAGCAGATCGTCCCAATCTCTGATGTTCTTCGGATTACCCTTGCGCACAACCAAAGTCACGACCGACCCGAATGGGTTGCCATGGCCGGCCCCCTTGTCCCAATCTGCGGCCACCTTGCCCGCCTTGACCAAGCGGGTGATATCGGGTTCGACCGAGAAGTTCACGATGTCGGCCGGTTTGCCTTCAACGACCCCGCGCGACTGGTCGGCTGAGGCCGCGTAAGACGTAACCACCTGGACACCCCTGCCTTCTGCCGAGGCGATGAAGGCCGGAATCACCTTGCTCCAACCAGGTTCTGGGACCGAATAAGCGACGAGAGTGATCTTGGTGTCCGCGTTGTTCGGGCCGCCGCCGCCCACGGCGTCGCTGGCGCCGCCGGCACACGCCGTCATCAAGCCGGCTGCCGACAGCATCGCGACAGCGTGGCGCCACCGGGATGGGATACCGATGTCGTCGAACATGATCCGGCCTTCCAGTGCGGGACTTGGGTGCGTCGATCCCGTTGCTGCGGAAGGGCACAAAGGCATCCGAGGAATTCGCCAACACGAGACCAGACCGCGAACGGACAGCAGCGTCAGCGACAACAGCGCACGACGGCAAAGCACTCCAGAGAACCGGCTGCCGCATGCATGGCGCGAGCGTAGCAAAGCAGAAGTACTCGTACGACGATGCTAGAGCGCGGTATTCATCGTTGCCGGCCCCGCGATGAAGCACGCACATCGACTTAGCCGGGCGTGACGTCCGTCCACGAGCAACTCCGGCGTAAAAGTCACGCTGATGAAAAGAGTCGGACACCGAACGGTAGCCGGCGGATCGGCACGGTCTCATGCCGGCAACATTTCGGCGCGTTCGCCCGCGATCTTGGCCAACTTCGGAGTTTAATGCTCCGGAAAGGGCGACCAGTTTCCCTTTTCTCAATATCGTTACGCGCCGCCACCCTCGAGAAAAGGACGCCGATGGCCCGCACCCTGACGACGAGAGTCGCCGCGGCCGCTCTGCTGTGGGCAACCGCCGCGGCGACATCGGTCGCCTGGGCCGCCGCTGCCCACGCCACCCCGGGCCCGCCCGCGCCGGACGCCGACCACGAGGCGGGCATGTACGGCGACCCGGCAGCTGCCGCTGGCCATTGGCGTCGGCAACACTCCTCGGACTGCGGCGAAGTCGCGGTCGCAGACGTAGTCGGCGAGCTCACGGGTCGCCAGCCCACCGAGTTGCAGATTACCGCGGTCGCCGAAAACACCCTGGGGACAACGGGTTCCAAACCGATATGGGATCCGCCGGGCAACACCGACATCAGGGATCTGCCGCCGCTGCTCTGGCACTACTGGGTCAGGGCCGACAACGTCCAGACAAATATCGCTGCCTTACAACAGAATCTGGCCGACAAGCGCAAGGTGATCGCTCTCGTCAACGCCGAGACAATCTGGAACCACCCGGGCAATCGCGACATCGGGAACCACTTTGTGGTTGTCACCGGCATCGACACCAAGGCCGGCGTGGTGCATCTCAATGACAGCGGCATCGATAGCGGCCGCGACGAGCAGATACCGATCGTCACCTTCGAACGGGCATGGGCGCCCAATCACAACTCGGCGGTCGTGACCCGGTTGTGACCCGTTTGTGGCGAGGGACGCTAAACCTGTTTCAGGACAGGCTTTTCATCGAGTCCGACGCGATCACCGCGGATCCGCGCCGACCGCGGGCAAGACTGCACGACTCGCCGAGCTCGGGCCCATAGGTGGCCGCACCGCACTCGCATTCCCAGCAGACATGCCGGCCGCAGGAGCACGGCACGGTTGCCACGATCATGTGTCCCGGCAACAGCCAGTGACCACGTGCACACCGTTGTGGTGGTCTGTCCATCCATTGCGTGCGCGAGCCATGCGCCAGCTCGTTGACATGAACACTCACGGGCACCACCCTCCCACCGGCGGTGACGCCATGCCAGGGCGATGTGCGAATCGTTATCGTCTCGTTGGCCGTGTCGTTGTCGGCAGGATTCGCACGGGCGTTCAGTTCTTCTCGAGCGTCACCTGGTTGACGTCGATCTGGCCGGTGCGAAACGCATTGGCCCGGCCGGTCAGGTAGTGCAGGTATCGCTCGTAGACCTCTTCGGACTGCATTTCGATGGCTTCGGCCCGATTCGCCTCGAGAGCCTCGGCCCACAGGTCGAGAGTTCTGACGTAATGCGGCTGCAGCGGCTCGCGCTGGGTCAGGGTGAACCCCGCCCCGGCCGCGTGCAGCTCGACGGGGTCGATCGACGGTAGGCCGGTGATCGTGTGCAGGAACATGACGCCGTCATCGGGCAGGACGGTGTAGGCCATCTCGAAGAAATCGTCATAGCGGTCATAGCGGCTCTGCTCGAACGCCCCGATGGACACGATCCGGTCGACGGGCTCGGTGAACTCCTCCCAGCCCTGCAGCAGCACCCACTTGCTGCGCTCGGTGTCCATCTCGTCGAACATCTTCTGGACGTGGGCGGCCTGATCGCTGGACTTTGTCAGGCCTACGACGTTGACGTCGTACTTCTCGATTGCCCGGCGCATCGTGGTGCCCCAGCCACAGGAGATGTCGAGCAGTGTCATGCCGGGCCGCAGATCGAGCTCGGCGAGCGCCAGATCGATCTTGGCCAGTTGGGCCTCTTCCAGCGTCATGTCCTCGCGCTCGAAATATGCGCAACTGTAGGTCTGAGTCCGGTCAAGGAACAGGCGGAAGAAGGCGTCCGACAAGTCGTACCGCGCCTGCACGTCGTCGATGTTCGGGATCAACCCCTGAGTCATGTTGCGTCGCCTTTCCGGACCCAGGGTCCCCCCGCGTGACATCTAAAGTTTGCACATAGATACCCCAGCGCGCGCGTTGCAAACCACATTCAAAGCGAGTTCTCAGCTGTGAGCAGCGCTTTTTGCGCTCGCCGACGCTCGCCGATGAATTCCGGGTAGACGACCGGTCAGACCTTTGAGCCGGAGAAAATCGAGAGCAGAGGTGCATCCCATGTCCCCCAACCACACCGCGTTACCGCCCATTGTCGATGTCCAGACCTGGCGCGCCGAGCTCGATGAACTGCGCAAACGCGAGAAGGCGGCTACCCGTGAACTGGATGCGATCGCCGCGCAGCGGCGCCGGTTGCCGATGGTCGAGTTGCCCGACTACACCCTGATCGGCGCCGACGGGCCGGTCCGCCTCGTCGACGTGTTCGATGGCCGTTCGCAGCTCATCACCTACCACCACATGTGGTCGGACGGCGCTGAATGGCAGTGCGGCGGCTGCACTGGTTTCACGTCGCAGTTCACTCGGCTCGAATTCCTGGACAACTACGACGCCCGGTTCGTCATTGTCACCAACGGCCCGATCGAGGAGGCGCTCGCCTACCGACAGCGGGTCGGCAATCGGATGCAGTGGTACTCGTCGTCGCAGAGCACCTTCGGCGCCGACATGGATGCGCCCCCGGGCGGGGGCTTCGGGGTCAACGTGTTCCTGCGTGACGGCGACACCGTGTATCGCACTTGGCAAACGAACGGGCGGGGCACCGAACAACTCAGCCATTCGTTCGCGCTGATCGATCTCCTGCCGTGGGGCCGCCAGGAGGAATGGCTCGATTCACCGGAGGGTTGGCCGTCGCGGCCCACCTACTCGGGCTGGCTGGACTCCCCTGACATCGCCCGCGCCTATGGTTCTGCTTAGCCGCGCCGTCCGCTGTCGATGACCTTCACCTGCTTGTGCGGATAACGGCGTTGCGCGTATTCCTTCGCCTTGGAGTTCGGCAGCACGTACAGGGTTTCCTTCTTGTCCTGCAACGGTTTGAGCACCAGGTCCATGAAGCTCTTGCGATTGTCCAGGTAGGGCTCGATCACGTCCTCGCCGGCTGGGCACACCGCCAGGCAGTAGGCGGCCTTGTAGTTGGGCTTGAATGACAGGCTCTGCCACATCGACGCGTTCTCGGAATCGGTTACCCGCGAACGAAAATCGGCCGCGTCCGTGCTGTCGGCAACGGTCTGCACCCAATCGGTGAAACCGCCCATGAACTCGCGGTAGTTGTGTGTCGAACACGCCAGCCAATCGAAACTGCCATCCTTGCCGATCGCGCCGACCGGGCATGCCGCGACACACAGCTTGCATTCCAGGCACGGGCTGTAGTCCAAAGGCTGGCCGTAGCTGCTGATCGGGGTGTCCACCAAGATCGTGCCCAGCAGGATGAAATTGCCGAACTTGGGGTGAATCACGTTGCGGTGGATACCCATTACGCCGAGTCCGGCAGCGACGGCGACGGGTTTGTGCGCCACCACCCAGATCCGCCCGGGGTAGTTGTCCATCTCCATCGGAAAGGTCGCCGACGGGTTCAGCACCCGGTGGCCGGCGTCCTGCAGCCGACGCACGATGCGGTAGGCCGCCTCGTTGAGCAACTCGCCGCTGCGGTGAAACTCCTGATTGGCGACACTACGCGCCGTCGAGCGGATGTTGTCGCGGTTCATCTTGATCACCAGCGAGATGTAGCTTCTGGTGCCCGGCAGCGCGGCCTCGACGTGCTCGACCTCCGAGGCCAGGTCGGGGTTCTCGACGCTGGCGAAAGCGACGTCGTCGACGCCGGCCTCCAGACACAGCTCGCGCAGCCAACCCGCGTCGATCACTTCGGGTTTCGGTAACCGGCGCGAACGCACTTTTCGCACGGTGGGATGCTCCGCCAGCCGAGCCGGAAGTTTCTCGCTCATGCTAGGTATAGTACACAATACTCAGCAGGAAGCGGCTCCTCTGCAGGCACAGGACGCGGTGATCGGGACGTCGGCATGCGCGCGCGCCAAGGTCAGTTGCTGCTCGATGATCGCCGCTTCTGCCCAGCGACCAAGACGTCGCAAGCACTCGTGGTACCCGTGCAGGCTCCACACATTGCCCGGATGTTGGCAACATCGGCGCACGGCGGGGTCCAGACCAAGATCGGCCGCATACACACCGGCCGCTTCTTCGACATGGCCCTGCTCCAGCAGCAACGCACCTAAGGCATGGCGGGTCGGCTGCATCCAGCCCCATGGCTCGTCGTACGGCAGGGCGTCGTCGAGTTCCACCGCGCGGCGCAGATGTGCGAATGCCGAATCGAAATGCCGATAGCGGTAAGCGATTTCACCGTCGAGCATGGCGGCGGCGACCGCGAGAATATCACGACTGGTGTTATTGAACAGATACCGCGAACCCGGGATGCGGGCGTAGGCATCGGTGAAGGCTTCCCGCGCGCAATCCGCCTGTGACAGTTGACCGGTGGCCGCATAGGCAACGCCGCGGCCGTAGTAGACCGTGGCCGCCGTGGTGCAGTACAGGTCCCGATCCGCCGGCAACGGCTCGGCTATCAAACCCTCCCAACGGCCGAACCGGATCAAGACGTGCACCCGAAGCGGCACAAAGGCTTCCAGCCAGTCGGCCATCGGCGGCGATTCGATCGACAGCAGCTCCGGGGTGAGTTGCCGGGCGAGTTCGTCGGCGGCCTCCAGCGCCACCTGCGACTGCCCGGAGAACATCGCCGCGTACACCACGAAGTGCTGGTCGTGGGCACGGTAGGCCGAGTAGAAGTTCAGCGCGCCTTGATGTTCGAGGAATTTGCGATCTGCGCGCACAGCCGCCAGGTTCGAGACTACGGCGTTGCGGTAGTCGCCGCACAGTACGTCGATATGGGTTGGCATGTGTTCGAGGTGGCCGGCGTCGGGCGCCAGCCCACGCAGCAGATCGGCGGCGGGCAGCGCCTCCTCCGGGTGCGCGGATAGCTCCATCGTGTGCAGATAGATGTGCAGGATGCCCGGGTGGGCGCGGCCCTCGGGGGTCGACAGGGCGCGCTCCAGGACCTGCTTAGCCTCCAGCACTCGCGAACCCGGGGCCGGCTCACCGGTGCGGGTGTCCCATAGAGCCCAGGCCGTGACGTTGACCAGCGCATCGGCCGTCAGAGCCGCGATGTCGGTGTCGTCCGGGAACACCGACGCCAACCTCGACATCGAGTCCGCGTACGCGGCGTTCCCGTCGGCCAGCGCCGCGGTGTCGGCGACGTCGAGGGCCGGAAAGCGAACGGCCAGGGCGTCGATCAGGCCGCGCTCGGCGGCCGTGGCACGGCCCGCGGCGGCGAGGTGGAGCTCCTCGCGAGCCCGGGCCAGCGACGCGGCCAGATCGACGGGATCGAATGCGTCCCAGGCCTTGTTGTAGTTCGGGCCGACCGAGTACGCGATACCCCATCGCGCGATCGCAAGGTCCGGGTCCAAGGCGAGCGCCCGGTCGAAGCAGCGCACCGCCTCTTCATGGTTGAACGCATAGGCCCACACCATGCCGCGGTTGAACCACAGCTGAGCCGCAGCCGAGGGCGTATCGACGGCCCGGTGGTAGGACCCCAGGTCGTAGTAGGAATCGACGTCGCCGCGTGGGACCGTCACGTCGCCGACGATAGCCCGGACCCGGCCGTACCGCCGTCGTCGCTCCTTATTGGTGCTCGGCGTCGGCCACTGTCAACGGCAACGCCAGATCTTCCAGCGCGCGTTGCTCGGCGGCGATCCCGAGCCACAGCTCGACCAAACCCGCGACCGCCATCACAATGGCCCCGATCAGGAACGACCACAGCACCTGGCCCCGATCCCCCGAGTTGATCAGCTCCCCGAACAGCACCGGGCCGGTGATGCCGCCGATCGCGGTGCCCACCGCGTAGAAGAACGCGATCGCCAGCGCCCGGGTCTCCATCGGGAAGATTTCGCTGACGGTCAGGTAAGCCGCGCTTGCGCCCGCCGAGGCCAGGAAGAACGCGGCCGCCAGCGCGGCGATGAAAGTCCAGACACCGCCGACCTGATCGACGAACAGCACTCCGAGGACGACCGCGATCACCGCGGAACCGATGTAGGTACCGGTGATCATCGGCTTGCGGCCGATGGTGTCGAACAGCCGTCCGAGAATCAACGGGCCGAGGAAATTGCTCATCGCCCACAAGATGAAGAACACCGGCACTTTTCCGGATGGAATGCCGTAGAACCCGCTCAACAGCGTGCCAAGGTTGAACGTGACGCCGTTGTACAGGAACGCTTGGCCGATGAACAGCGCCAGCCCCAGAACCGCACGCTTGGGATAGAGCTTGAACGCCACCCGGGCGATCTCCATGAACGAAATCGCTTGGCGCTGACGGATTCTCAGCGGCTCACCGTCCGGCTCGGGCAGCGGCTCTCCGGTTTCGCGCTGCACGTCTTGTTCGATCTCGCCGACGATCTGCTCGGCTTCCTCATCGCGTCCATGAATGAACAGCCAGCGCGGGCTTTCCGGAATGTTGCGCCGGACCAGCAGGACGAAGATGCCGAAGATGGCTCCGATGCCGAAGGCAAGTCGCCAACCCACGTTGGCGGGGAAGTTCGACGTGTCCAGCAGGACCAGTGCGCCGGCGGCGCCGGCGGCCGAACCCAGCCAGTAGGTGCCGTTGATGATCAGGTCGACGCGTCCGCGCACCCGGGCCGGAATCAACTCGTCGATCGCCGAGTTGATCGCCGCGTATTCGCCCCCTATCCCGGCGCCCGTGAAAAAGCGGGTGATGAAGAAGTACCACGGCGCAAATGCGAATGCGGTCGCGACGGTGGAGACAAGGTAGACCGCCAGGGTCAGGATGAACAGATTGCGGCGTCCGAACCGGTCGGTCAGATGACCGAAGAACAAGGCGCCCAAGCATGCCCCGGTGATGTAGATCGCCGCCGCGTAGCCGATCTGCGCCGGGTTGAGCTCGATGCCGCTGCCCTTTTCGGTGAGCCGGGCCGAGACGTTGCCCACCATCGTGACCTCGAGCCCATCGAGGATCCATACCCCGCCGAGCCCCACCACGACGCGCCAGTGAAACCGCGACCACGGCAGCCGGTCCAGTCGCGCCGGAACATGCGTCGTGATGGTTTTCGTTTGCGCGCCTGGGCTCATCCTGTCTCCGTTCTCGGTGGATAGAGAGATACCCGCCACCGCGCGTCGCAAGCCGCAGAAATCCAGCTCTCGGATCAGCCGCCCGCGAGGGAGAAAATGCCAAAACGGATGGGCCGCGCGCAGCCTGGCATCCTGGCGGACCCTACCAGCCGGGTCAGTTCACGCCGATCGTCGCGGTTCGGCGTATGCCACCTGCCGCGGGCAGGTCCGGCTCAGGCCGAGGGGTGAGCGTGGGCGACCACCGGAGGAAATTCGGGTCGCAGCGCGGTGTGCGGATCATCAAGCTCGATGCGTGCCCACTGGTGGGACGAGAAGTACCACGTCCACTTGCCCGTGGAAGGCCCGATCTTGAGCACCGCGCCATCGGTGTCGAAATGGAGTTCGTCACCGTACGTAATTTCGGTGCCATCTGCCCAGGTCACTGTGAAAGCCATGGGGGCACGCTACCCGGTTGACATATCCAATACCTGTACAAATGCCGACAACTTATTTCGTCCGGGCGCGATCCCGACTCAACATTCTTGGGGCTCGCGGCGCGTCAATGGGTGCGGATTCGGCCGCAGCATCGTGATGACGGCGTCGACCATTTCCGGGTCGCCGTCGGGAGTCGGTAGATCGGGTCCCGGGCATCGTCCCCAAATCAATAGGGTCCGTGCTGCAGGGTGACATTCGACGACGGGATGCAAATGGTCTGCAGAGCCGAGTCCAATTATTGTCACCGGACCACCGGTAACCGTGATATCCGAAGCACCCACCGAGCGCAGGATGACCGAGGCACATTCACCGCCGCGGGGCGGAAACACGTTTGGCTGCATGGCGGCGACCGTTGTCGCTGCATGGACGCCGATTCGTGCGTCGCTCAGCGCCCGGATACTGGTTTCGTCGCTGCCGACGATGTCCCACCGATGAAGTATCAACTCACTTTCGATGTGCAACGTCAGCGCCCGTGCGTCCAGCAAAGCACCCGTGAATGCCACACTGCGCCCCTTGCACTGCCGCAGCCGCTCCACGGCAACCGTCGCGGTAAGTGCTTCCTCAAAGAACTTGCGATGCAATTGCTTTGGAGCGAGTGCCCGGTATGGCGCCTCACGCTCTTCGAAGTCGCGGGTGGGGCGAGAAGCGGCCCCGGAGAGCTCAAGCGCAACGAGGTCGGCGATTTCAGCAGACCCAGCGGCGAGGTGCGCGGTCAGCTCGTGGACGGTCCATCCGGCACACCGCGTGGGTGCACCCGGATCGGCCGCGAGCATGGCCTGCACGAACGCGATGAACGCCCCCTGCGCGGGGGTGTTCGCAAACCGCAGCAGCCCGGGGCCGCCGGGAATGTCAGCAAGCACGCGAGCGAAACCGGCGCGAACGCGCGGCCGCCCAAGAATGGAGGTCAAGATTCTGTTCACAGGTGCCACAAGATCATGCTCAGATGCCCACATGCTGGCGCTTTTGCGACATCAAAGTGGTTGCCATCAGTGCGCGGACCAGTCCCCGAGCGCATACTATTGCCGAAATCAGCGCGGCGACACGACCGGTGAATGTTAGTGTTGGCGACCGCTAGTGGAGCCGTGTGGGTAGCTGCGGCCTGTTCGCTCGGAGGTGGGCATGGAACCATTGTTCCTGCCCGGGCCACCGCCAAACGCCGCGCGATCGCCCCGGTTCGGCGATGCCGAATATCTCGAACGCATGGAGCGCCTGCTGCAGGCCGTCCAAGACCTCTCGTTGGCGCGCAGCCAGGCCGACATCCAGCGGCTCGTCTCGTCATCGGCGCGCGAACTCACCGGCTGTGACGGCGCCACATTGGTACTGCGCGATAACGGCAAGTGCTTTTACGCCGAAGAGAACGCGATCGGCCCGCTGTGGAAGGGCCTGCGCTTTCCGATGACGTCTTGCATCAGCGGGTGGGCGATGCTCAATCGCGATGCGGCGATCATCCCGGACATCTATTCCGACTCGCGCATCCCGCACGACCTCTACCGCCCCACGTTCGTCAAGAGCCTGGTGATGGTTCCGATCCGCCGGCGCGACCCGATCGGCGCGATCGGCAATTACTGGGCCGAAGAACATCAGCCGACCGAGCAAGAGGTCCGCTTACTGCAGGCCCTGGCCGATTCGATCTCGATCGCCATGGAGAACATCCAGGTCTACTCCGAACTGGAACAGCGGGTGCGCGACCGCACCGCCGCGCTCGAGCAGGCCAACGAGGAGATTCGCCAACTCTCGGTGACCGACGAAATGACCGGGCTCACCAACCGTCGTGGTTTCTACCTGTTGGCCGAGCAAAAGCTGCGCGGGGCGCACTACCTCGGCCACAACAGCGTGCTCGCGTTCCTCGACGTCGACGGGCTCAAACGAGTCAACGACGAACACGGCCATGAGGTCGGCGACATGCTGATCAAAGATGTCGCCGACGTGCTGGGCGCAACACTGTGCGAGTCCGACATCCTGGCCCGCTTGGGCGGTGACGAGTTCTGCATCATGGTCACCGAAAGCGCAAGCGACACCTCGACGCTGCGGGACCGGGTGTCCCAGGCATTTCGGGCCTTCAATGAGACGAGCGGACGGCCCTATCTTCTTTCGGCCAGCGTCGGCCTGGTGCGCGCGTTCGCTGACGGGCCCACCACCACCGTGGACGCGTTGCTCACCCAGGCCGACGAGTTGATGTACGAGGAGAAGAAGTCCAACGCGAACTCGCGGGGGCGGGCCGAGCAGGTCTGATCCGGCGCTAACTTTGCTTGGCCCCGAACGGGATTCGGCTAAGCTACCCGGCACCCTTGCCATTGTCGACACGGTAGACGGCGCCATGAACGGCCGTCGCGGCGTCGCTGGCCAGGAACGCGATCACATTCGCGACGTCGAGGGGCGCCATCATGCCCCGTGGCGAGGCCGTGCGCATGATCAGGTCGTAGTTCGGATTTTCTGGCGCACTGAACTGTTCGATCTGCGGGGTGAGCATGCCGCCCGGGCATACCGCGTTGACGCGCAGGCGGTCCGCGGTGTACTCCACCGCCAATGCCCGGGTCAACCCGATGAGTCCATGCTTGGCCGCGCAGTAGCCGGCCGAATAGGCCTGCCCTTCGACACCGGCAATGGACGCGACGTTGACGATGTTGCCGCCCCGTTCCAGCAGCTGAGGCAGCGCGGCCCGGCACAGATAGAACGGACCGTTCAGATTGACCGCGAGGTCCTCGGCCCAGTTGTCGTCGGTCATCGACTCCGTCCGGCGCATCTGGTGCTTGCCGGCGATGTTGATCAGGACGTCGAGACCGCCGAACTCGCGGACACACTGTTCGACGGCTTCCTTGCAGGTCTGCGCCGAGCCGACGTCCACCGATGCGTAAGAACCACGCTCGATGTCTGCGAAAACCTCGGCCAAGCGTGCTTTATCCCGGGCTATGCCGAAAATCGTCGCGCCCTGACGGGAAAGCAGCTTGGCTGTTTCGGCGCCCAGGCCCGACGATGCGCCGGTGACGAACGCGACCTTGCCCTGCAGTGTTGTCATGACGACTAGCAAATCAACTCTCGCGGTGGCGCATCCCAGCAGGGGTTCCAAGCCCCGTCACACCAGCCGTGCGCGCCTCAACACCAGGGCAACACCCCAGCGCAGAAGTTCAACCGGCTCAACCGATTTCAGATCTACGGGACGCAATGGACGGTGGGTCCGGGCGGTCTGCCGGATGCGCCGGGCAGCCACCAGCACCACGAAACTCAGCGCGAGCCTGCCTATCGCGACCCGACTGGTGCGCTGTCTCCAGCTCGGTCGCGACGGGCTGGCGCGACGCCCCATGTAATAGCCGACGCATGTCGCGGCCGCAAGCGCACACACCAGCACCAGAACCGCCATGGTGACGAGCGTCCACTGTCGCCGTCGCGATCAGGTCACGCGCGAGATACACCTAGGCCAACAAGGATCAGCCTCCCAGCGCGGGCAGTGGCTCGGTAGCATCCAAGACGATGAATTGGGCGGGCTGCATCGAGGAGAGCACGCAATGCCGGTGAGCGTCGCCGAGACGGGCCGGCCGCTTTCCGTCGCGATGAAGGAAGGCTCGGCCGAAGAGCACGCCCGGGCGGAGCAGTCGCCGTTCGTGACCGAGTTGCTGGCGGGACGGGTCAACAATCACGGCTACGCCGATTATCTGCTCCGCCTGCGCGTGGTTTATGCCGCTTTGGAGGAAGCCGTCCGCAGCCGTCGCGACGATCCGATGGTGGCCGCGGTATACGATCCGATGTTGGAACGCCTGCCGGCCATCGAGGCAGACCTCGAACACTGGAACCCCAACGGCGGCAACGAGATCCAATCGCCTGCCGCCCAGGCCTACCGCGACCGAATTCAGGGAGCCTCGTGGGGCGGGGCGCTGGTAGCCCACCACTACACCCGCTATCTCGGGGACCTCTCCGGCGGCCAGGCGATCGGTAAGATTCTTGACCGCACGTTTTCACTCGGGGGTGCCGGGCTGGCGATGTATCGATTCCCGATGCGGCCCAAGCCTTTCAAAGATCGCTATCGGGCTCGCATTGACGCGCTGCGCCTCGGTCCCGACGCGGTTCGTCGTGCAGTCGAGGAAGTCAAGGTCGCGTTCGGCCTCAATCAGGCGGTGTTCGACGAACTGTCGGACAACCTGCCGGCGTATCAGCAGTAGTCACCGCGAAAGTTCAGGGGCGCCGGAGGGCGACGACCGTGACGTCGTCGTCGATATTGCCCGAGTCCATCGCGGTCCAGATCCTGGATGCCGGGGCATCGGCCGCGCGGCTCAAGGTCTGGGCCAGGCGGTCCAGACCTTCGTCGATCACCTCGCCTCGCCGTTCCACCAGGCCGTCGGAGTACATGACCAACCCGTTGCCGGGCTCGACGGTGAATTCGCTCGGTACATATGTCACGCCCCGGATGCCGATCGGCGGCGAAAGTTCGATCGGCGCAAGGACTGTCGACGGGTGGGTCAGGTACGGGATCAGGTGGCCCGCACACGCAGCCTGCACCAAGCCCGAGCCGAGGTCGACCCGCACGGCGATGACGGTGGCGAAGGCGCCGGGCAGCATGTGCACACAAAATTCGTTGAGCTGGGTGAGCGCCTCGGCCGGTGTCGCCCCGGCGAACAATTGCGCCCGCAACGCGTTGCGCAACTGCGCCATCGTGCCGGCCGCGGTGATGCCGTGCCCGGCAACGTCACCGATCAGCAGGATCAAGCGGCCGTCGCGCAGCTCGAATGCGTCGTACCAGTCCCCGCCCACGTTACCGCCCGCAGCTGGCTCGTAATACGCTGACAGCCGCCAACTTTCGAGCTCGGGTATCGACTCGGGCAGCAGGCTGCGCTGCACCATCTCGGCCATGCGCAGCGCGCCCCGGGTGCGACGGTACAGCGACTCCACCAGGTGGCGTCGCAACGACTCAGCGGACTCGCACTCACTGGGCGTCCACGGTTCGCTGCGTTGATGGACGATCTCGCGCCACCGGTCGAACGACTTGCGCGGGCTGAGCCGCACGCCGTCGCCCTCGCCGACCGCGATGGTCTTGTTGTGCGGGTCGCCGCCCCAGTCGACCGAGCGCAGCACCTCGCGGCGGAACCAGACGGCGTACTGGCCGTCGGGCAGGTTGATCACGAGCGCGCCGGCAGCCGACTGCGGGTCGAGGTCGAGGTCGGGCAGCTCGCCCGACAGGCATTCGCTGCTGGCGATCTCGTCGTCGGCACCGCGTGCCCAGTTGATGACCGCGGCCACCACCCGCGGCGGCGGAACCGACCCTCGGGTCTGGTGATCGCCCTGGATGTTGACCACGACGCCTTCGGCCGGCACCAGGTCGAGCAGGTCAGGCGCCCCGAGCAACGCCGCCGTCAGCGATTCGCGGTCGTCGAGCGTGGCGGCGGTCAGCTTGCCCAGCACCGCTTGGGCGGCCAGTCGCTGATGCAGCTGTTCGTCCTCGAACCGGTCGACAAGTCGCAACGACAGGGTCGAGCCGAGGAACTCCGCAGCCGCCCGAGTGCCGAACGGCGGCAGATGAGGACCGGCGTAGTGATGGCAGGCGATGAGCCCCCACAGCCGCCCCCGGCGCAACAGCGAGATCGACATCGACGCGTGCACGCCCATGTTCTGCAGGTACTCGACGTGGATGGGCGAGACGCTGCGCAGCGTCGCATAGGTGAGGTCCAGCGGCGTGCCGCTCTCCGGGTCGACACCGGGCAGCAGCGGCGTCGGCGCGTAGTCGACGTCGGAGATGAGCCGGATCCAGTTCTTCTCGTAGAGCGCGCGTGCCTGCGCCGGGATGTCAGTCGACGGATAGTGCAGTCCCAGAAAGGAATTGAGTTCGTCGCGTTTCGATTCCGCGACGACCTCGCCGTTGTACTCCTCGTCGTAGCGGTACACCATCACCCGGTCGAAGCCGGTCAGATCGCGGACGGCCCGCGCGGCGGTGGCGTACAGCTCGGTCAGGGTGGAAGCCCGGTTCAGCTCCTCCACCGCACCGCGTACCGCCTGATAGGTGTTCGGGAAGGAGAACGGCCGCTCGCCATAGGCGATCTCGAGCTCCACCAACAGCACCCCGCCCGGCTCGCGATGCAGGATGGCGTCGAATGCTCGCCGCTGCCCGGCCACGTCGATCACGCACTCGAGCGGGTTGTGCTGGCGCAGGCTGCCGTAGCTGGAAGCCACCTGCTCGATGCGGCCGGCCTGTTGGTGGCCGACCAGGGCCGACAGATGCCGGCCGAGCACAGCCTCGGCGGGACGACCGAGCAGCTCGCTGACATTGGCGCTGACCTGACGCACCTCGAAGGCCGGCTCGCGGACCACCGCGAGCACCCCGCGCGGCTGGATGCTGCCCGGGATATGGATCGGCTCGCGAGCACAGTTTTCGAGGTCGATGGGTGTACCCACGGGGACGAGATCGTCGATCTGCCGGCCCTCCCCTGGCAGTCGCGGAATCCGCACCTCGTTCGTCACGAGGGCGAGATGCTCAGCGTCTCGTTGAGCACGCAATCTCCCGCAAAAGCATCTTTTTGTACTTCGGCAAAGAGGGCGACGGCCCGACCGTCTTCAACCAGGTTAGCGAAACTAACGTCGTGGTCAGCCAGCTGCTGCCGAGTGTCGGGCGCCCGGCGATGAACCTTGGCAGCCATCGGTTCCTCAGCCAGGTACGGCCGGAGCAAACGCGCAAACAACGACGGCAGGCCTCCGTACAGCTCCATGCCTGTCAGTACGCACCCCGGCAAACGTGTAGGCGGCTGTAAGTCGAGATCGCCAGCCAAGTCAGACTTGGTTGAATCCGCCGTCCGCGGTCAGCGTCGACCCGGTGGTAAAGCTCGACAGATCGCTGGCGAGAAACACCGCGGCATGGGCGATTTCGACGGGGTCGGCGAAGCGCCCCAACGGGATCGTGGCGACACGGCCGGCGCGAAACTCTTCGATCGACGCGTTCGGGCTGGTTTGAGCCGCCAGTGCGTCGCTGCCCGGGGTGGCGGTGGAGCCGGCGACCAGGACATTGACCCGAATTTTGCGATCAGCGAGTTCGCTGGCCCAGGTGCGGGCAAACGACCGTACGGCTGCCTTGGTGGCGGCGTAAACGCTGAGCCCCGGGCGGCCGCGGTCGGCGGTGGTGGACCCGGTCAAAATGATCGAAGCGTTGTCGTTGAGTAGCGGCAGCGCTTTTTGGACCGTGTAGACCACGCCTTTGACGTTCGTCGTCAACAGCGTGTCGAGATCGTCATCGGTGATCTCACCCAGGCGGGAGACCTTGGTGGACCCGGCGTTGGCCATCAGGATGTCCAGACCCCTGCCGGCCTCGCCGACCTTGGCGTACAGCCGGTCGAGGTCCTCGGGCTTTCCGACATCGCCGCACACGGCGATTGCGCGGGAACCCAGTTGCAGTGCCGCGGAATCCAATTCGGCTTGCCGTCGACCTGTAATGAACACTCGGTCGGCACCTTCGGCGATGAAGCGCTCGGCGGTGGCCAGACCGATACCCGAATTGGCACCGGTAACGACGGCGGTCTTGTGGTCGAGCAGTCCCATCGAGGTCTCCTAAGGCAGCGCAGCATTGTGCGTTTCAACGCGCACGCTGCCGCCGGCCTTCCCGCGCCAGCGCTATCGCTATTCGGCCTCGCTGATGGCATCCAAGCGCTGGCCCACCCGAGCCAGTGCCTCGTCGAAGATCTCCACCTTTTCGCCGCGCTTTTCGTTGGCCGGCTGCGCGGCGCCGCGAGCGCCTTCGGCCTCCACCCGAGCCGCACCCTGACGCCGCAACAAGCTGAAGTTCTTCTCGCGTGCCTGCCTGAGCCGGCTCTGCAATTCCTTCAGCGCCTGCTCGTCCATCCGCTTGAGCGACTCGGGATGACTCTCGCCGATCAACGAGCTTTCCTGCTGGGTCAGGTTCACATGGTGGGTGCTCACCGTAGATTCATAACCTGCACCGCACACCCCGGCGCGTCGAATCGCCCGACGTCATGCCGAACCGTCACCGCGGGGACACTTCACGTTCACGTCGTCGGGCGCCGCTATAACAGAGCGCTCGCTCTGTTATCGTGTCGACATGCCTCGCCCGAGGGTGCTCGATCTGTCCCAATTGATGGATATGGCCGAGCGGCTGGCCGCCGAATCCGGACCTCGTGCCGTCACCATCCGCGCTCTTTCGGACGCGACGTCGATATCGAACGGGGCGATCTACCACGCGTTTGGATCCCGCGCAGGGTTGCTGGGGCACGTCTGGCTGCGCGCCGCGAAGAGATATCTCTGCGTCCAACGTGCCGCGGTTGCGCAAGCATTATCGTCCGGTACCGCGCGGAAACCGGTGGTGGACGCGGTAGTCGCCGCTGCCCGGTGTCCCGCGACCTTCTTCAGCCAAGATCCCGTCTCAGCCCGTTTCCTGCTCGCGGTGCGGCGGGACGACCTCTTCGAATCCGGCGACTTACCCGGCGAATTGGCCGACGATTTGCGTCGGCTCGATCACGAGCTGGGCGGTTTGCTCATCGAGCTCAGCGAACGCATGTGGAACAGGCGCGACCGCTGCGCGGTAGCCGCCATACGCGCCTGCGTTGTCGAATTGCCTACTGCCCTGGTGATTCGAGGCCAGCAGCCGCCCGATAGCGCGGCCTTGCAACGGCTCGACGTCGCCGTGCGTGCCGTGTTGACGCTGACCCCCCCGATCAAGGCATCCACCAAGAAAAAACAAGGAGCACACCATGACCGTGACGGTTGAACGCGATGGGTCCATCGCGGTTTTGACGTTGGGCGACGACGAAAACCGCTTCTCACCCGAATGGCTGGACACCGTCAACTCTCACCTGACGGACATCGAGAACAACGCCGACGCTCTGGTCACGGTGGGCACCGGCAAGTTCTACTCCAACGGCCTCGACCTCGACTGGCTGTCCGCGAACAGCAGCCGCGGCGATTGGTATATCGAAGCCGTGCAAGGCCTGCTTGCTCGCCTGCTCACCTTTGCGCGGCCCACGGTCGCTGCAGTCAACGGCCACGCCTTCGGCGCGGGGGCCATGTTGGCCATCGCACACGACTACCGGGTGATGCGATCGGACCGCGGCTATTACTGCTTTCCCGAAGTCGACATCAAGATCCCCTTTACCAAGGGCATGGCGGCACTGGTGCAAGCCAAACTGTCGCCGCAGACGGCGGTGACGGCCATGACGACCGGCCACCGTTTCACCGGACCCGATGCACATGCCGCCGGCCTCGTCGACGACACCGCCCCGGGCGAAGAGTTGGTGAGTGCCGCCGTCAGCCGGCTGCAGCCACTACTCGGCAAAGACCGCGGCACCGTTGGAGCGATCAAGGCCACGATGTACGGCTCGGTCACCGCGGCGCTGCGGCCGGTAGGCGACTAACGCAAGCCACAGCAATGGAGTAGTGAACTACTCGTGCGGCCGCGCACGATACGGCCCGACAATTCTCACACCGAAGGTACCTGCCAAGAGCAAGAGCGTTATGTCGCACAGGCCGGGGCGCGTACCCGATGTCGTTGCGCACGAGGAGCTCTCGTTTGGAGGTAGAGCGATGTTAGGAATCGGCAGACACAATGGAAACGGCGCCGGCGACTCCGTGGCGAGGGCGGCCAAGATAACGGGACTCTTCGCGCTGTGCGCGGCCGTTGTCTCGGCGATCCCGCCGTCGATCAATTTGCTCAGCAGCGACAAACAACCGCCGTCGTTGACAAACCCCGCAACCGCGCCGACGACCACCACTTTGGCGAAAGTGCCCGATAGCGGTCTCACGTTCGGTCCGCTGAAGAACGGGAAACTCACCGTGTCCGGGTCTGCTCAAAGAGACGTCGTCGGCATGTACGTGATGATCGGCCCGAAACCGCCGGGTGGGTACGACACCGGCTGCGGGGTGGTAACCGACGGGCACTGGCAAGTCGAGGTCCCCACCGATCCATCGTGGCCGAAATACCCACTGATGACCGTTCCCGCCTACGGCTCCTGCGCCGGTGCCGGAAGCGCGACCGGCCTGAATTTCGCTTTTCAGCGCACCGCAACGACGACGACGCCGACGCCACCTCCGGGGCAGATCTTGGATTGCACCAAACAAAACGGCCCCAGCTGCCTTACCGGCCCGGGCTTCGGACCGCCGACGGTCTACCAGCCGAATCAATGACGCATCGACTGCTACTCGGTTGTTATTCCTGCCAATTCCTTTGCCACCGCGTCGAATGCGTGCAGCGTGTCCCACAGCATCTGCGGATCCCCCGCGTCCGGCTGGGTGGATAACTTGGCGGCGACCAGCTCGGCGTCCCGGTTGACGTAGATCATCTGGCCACACATCCCCTGGCACAACACAATGTTGTTGCCCGGGTAGGGAAACCACACTTGATTGCGGTACATGCCGCCGGGCATTTGGGTGTCGTCGGGGCTAGCGGCAAAGGCCTCACGCGAGTCCGGACCGCCAGCGACAGTGTCGGCGATCCACGCGGCCGGCACCACTTGCTGTCCGGTCAACGAGACGCCGTCGTGCAAGAACAGCGACCCGAACCGGATCATGTCGGTCAGACAGGCGTTGATGCCGCCGTCGAAGAATCCGGTTCCGGCCGCGTCGACCGCGATGGTGGCATCGCGTTGGGCGCCGACGCGGCTCCACACCAGCTCCGACATCAGCGCGGGCATTCGCCGGGCGCCGGCCACCTCGCAGATCCAGCCGAGTACGTCGGTTTCGCACGAGCGATATTCGAACGGGCCACCGTGCGCCGACTTCTGCTGCAGGGTCAACAGGAAGTCGCGCAACGTGGATGGGACGTCGGAGTTGCTCGTCGGCGCCCATCCCATCGCCTGATCGAGAACGTGGATCTCCGCGGTCGGATGAAGGTAGTTGTCCGAGAACTCGATACCCGACCTCATGTCCAGCAGGTGGCGCACCGTCGCACCAGAATATCCGCAATTCTCAAGGGCGGGAACGTATTTCGTGACCTGAGCGTCAAGATCGATCGCACCGGCGCCGTGCAATGCGCCTACCACCGCACCCACCAGCGACTTGCTCACCGAGAACAGCAGGTGCCGGGTCTCGGCGCCCATGCCGTCGAGGTACTCCTCGGCCACCATCGACCCGCGGTGGGCCACGGCCCACCCGTCGGTCGCAGTGTCGGTCATCACCGCGCCCACGGTGGTGGCCGTGCCTGCGGTGCTGATCACCGGGATCTCGGCGACCGGGGCGCCGGCTGCGGGCAACGCCGCGACCGGACCGTCCCCGCGCGGGATTAGCGCTGTCGGCACGAAGTCCTCGATGTGCTGGAACGACCAATGCGCATAGGGCGGCGACAACCAGTTGTCCAGCGAGATACCGGCCGGGCGGCTCACGCTCGTGCGACGAGCCGCGAGACGATCGGCGCGGCCGGCGTCAAAGGCGTCGAGACGAACTTCGCCTTCATCCCCTTGACCCAGCGCTGGCAGCGCTCGCTGAGCTGATAGTCGTCGGTCTGCAGGTGTGAGCGAGTGACGAGCACGCCGAGTTGGGCGCCCTCGGACCGCAAGTCGCCAGGTGCCGCGACCCGCATGTAAAAGGCCTCGGAGCCGTCGAGCAGCGTTGCCCAGTCGTTGGCGGTACGCGAAAAGGAGACCCGGCCGTCGTCGTCGATGCGCCACACCCCGGTGCGTGGCGTCGCGGTGAAGATCTCGATATCCGGGGACGTCTCCGTGATGATCACCTGGCCCCAGACCTCGTCTTCGCCATAGCCCCGCTCCCAGCGCGCGTTGATCTCGTCGATGTCGAGCTCGTACTCCACGTCCATGTACTCGAGCAGGTGGAAGAGAAACAGCGGCATGTCGGCGTAGGCCTCGGTGGTCAAGTTCGTCATCGGGCTGGCGCCGGACAGCCGCGGATTCACCTCGCCGAGGTACAACTCGTCGGAGTCGAGGTCGTGCAGAAGATCCACCTCGAAATAGCCGAGGTAGCCCTCGCGGCGCATGACGTCGCCCAGCTTTGCCACCATTTCTCGCGCGGCGCGGGTCTGGGCGGGCGGCAGCACCTCGCGCCAGATGTCATTGCCGCACCAGCTGCCCCGGCTCGGAGTGAGCTCCGAATACCCGACAAGACTCGTCATCGCGGGGCCGACCACCGTGCCATGGCGGGTCACCGCACCCTCGAGGCAAACCTCCACATTGCGGATGCGCTTCATGACCTTGAGTTCTTGCTGCGAGGTCAGGTCACCCGCATGCTCGTCCCAGTCGCGCTGACCGCGCACGAAGAACGTCCCGCTGCCGGCGTTGCCATACGCGATCGAGATGACGAGGTCGTCTCCCAATCCGGCGCTGTGTGCCAGTGCCTGCAATTCGTCGTAGGAGCCGGCGCGCCCGATCACGTTCGGGACGCTGGGGATACCCGCGTCGTTGGCCAGCCGCGTCATGACGATCTTCGAGCCCAGTCGCTGGCGCAGCTCGATCGGCGGATGCATCACCTCGAGACCGGCGGACCGCGCGAGGGCCTGGATTTCCTCGTTCAGCATCACAAAGCAGCATTTGCCCCCGGGACCTTTGCCCGCGACGAACTCGAGTGTCTCGGGATCGGACAACAGGTGGCTGCACACCTCGTCCATCGAGTCGAAATCACGGCGATCGCGTCGCCGGGGCACAAAAACGCGCGAGTGGGTGCCCTCGAAAGAGTCAAAGTAGGTGAGGTAGAAGAAGTTTCGTATCCAACGGTCAACGCCGAGCAAATTGAACGGGGTAGGCGAGATGAAGTACAGCGGCACCTTGTTCGTGTGAAAGAACGCGCGTATGTCCGACAGACCGTTGAGCACCCGACGCTCGGGCTCCGGCGCCACGATCACGCCTGCCGCGGTGACATCGCGGCTCGGGTGGCGTCGGTCAACACGGTGAGCTCAAGTATCTGCATGCCCACCAGTGTGCCCGTGCCGCTGGCCCTGCGCAGCGTCTCGGGAGCATCCGGTTCGAGGCGTCGTCTGCCTCAGGGTGAGAGCTGGACATGGCCGCCCGGCGGGCGCGGCGACGGCGGAGGTTGCGGCGGCGGAGGCGGTGGAGGCGGCGGCGGAGGCGCTTCCGGCGCCGGTGCGGGTCCTTGCTCCTGGGGTGCCGGTGCCTGTGGTTGCGGCTTAGGGGCTTGCGGCTGTTGTGCCCGGGGTGGCGGCGCCGCCACGGGCGGCTCGAGCGGCTTTGCCGTTGGCGCCGGGATGCCCGGCGGCGGATCCGGTGTGATGTCCCCCAGCGGAGTCGGGCTGATCTGTCCGATCAGCAGCACGCCGCGCGCGCCAGTTGCGGAAATGTTTGCCGAGCGGGTCCCGTTCGGCATGCCGACGCCAGCTCGGTGCATCGGCCCACCCGTCACATTCGAGCTGATCAGGGCCACGATAACGACAACCAGAGCAGGCAGTGGCCGCCTGCGGGTAGCCGTCGTGCCAGACGGCGACATCTCGCTTCGGTTCGATTCGGTCATACCCCTGCGCGTCCGTCGCGCCCTTCCCCTCGTCTGCGAGTGCGCGCGAAAGCCGAGTGGTGATTCACGGTTGCAGCCAGTTACGATTTCCATCATTGCAGGCGCTGGTTGCCTCCATTGTTACCGGTTGGTGTCGATCTAATGAGACGCCGAGCAGGTGACACCGACGAAGCGGGAAACGTGCCGTGCGCATCCACATCACCAGGGTGGCGGGCGCTCTGGTGAGCGCCTCGACGGTGCTTTCCGTCGCGATCACCTGTGCCGGCGCAACGCGCGCCGATACGCAGGAAGATCAGTTCGTGGCGACACTCGCGCAGCTACAGATTCCCGTCATCGACAACGTGCCCGGGCTGGTCTATCGAGCTCGCGAAATCTGTGGCGAACTCGATAGCGGCTCCTCGTTCCAATCCGTCGTCGACGAGGAGACGAATACGACGTACGCGGGCAGTCCGTCTTTACGTCTGGTTCCCGATCGGGTTACCCGCACCGCGGTCAAATTCGTCACGGCATCAGTGACGGTCTACTGTCCCAGCCATCAAGGCCAGATTCCTAGCTAGTGTTGCAGCACAACCATTTTCACACTTGTTTTCTTGTTGCGGTCATGAATCAAGGCGTGGCAGTACCCGAAATGCCCAGTGCCGCATCCTAGTTCGTGGCAACGGCCGCATCTTCGAGCTGCATTCGGCCGGATAAGCTGGCGATTCGGTCACTTCCGGGGACTATCGCTCGACCTCGTCATCAACTGGCCAGCCGACCGCGGCCAGTCGCCGCTTGACCCGCTCGGTGTCTTCGGGCGACGGCATCTCATCGGTCAGCTTGGTGATTGCGACTCGCACGTCCGTGACGTCCGCCGACTCGTTGTTGTGGGAGATCACCGCCGCGGCGACAGCGATGACATCGTCGTCGGAAAGGCGGCGACGAAGCAGGGCGAGTAGCGGCACATAGTCGCGCGTCGGAATACCTTCGGGATAGCCGGCACGCAGGAAACCAACCGCCCGCATCACTACATCCGATAGCGACATCGACTCCCCCGCTCCTCGACTCCCTGGTTAACAACCCTTGCTGGTCCCACCACAACGGGGGAACCCCTTTCACCCATCAGAAACGGCCTGTTAACAGTTTGTCCAACGGGGCCACCGTCTGTACCGGTCCGCTTAAGGTTGCCGGATGCATCGCCCGAACTGCCGTTCGCCGACTCGATGTCCGGACGCGCCCGGTTTTCTGGTCCTTCAGGGTTTCGTCGATGTCAGAATAAAATCCGGCTGCACGGTTTCCGGCCGCCGATCGTTGTTCAGTAAAGGGGAGCTCGAGCGGATGGATCGCCCGAACAGCGGGATCAGCCGACGAGGATTGCTTATCGCGGTCGCCGGCGCCATCGCGCTGACCGCGGTGAACCAGCCGACACAAGCGTCGGCGATCATGCAGAAGTCGTCCACCGGCCCGGTGGGGCCCGCGGAGCGCGCAGACCTGGCGGAGCGGGCGGTGATGGAACGACACGTGCACACGCTCTGGTGGCAGTCGGAGCTGCAACTGGGCACGCTGCACTGGCCGTCCTCCCTGTTCGACCAATTGTTGTTGTTCCGTTGGTGTTACTGGTGGCAGGCGCACCTGCTGGACTGCGCCGTGGACGCCGCATACCGCGCACGCACCCCCGAACGCATCGACCGGATCGGCGCCATCGCGCGCGGCATTTACACCCGCAATCTCGCCAGCTGGACCAACTCGTACTGCGACGACATGTCGTGGCTGGCGCTCGCACTCGAACGCGCCGACAGGCTGCTCGGCGTCCGGTTCGGCGACGCCGTTCCGAAGCTGCGGACCGCCCTGCTCAATGGCTGGAACCCGGCCGTCGGCGCGGTGCCGTGGAAGATCGGCCACGATTACTACAGCACTTCCGGGGTTGGTCCGACCGGCATCGCGATGGCGCGCCTGGGCAACCTGTCCCGCGCCGAACGACTCGCCGACTATCTGCACACCCGGCTGCGCGACAGCGAAAGCGGCCTGATCTTCGACGGCGTGCACGAACCCAGCGGGCGGATGGACCGCTCGCTGCTGACCTACTGTCAGGGCGTGGCCATCGGGCTGGAGACCGAATTGGCGCTGCGCACAAACGATTCGAGCCATCGCGACCGCGCGGCGGCGCTCGTTGCCGGTACCGCCAACAGGCTCGCCGACGGGGGTGTGATCGCCGGGTGCGCCGGCAACGACTCCGGGCTGTTCATGGGCATTCTCGCCCGGTATCTCGCTCAGACCGCGCTGGCTCTGGGTGACACCACCGCCGCGCAGCTCGTGCACGCTTCCGCGCGGGCCGCCTGGGACAACCGCGCCGAAGTGGACGGGCTGCCGTTGTTCGGTGCGCACTGGAACCGCCCGGTCACCGCGCCGGCGGGTCTGGAGAGCTTTACCCAGTTCGCGGACTCGTCGCATGCTTCCCCGCCGAACCCCAGCCGCGATCTCTCGATACAGCTGAGCGCCTGGATGCTGCTCGAGGCGGATCACCAGCTCACCGCCGCCGGCCACTGAGCCGCGCCGGCCCAGGTCCGCCGCGCCGGTTCGCCGCCAAGCCGCCAACATGCAACGGGCTTGCTGCTGTTTTGGCTCGAAGCCAATAGGCGTTTCGCGGTCAGACACGAATGCGGCCCGAGCGGGTCGATGTGCGAAACGGTTGAGTATCGGTCGCAAACTTACGCGCCAATGTCCTGCAAATCACTTGCAACTAATTCATCGTCGGCACTACCTTTGCATGGGGTCGCAAGCCGCGCCAGAGGAGCCGCGTCGTGGTAGATGGTGTCGGTGAACGGAAACGCTCACTGCGCTTTGGATGGCAGAGCGCATTAACGCCCCAGGAGTGGCGGCGCGTTTCAGTCATGGTCACCGTGATCGTGGCGCTGCATCTCATCGGCTGGTCCACCCTACTGCTGGTCGTTGAGCCGGCACGACTAAGTGTGGGCGGCAAGGCCTTTGGCATCGGCGTCGGGCTGACCGCTTACGCGCTGGGTCTGCGGCACGCCTTCGACGCCGACCACATCGCCGCCATCGACAACACCACCCGCAAGCTGATGAGCGACGGCCGGCGCCCCCTGGCCGTCGGGTTCTTCTTCTCACTGGGCCACTCCACCGTGGTGTTCACGCTGGCGATGCTGCTGGCCGTCGGGGCCAAGGCGATCGTCGGACCGGTCCAGGACGACTCCTCGGCGCTGCATCACTACGCCGGCCTGATCGGCACCAGCGTCTCGGGGTTGTTCCTCTACCTGATCGCCATCCTCAACGCCATTGTGCTGGTCGGAATCCTGCGGGTGTTCCTGCGATTGCGCCGCGGCCAATACGACCCGGACACCGATGCCGCCGAACTGGAACGGCAATTGGAGCACCGCGGATTTTTCAACCGTTTCCTGGGCAGACTGACTCGTTCGATCACCAAGTCCTGGCACATGTACCCGATCGGCCTGCTATTCGGCCTCGGTTTCGACACCGCCACCGAGGTCGCCCTGCTCGTGCTGGCCGGCACCAGTGCCGCGGCCGGGCTGCCCTGGTACGCGATCCTGTGTTTGCCGGTGTTGTTCGCCGCCGGAATGTGCCTGCTGGACACCATCGACGGCTCGTTCATGAACTTCGCCTACGGCTGGGCGTTTTCCAACCCGGTGCGCAAGATTTACTACAACATCACGATCACTGGTCTGTCCGTCGTCGTGGCGTGGGTGATCGGCAGCATCGAACTGCTGAACCTGTTCACCGAACAACTGGGATGGCGGGGTCCCTTCTGGGATTGGCTCACCGGCCTTGACCTCAACACCGTCGGCTTCGTCGTGGTCGCCCTCTTCGTCGCCACCTGGGTGCTGGCGCTGCTCGTCTGGCGTTATGGCCGCATCGAAGAGAAATGGACCGCCCCCTGCGACAGCGCGCCCTAGATTCGCCGGGTATCTGCGTTCGCAATCCGTTCCAGCAGTTACTCTTTGGCCTCCCCCATTCAGGGGTGATGACCAGGCAAAGCCGGCCCTAGGGTATCGCCAACGCCCGGCTGTGTCTGGCGGCGCCGCCCAATCTGCAGCGAGAGAGACAAGTGACGGAGGTCCCGATCGTGGCCACTGACATCGTCACCGACCCGCACAGCTCGATCTTCGACTCGGGCTTGACCAGCGTGATCGACAACGAGTGCGGATACTCCACCCGACTCGTTGACCTGGTCACACTGGTCGGCATGTCGCCACACCACCGGTGACGTACGTGGTCTCGCTTGCCACGTTGCACGACTGCTTGTTACTCGACCTCGACGGCACGCTGTTGCGCGGAACACGTGCGATCGACGGCGTCGCTGATGCGCTTTCGCGGACCACAACCCGCAACCTTTTCCTGACGAACAACGCGTCACGCAGCGCTGCCGAGGTCGCACAATACCTGTGCGAGTTGGGCTTTGACGCGAGCCCGCACGACATCGTCACCAGCGGCCGATGCGCGGCACTCCTGCTGGGCGCCGAATTGACCCCAGGCTCGCGGGTGCTGGTCATCGGCTCGGACGCACTGGCAACCGAGGTCAACGAGGTTGGCCTGCAGCCAATCCGGCGGTGGGCCGACGGCCCGGATGCGGTGGTCCAGGGATTCGCCCCGGACATCGGTTGGCGTGATCTCGCCGAGGCGGCCCTGGCGATTGGCGCCGGGACACCGTGGGTTGCCACCAACCCCGATCTCACCCTGCCGACCGAGCGTGGCCTGGTGCCCGGAAACGGTTCTCTGGTGGCGGCGCTGCGCGCGGCGACCGGCGCCGAACCGTAAGTAGTCGGCAAGCCACACGGCTTCATCTTCCGGGAAGCGCTGTCTCGCGGCGACTTTCAGCGGCCGTTGATGGTCGGAGATCGGCTCGACACCGACATAGCCGGTGCGAACTCCGCCGGGCTGCCCAGCTTGTTGGTGCTCAGCGGGGTGAGTAGCGCAGCCGACGCGCTGCGTGCGCAGCCGGCACAGCAGCCGACCTACATCGCTGCGGACCTGCGCGGGATCCATCACGACGACCCGGCAAGTCTCAGGTATCACTGCCGGTAGGTCCGGCCATCGTGACGGGTCGGCGTCCGCGTGCCCCCGCCCGACCACCCGACCGGGGGATGAACCAACGTCCTGCCGGTCCGACGATGGGTAGGTATCTTGCTGCCCGCCGGAGGTTCCCGCGCATGCTTACCCGTCACACCACGCTGGTCAAGTTCCTGATCGAAGAACGCCGAAGCCACCCCGAAGCCAGCGGCGAACTGAACTCGCTGATTCTCGACGTCGCCCTTGCCTGCAAAGCCATCTCGACCCGGGTGGCGCAGGGCGAGCTCGGCGGCGTCTTGGGTGCCGCCAATGTGGTGAACGTCCAAGGCGAGGAGCAGCAAAAGCTCGACCTACTGGCCAACGACTACTTCCTGCGCGCCAACGAGTGGGGTGGTCAGGTGGCGGGAATGGCCTCCGAGGAGCTGGCCGATCCGTATCTACTGCCCGCGCAATATCCGCGGGGCAAGTACTTGCTGGTTTTTGATCCGCTCGACGGCTCGTCGAATATCGACGTCAATGTGTCAGTGGGAAGCATCTTTTCGATTCTGCGTGCGGCCAGTCCGGGTGCTGACCCGTCGCTCGAGGACTTCCTACAGCCCGGCTCGCAGCAAGTGTGCGCCGGCTACGCGATCTACGGCCCGTCGACCATGCTGGTGCTGACAGTGGGTACCGGCGTACACGCCTTCACGTTGGATCCCACGCTCGGGGAATTCGTCCTGACCCGACCGTCGATCCAAATCCCGAATTCCACGCGCGAGTTCGCCATCAATGCCTCGAACAGGCGGTTCTGGGAGCCCGCGGTCCAGCGATACATCGACGAGTGCTTGGCCGGCCGGACCGGTCCACGAGGCAAGGATTTCAACATGCGGTGGGTTGCGTCGCTCGTCGCGGAGACACACCGAATCCTGAGCCGCGGCGGCGTATTCCTGTACCCGCGTGACACCAAGGATCCGGAGAAGCCGGGACGCCTTCGGCTGCTGTACGAAGCCAGCCCGATCGCATTCCTGGTCGAGCAGGCGGGTGGGGCCGCCAGCACCGGCCGTCGACGCCTCCTCGACGTGGTCCCGACGAGCCTCCATCAGCGGGTGCCTCTGATATTCGGGGCGTGCGATGAGGTCAAGCTGATCGAGGACTACCACCGCCAGGACTACGTACGGCCCTCCACGTCACCGCTATACGGCGTCCGCGGCCTGTACCGCAGCGTAGTCGGCTAATCAATCGTTCAATCATCCTTGGAGGCAACATATGTCGCGTCTGCACCCGATCATCTCGGTTACCGGTTCCTCCGGGGCGGGGACAACCTCCGTCATGCGGACCTTCGATCAGATCTTCCGCCGCGAAGGCATCAATGTCGCGTTCGTCGAGGGTGACAGCTTTCACCGATACGACCGAGTCGCGATGAAGGCCGCGATCGCCGACGCACACGCGCGCGGCGATCACTCCTTCAGCCATTTCGGTCCGGAGGCCAACCTGTTCGACGATCTGCAAAGCCTATTTGAGACCTACGGCGAGACGGGTACCGGCAAGGTGCGGCGCTACCTGCATGACGAACAAGAGGCCGAACCGTATGGACAGGAGCCGGGTACCTTCACGCCGTGGGAGGAGATTCCCGAGGACACGGACATGCTCTTCTACGAAGGGCTACACGGCGCGATCGTCACCGACGAGGTGGACGTCGCTGCGCATGCCGACCTGCGGATCGGCGTGGTGCCGGTGATCAACCTCGAATGGATCCAGAAGTTGCACCGCGACAAAGTGACCCGCGGGTACACCTCGGAAGCGGTGACCGACACCATTCTGCGACGCATGCCTGACTATCTGAACTACATGTGCACCCAGTTCTCGCACACCGACGTCAATTTCCAGCGGGTGCCGGTCGTCGACACGTCCAACCCCTTTATCGCCCGGTCGATACCGACCGCCGACGAATCGATGCTGATCATCCGATTCCGCGACCCGCACGGCATCGACTTTCCGTATCTGCTTGCCATGCTGCATGATTCGTTCATGTCGCGCCCGAACACCATCGTGTGCCCCGGTGGCAAGATGGATCTGGCCATGCAGCTGATCTTCACACCGATGGTGCTGCGTCTGCTGGAACTACGCAAAGCGCAGCTGTCGGCGGCGCACTAACCTCGCCTCGGCGGTGGCGCGGCCGCATCGGTCCCGGTGTGGGCGACCGCCGGATTGATGACATCCAGAGCGGGTTTCGGATACACACCCAGGACGACAAGCAGCACCAGCAACGGGACGACCACGGCCAGTTCACGTGGCCGCAAATCACGCAGCGCAGCGTCTTCTTGCCGCTTGGGGCCCGTCATCACCCGTTGGTATAGCCACAGGACGTAAATCGCGGAAAGCACCAGCGCAGTCGCGGCCACCACCGCAAACGCGGGGTACCGGGTAAACGTGCCGACCAACACCAAAAACTCGCTGACGAAGGGTGCCAGCCCGGGCAAGGCCAGCGAAGCCAGGCCGGCGATCAAGAAAGTTCCGGCTAGCACTGGAGCGACCTGCTGGATTCCGCCGTACTCCGCGATAAGGCGGGTGCCCTTACGCGACACCAGAAATCCGGCAGTCAGAAACAATGCAGCGGTCGCCACACCGTGGTTGACCATGTACAGCGTCGCGCCGGATTGACCCTGTTCCGTCATGACGAAAAGACCCAGGACGATAAAGCCGAAATGGCTGATCGACGTATAGGCGATCACGCTCATGATGTCGCGCTGCCCGATGGCGACCAAGGCGCCATAGATGATCGCGACAACCGCGAGCGTCGCAACCAACGGCCGAAACTGAATTGCGCTGTCGGGAAATAGTGTTAGGCAATAACGGAGCATCCCGAAGGTACCGATCTTGTCGACGACGGCCATCATCAACACCGCGGTCACCGGCGACGCTTCGGTGGCTACGCCCGGCAACCAGGTGTGCAATGGCCACAGCGGCGCCTTGACGGCGAAGGCGAACATGAAGCCGAGAAAGACAAGGTTCATGACCGCAGGACTGGATGAGATGCCACCGGAGGTTACCGTGGCCACCATGGCACGGAAATCGAAAGTTCCACCCATCGCCCGGTTCAATCCGATCAGCGCGGCCAGCATCAGCAATCCACCAAACAGGCTGTACAGCAGGAACTTCAGCGCGGCACGAGGGGCGCCCGGGCCCCCGTAACGGCCGATCAAGAAAAACATGGGGACCAGCATCGCTTCGAAGAAGACGAAGAAGAGCAGGACGTCCAGCGCAAGCAGCGAGACGAGCATCATCGACTCGACCACCAGCATCAGCGCCAGATAGCCGCGCGGTTGTTCGGCGTCATTCCACCCGGCGATCAGTAGGAGCGGCATCAGCACCGTCGTCAAGATCACCAGGACCAAGGCGACGCCATCGACACCGACGACGTATCCGGCCCCGAACGACCTTATCCATGAATGGCTTTCGACGAACTGGTAGCGGGGTTCCGCCGGATCGAAGAGAACGGTCAACGTGCCGGCGATCACCAGCACGCCGGTGCAGACGCCGACAGCGGCGTACTTGACCACCGTCGGCCGGTTGGCCGGCATCGACAGGACCAGAAATGCTCCCGCCAGAGGCGTCAGCCACAGGGCACTCAATAAGGGGAATTGACTCATGCCAGCTTCCCCACCACCATGCTCAACAGCAGCATGGTGGCTCCGAGGAAGATCGCCAGCGCATACGAGCGCGCGAATCCAGTCTGGGCCCTGCGGATCTGTGTCGAGCCACCACCGACGAGGTGCGCAATGCCTTCGACCGCGGCGTCGATTCGCAGACGTTCCACGTCGACCAGGTGCCGCGAAAGGCGTTGTCCGGGCCGCATGAACGCGGCCTCGTTCACGCTGTCGCCAAACAGATCGCGGCGAGCCGCGACGACCAAGATCGACACCCACTCCGAGGCGGCGGTCCGCACCGGGCGAGTCCCATAGCTGCGATAGCCGATCACGGCGCCGAGAGCGACGATGGTCAATGTAATACCCGTGAGCGCCCAGCCGGGCGCGGGCGGCGACAACTCGGCCGAGTGGTTCGCGTCGGTTACCGGTTGCAGCCAGCGTTGCAGGGTTCCGCCGACGGCAAGCGACGCCCCGGCACCGAGTGAGCCCAGGGCCAGCACCATCATGGGTACCGTCATGACGACAGGTGATTCATGGGGGTGGGCGTCCGCGCGCCAGCGAGGTTGGCCGAAAAACGTCATTACCATGACACGGGTCATGTAGAACGCCGTCAGCCCGGCGCCGAGCAACGCCGCGGTGCCCAGCAGCGCACCGCGGAAACCGCCTGCCGCGAAGGCAGTTTCGATGATCGCGTCCTTGGAGAAGAACCCGGCCAGGGGCGGGGCGCCGATAATCGCCAGATAACCGAGCCCGAAGGTGGCGAAGGTGATCGGCATCGCCCTGCGCAGTCCGCCGTAGCGGCGCATATCGGTCTCGTCATTCATACCGTGCATCACTGATCCGGCGCCCAAGAAAAGCCCGGCTTTGAAGAAGCCATGCGTGAGCAGATGCATGATCGCCACGGCGTAACCCGCCGGTCCCAGACCGGCCGCCAGCACCATGTACCCGATCTGCGACATGGTCGAAGCCGCAAGGGCTTTCTTGATGTCGTCCTTGGCGCAGCCGACGATCGCACCGAATAGCAGTGTGACCGCTCCGACGATCACCACCGCAGTACGGGCGACGGGGGCCGCATCGAACACGGGACCCGAGCGCACGATCAAATACACGCCAGCGGTAACCATGGTCGCCGCGTGAATCAACGCACTGACCGGAGTCGGCCCCTCCATCGCGTCGCCAAGCCACGACTGCAACGGAACCTGCGCGGACTTGCCACAGGCCGCCAGCAGCAAGGCCAAGCCGATCAGGGTCAGGGTATGCTGCGAAGCCGACGACACTTGGCCGAATACCCCTGCATAGGAAAGGTTCCCGAGGTTGGCGAACATCATCACCATCGCCAGCGCCAGCCCCACGTCCCCAACCCGGTTGACGATGAAGGCCTTCTTGGCCGCTGTCGCCGCGGCCGGTCTATCCGACCAGAATCCGATGAGTAGGTACGACGCCAAACCGACACCCTCCCAGCCCAAGTAGAGTCCGAGATAGTTGTCGGCAATAACCAACAACAGCATCGCCGCTACAAACAGGTTCAGGTAGCCGAAAAATCGGCGTCGCGCCGGGTCGTCGCGCATGTAGCCGATCGAATACAGGTGGATCAACGCACCGACACTGGTGATCAACAGGACGAAACACACGCTCAGCGCATCTAGTTGTAGACCGAACTCGACATTGAGCGTGACCATCGGCACCCAGGTGAACAATGTCTCGTGCAGCACGCGATCCGGCGCGGCGCGCTGCAGCATGCCGGCGAAAAACCATAGGCCCCAGCCGAAAGACATCAGCACGGTGGCGCATCCAAGCAGATGACCCCAGGCATCGGTGCGCTTGCCGCCAAGCAGCATGATCGCCGCACCGGCCAATGGCAACACAATCACCAACCAGATGAGCGGCGCCATGTGTCAATGCCTGCGTATTGTGACGTCGTCCACGCCGACGCCCGAGTTGGCGCCGTGATCGTCACGACCCGAAACCATGGTGGCGATCAGCGAGACCGCCACCTCGCACACGACCGCTACCGCGACCACCACGAGAACCATGATGAGAAGATGGGGATCCACACCTGGTAGCTTGCGCACTCCCGCCGGCCCGCTGATCACCGAATCGGGGGATACACCAGGTGGTTTCGCAGGACCTATCAGCCTCGGAGCGCGTCCAGGCCCGCCAGCCCCGGGTCGAAGGTCGCCCGCGCCGCCACCGAGGTGGCGGCGGCCGCCACCACGACACCCGCGTCACCTTCGTACCCTTTGGGAAAGACGATCTCGGCACTGTCGGGTCCGTCGCGGTGGGCCATCAGCCAGTCGTAGAGCAGCCAGTCGACGGCACAGGTGACGGCCAGTGGATCGGCCCCGGCGGCCCGTGACGCCGCGATCACCGATCTGAGCGCATCCAGGTGCTCCCGTCGTGCGCCCTCCTTGTTCACTCCTGAGCTGTCGAACATCAACATCGACAACGTGAGCGGAAATCTTTGTCCTGTTTCGGTTCTCACCACCCACCGGCCACCCAGCCACGGCCGGTTCGGATCCACTTGCTGCATTTGTCCAAAGCCGCCCACCACCCCGAGGGTGGGTTCGTCAAGCTGCCCGTCCAGCGGTGCCGGTCCGAGCAGGCCGAGCGACTGCCGGGTGCGGATGGAGAACAGTGCGGTGGTTCCGATGATCTTTCCGGCGCGCAGGTCGGGCTTGACCCCGGCGAGATCGCTGGCCGCCGCGTACTCGAGACACAACCGGTCCAATGCCCGGTGCAGCTCCACCAGGCGGTCGCGTTCGGCGGCATCGGCGGGACCTCTTCCGCCACCGAGGATTTCGCCGAACGACTCGGCCGCGAAGATCAATGCGTCGTCAAGTGCTTCCAGGTGCGTGGCCACCAGCCGATCGGCCTCGTCGTCGTCGGCCACCAGCCGCGGAAGCGAGGTGCGCACGCCCGCGGATGTGACCCAGTAGAACCCGATCTGCCCGTCAGTCTGGACGATGCGCGGTCTCATCGCCGTCGCCAGATTACGACCCGATTGTTTCCCGAGTCCGCAACCGCCAATCGGTCCCCACTCAGCGACAGCCCGTAAGGCCAACACAGGGTGTCACGCTGAACCGACGTCCAGCGGTTCTCGCCGTTGGCGCCGAAGTGCGGTTGGGCCAACACGTAATCAGCCGGGCGGCCGTCGACGGGAAAGCCGTCCCACAACAGGATTCGGTTGTTGGCGGTATCGGCCACCGCCAGCCGGTCCCCCGCTAAACCGATCGCATAGGGAAACCGGAACCTGTCACCCGTGTGCGGACCGTATGGCCATTCCTGCGAACTGCTGAAGTCCGGCTGGCCAACCAAGACGCCGGCGGGACCGTCGAGGTCGGGCGGAGGCGACCAGCCGAGAATGCGGTGATTGCCGGCATCGGCGACAAGCAGGAGATCGCCGTGTCCGGCGATGTCGTGGGGCCAGCGGAAGCTCGCGGGCCCCGCATCTTCGCCACGGTTCTCCTCCCGGTGTGCGGCGCTGGGCTGGCCGAGCACCACATCGGCGGGTTGACCGGGGTCGGGAATTCCGTTGCGCCAACCGAGCACACGACGATTACCGGTATCGGCGACCCAGAACGCGTCACCGATCACCGCGATGCCGAACGGCCAATAAAAGGACCCCGCCCAGCAGTCGGCGCCGGCGTTGGGGTCGACCGAAGACGCGTCGGGCTGTCCCAGCACGATGTCGGGTGCGACGTCACTGCGCCGCGGTACTTCGTCCCAGATCAGAATGCGGTGATGCCACGCGTCGGCGACGATGAGTCGTCCGTCATGCACCAGGACCCCGGTGGGCAGGTTCATTCCGCGTTCGGGTCCGCGTCCGCCCGCCGCGCGTCCTTCCGTCGAGCCGTCCGGCTGACCCAGTACCACATCGGCCGGCTGCTCGTCGCTTGTCGGTATCCCGTGCCACAGCAGAACGCGATGGTTTCCGGAGTCGGCGACCACCAGATGTTCATCCCCCAGACACACGCCGCGTGGCGAATACATCCACGCCATGGTGGGTTTCGCCGGTGGCAGCGCCAGGCCGCCGGGGGCCGGTGCGCCCAGCCAGACGTCGGGCGACCAGCCGTCGGTGAGGTCGAGTTCGGCCACCGGGTCGACCCGCGGGGGTAGCGCGGTGATGTTGCGCCGGACCGTGTAGCGGCTCATCCGCGCACTCGGACCCAGACGTCTCCGTTGTCCACGCGCAGTGGCAGCTGTTCGAGTTGCGCGCCGGGTGCACTCAGGCATTCGCCCGAGGACGCGTCGTAGCAGAAGCCGTGCCACGGGCAGGTCAGGGTGCCGTTGTCCGCGTCGAGGATCGCGTTGTCCAATGGCATTGCCTCGTGGGCACATTCGTTGCGGTATGCGGATAACCGGTGCTCGACGCTGACGACGATCACCTCGGCCCGCTCTCCGGAATCGGCTGTCAGGCTGCACGCGGTCAACGCACCGTCGAGCAGTCCCGCGGCGGGACCAACCATGGCCCACCCCTCGCGGCTGGAGGTTGGGCCGATACGCAGCGCTTCGATCGGGATCAGGGTGGGCGAAGGCTCGTTGGGCAGCACCTCGACGGCCGAGATCGCGGGCACCTGCTGCACTAACGCGTCTTGGACCAGGTTGCGCAGGGTGACCGACGACATCGAGCAGCCGTTGCAGGCACCGTCCAGGCGCACATAGGCGGTGCCGTCTTGGACCCGGACCAGGGTGACGTCGCCTCCGTGACTTTGCAGCTGGGGCCGCACCGATTCCAGCACTCGGCCCGCGTGGGTGAGCGGGTCAGGCCGAACGATCTCGTGCAGCGACAGCAGCAGATGCACCACGGGATCGTCGACCAGTTCGAAGAGCACCGCACGGGCGGCATCGTCCGCACGCATGCGGCGCACCATGGTGACCAGTCCCTCCCGGTGCACCGCCTCCAGGGCGGACTTCAGTTCTTCGGCCACAGCGCGCGCCTTCGGGTCGAGATCGGCCAACGCCGCGACCGCGTCGTCGACCCGCTTGGCCAGTTCTTCGACCCCGGACCCCAACACCTTCGCGACCATCGTCATGTGACATCCTCGGAACGTAAAAGCGCACTCTGCCTGGCGATCTCGTCGAGGACGCCGCGAACCGCCCGCACCGAATCGTGGTCCTGCTGTTCCTCGAAGAGGAACCGCGCCTCGTAGAGCTTGGCCTTGGCCTGGTCGAACATCCCGAGGTGGGCCAGAGCGTTACCCTGGTTGGCCAGTACCCGGGCCCTGCCCAGCGGGTCGGTGTCGCGGCCGCGGGCCGCGAGCACGGCTTCGTACAGTTCCACCGCTTCGACGAGGTTGTCGGCCTGGTGTTTGGATGGCGTATACACCAGCGAATTAGCAAGATTCAGCTGGACGCTCGCCCACTGGTCTGGGTACCGCTCGGGTGTATAGACCTTCAGCGCCGAACGCAGCGATTGCGCTGCCACCCCGAGACGCAGCTGGCCGGACGCTTCTACCATCGGCATCGTCAGGTATGCGGTCGCCAAATTGGCGTGCGCCGACGCCCATAGCAGCGGCGCCTCCTCGCGCAACACCAGCTGCAGCGCAGCGTGGTAATGCGGTATCGCTTGGGTTAACAGGCCCGGATTGTCCTGGGCGCGTTCGTGTATCAGCGCCGCGACGCCCAGATGCAATTCCGCCCGCGCAACGCGCAGTCCATCGGCGCCGTCGAGCAGACTCAACGCCCGTTCGAGACGCGGCTGAGCCTCCAATGCCGAAGCCTCATCCATATCGCGGCAGATCGATCCCGCCGCCCCGACCAGCACACCTTCAAGGCACGACGACACGTCGGCGGCGGCCTGGGCGGCGCGCTCCAGCAGAGCGACGGCTACCGCTGGATCACCTTGTGCCACAGCGTGACTGGCGTGCGCGGCCAACGCCACGGCGGCAAGTTCGCCGGTGGCGCCGTCGACTTCGGGCACGGTGTCTCGCTCGCCGATCGTGAACAGCACCAGGTCGACCAGGACGCCGAATTCGCCTAGGTCGGCGCGCAGCTTGTCGGTGTCGACACCGTCGGGTGCCAGCACGAACCGGTTGTACCGGGTCACGGGATCATCGGTGGTCAGCCGGCCCAGCGCCGCCTCGACATCACCGGAATGGGCGAGCTGCAGTGCCCGCAACCCGTCGGGCCAGGTGGCCGGTTCGTTTCCTTCCAACAGCGCCGTGCGCACCGCGTCGTGCTCGGATCCCGCGGGGATCAGCAGATACCCCAGCGGCAGCGGGAACGCGCCGAGCGGCTGCGGTCTGGCCGCCAAGGCGGTGGCGGGGGCGGCTTCAGCGGTAGTGGTCATGGCGTTCACCCATTGAGCGGTCCTCGGATATTGCGTTCGGCGGCACGTTTGATCAGGTTGGCCGATAACTCGGCGCGGCGCTTGGTGGAGTGGCCGTCGATTCGCTTTCGCACCACACCGTCGGCGAACACCACGATGATCTCGACGAACCAGCGGCCGCATTCCTCGACGACGACGGTCTGCACGTCCAGGGCTTCGTCGGCCGAGCTGTCAGCGCGAACCACCGTCGGTGGGCGTTCCGGCCCTCCCCCGTCCGTCGGCCGCTCAGCCATCAGAATCACCCCGGCGGCTCCCGCCGGCCCTGCAACGGGATGCGCAGCGACTTGGTTGCATCGTCCCAGAATGCACCAGCGATGCCCGAAATTGCGCGGTCAGCGAGCACTTCGCGGATGAGCAGCGATCGATCACCCGCCGGGTTACGTTGCTTCAACAGCAGTCCCCCGCTGCGCGGACCACGCAACGGGATCAGCCACAGGTCGCCGTCGCGGATCACGGCGGCGACCGCGTCGGAGGGAAATCGACTGGCCGCCAAAGCCGCATCCAGTCGCAGATAGCCATCGGCGGTGAATTCGACGGCGCTCTCCGGCGCGACGGCCGGCCGGAGGGCGGCCAGATGGTCGGCCTCGATCCGGTCGATGACCAGCTCCATCGCCGCCTGCACCGGCGCGGACAGGTCCGCGCCGAGCTCCACGGCTTCCACCTCGACGAGATAGACGGTGATGTCGGTCGGGCAGTCCTCGCCGAGCGCCCAGCGGGCGAACGCGATGGCATGGTCCCATCGGAACGAATGGGTATGTAGGCCCTGCAGTGGCGGTAGGTCCGCCAACTCCGCTCCAGGCACTTTGAAAATGGTGCCCGGCGCCGAACCCGTCGCCGCTGCGTCGACGATGACCACCCGCTCGGCGCCGCGCATCTGGAACGCCACATCCATTCCCGCGGTACCCCCGTCGACCAGACGTGCACCCTCGGGCATGCCGCGTTCCCAAAGATGGCGGATCAGAACGGGTCCGACACCATCATCACCGCGCAACAGATTGCCGCAACCGACCACCAACACCGCACACCCCGGGGGCGCGAGGTCGTCCGTGTCGTCGGCAGGTCCCAAGCCGCAGTCGTGCGCAGTCAGCGTCACACCATCCCGTTGATCACGAACCGGGACAACTCTTTACCCGTCTTGCCGTCATAGGCGTGCACGGTGCACACCAGACAGGAGTCGAAGCTGCGCGCGACGTGGCCGAGTTCCACCGGGTCCTCGGGGTCCACGATCGGCGAACCGACCAGCGCGCTCTCGATCGGACCGAGCACCTGTCCACTGTCTCGCGGACCGATGTTCCACGCAGTGGGGGTCACGACTTGATAGTTCTTAATCTTGTTGTCCTCGAGCACAATCCAGTCTGAAAGCGCACCGCGTGCGGCTTCGGTGGAGCCGAACCCCATGCCCTCGGCGTGCTCAATGGGCTTGGAGTAGAAGCTTTCCTTGAGGTCGAGCTGGTCGAGCCACTCGCGGGTCCACTTGTAGTACTTCGGGCCCTCATGCATGCGTGCGAGCTGGCGGACCATGACGCTGGGCCCGATCTTGTTGTACATGTCCACGAACAGCGGGTCGTTGTCCTGGTGCGCGGCGGCATTGGGACCACCGGCCGCCATCCGACGGGCCAACGGGCCGGCTTCCAGCGGGATATTGCCCAGGTTGCCTACGGCATACCGAGGTGACTTGGCCCAGCTGTACTTGCCGTCTTTGCGCCCCTGCTCGGGGTCGATCGGAATGGTCTCCCCCTCGAATGGATGCAGCGCGCGGCTGCCCTCGTAAAACGAGTGCGTGACGTCCTCGCGAACGTTGGCCTGGTCGAACTCATACCACTGGCCCTTCGCGTACACACCGGAGCGGCCGATCAGAGCGGCATTGCGCCCCTCGATGGTCGGATGCTCATACAGCGACGGGTCGAAGTAGGTGCCAGTAGCGATGTAGTTGCCGACGCCGGCGCCGTACTTGTCCAGGCCGACGTCCAGGCAGTAGCGGATGAAAAAGCCGCAGTCGCTGTTGTATTGGGATTCGTTCTCGTCCACCCAGGCCAGCACGTCTTCCCAGGTCTTGTTCTCCAACCAGCGGTCGATGGTGCACCCGAGCCAGCGTGCTTCCAGCCAATTGTCCTTCCAGTGCTCGAGGATCGCGATCGAGCGGGTGACGTCGGACAGCGTCGGCGCGCACATCACCCCGCCGGGCACCATGAAGCTCGAGTGCGGCCACTGGCCACCGAAGATCGCGTACACCTCGACCGGTTTTGCCGAAAGCACTACGCCCGGTTGGTAACTCGTACCGACGTAGGGGGCGAACCGACGCACCGCTTCGTCGTAGAGCTTGGACTTCCCGTAGTTCTTGTTGGTCAGGTCGATCGCGAACAGCGCGTAGAAGTAGCGCGGGATGGACTGCAGTGTTTCACAGGCCTGGCAGATATTGCGCACCAAGGTGGCGTTGGGCGGCATGTGCGTTCGCCACGCGGTGTCCAACGCGTACGCCGATTTGTAGAGGTGGCTGCCGCCGCAGATGCCGCAGATGCGAGGACACACGATGAGGCCGGCCTGCGGGTCCTTGCCGCGCAAGATGATTTCGAAGCCACGGAACATCGCGGCCTCGGTCCAGGCCGACGTGACGACGCCGTCCTCGACGGTGACGCGAACGTCGAGGTCTCCCTCGACGCGGCCCAATGGGCTGACATAGAGGTCGAGCGCAGTCATAAATGATCCTCTCTAGGGCTTACCGGGATTTGGAGCACTGCCAGGGCTGTGGGTGTGGCGGTCGTCAGACCACGAACATGTCTTCTTTGGACCATTGCGGCGCGGCGATGCGGGCGGCCGCGGCGTGCGCCATATAGGTCAGGTGATCGGATCCCTCCGGCACTTCCCTCGGGATCATGCCGCTGACCTTCTGCGTCTTGAACACAGTCCCTGGCGCGAGATCGAAGTGCGGGAATTCCGGTTCGGTGCAACCCAGGCACGGCATACCGGCTCGTGTCTTCGACGACTGGCGGTTCCACAGGATCCGGTTGCACGGTGAGTGGGTCATCGGACCGCGGCAGCCGAACTCGTAGAACAGGCAGCCGGTGCGGGTGCCCTCTCCGAACGACGTCGTCGATTGCTTGTACTCAAAGAATTGCACTCGCGTGCAACCGGTCTGGGTGAACGTCTTGAAGAACGTCTCGGGCCGGTGCAGTTCGTCGAGGGTGATGTCGCCGGCTCGACCGGTGGCCAACGCGACGAGGATCTGCGTGATCCAGTCGGGATGGGCCGGGCACCCGGGAATGTTGATCACGGGCAAGCCCATCTTGGATCGAAAGTCCGGACCCAGAAATCCGCCCTTGTCGCGCTTGTGGAATTGCAAACCCGTCGATGCCGACGGGTTGGGCTCCATGGCCGGGATGCCGCCGAAACATGCACAGTCACCGATCGCCACGACGATCTGTGCGGCCGCGGCCAGGTCGGTGACCCAGTCCTTCATCGCGCGATCCGCGAACATGTCCATGCGGCCGGTGCCGTTTGGCGCCTCGATGACCGTGCCCTCGAACACGAATATGTCCAGCGGTCGCTCGCCATTGGCGCAATCCCAGAAGACCTTCTGCGCATTCTTTCCGAGTTCGAGCCCCAATGACGGATGCCATAAAAGATCCAGGCCGAAATCGACAATCAAGTCGACAACATTTGGCTCTTCGGCATTAAGAAACGACATCGTGTTCCCACTACATGCGCCGCCTTGAAACCATAAAACAGAAGCCATTGGAAACTCCTTCCGAAATGGCGGCCGAGGTCGCGGCCGCATTGCCGAATCGTGGGCTGACGTCGGTTTTACTGCGGGAGACGCCTGCCGAATGCTCGCGCTACCTGTACCAGGAAACCCAAGCCTCGGTTGACGTCTTTGTCCTTGCTGACCCGCCACAGCCCGAACAACCCTTTCGGGCCCCCGGGGTCCGCCGTGGCGGCCGCTTTCCCCACGACGAGGGCCTGGCCTACCTCCGCCAGCACGTCGACGGCCTGCGGATCGACGAGCGGAGACCGCAGGATCTTGGTGAGCGCCGGCGCGGCAGTGACCAGCGACGAGGCCAGTTCCGACATGCTCGCGGCAAGCGCCGGCAGATCGACCGACCCTGCGTCGGATGCCACGCCGTCGAAACCAGGCAGGCCGGCCATCGAGGCGCTGCGCGCTCCCGCGCGCAGCTCGCCGACGGTCGAGGCTAACGTCTCACTGATCTCGTCGCCGCGACGCACAAAGCCGTCGAGGCCGGTCAGCAGGATCGCCAACAGATCGGCGTGGTCGAGCAGGCTGTTGAGCGCCGCGGCGACGGTCGGGTCGTCGAGCCGGTCGCGCAACTGGTCGTACGGCGAAAGTGTGACGACCTGACCGTTTGCCGGCATGGCACCTCCTGGACGGATCGGGTGGGCTGTTCCCCGACTTCGCGTGGGTCGCAGCGAGCTGTGGCCCCGATCACAAGCTAGCGGGCGGTTCGCGTTCTGCCTATCGCTTTCGCGCAGCAGCTGTCAGGATTACGAAGAGTTAAGCGCGTTGATGCGCGCTCAGGCGCTGGGAGACTTGCATGATTGTCACCGATTGTTTAGTGAGCACTTCACAATTCGATGATGTGTCAATGCAGCTACAACCAGGGGCTACATGGTGTCGCGGCTGACCCGTCTGGGCTATATCGACGTCCGCCGCACGGCGAACCCCGTGCGGCGCAAGGTCCGTTCGCGAGGCGTTCCGCCGGCCCTCGCGGACAACGAGATCTTCTACACCGAAAACCCGGCCGAAGCCACCCGATTGATGGGCAAAGCGTTGGCGCCGTTGTCATTGCACGTGGGGCCGGATGACGCCGCCGGGTTTGCTGCGACCATGCACGGCGTGCGGCTGCGCAACGTCAGCATGCTGTACCTCGACGTGCATGTCGCGGCCACGGTCGACATCCCCGTGCTCGGCCAGTACTTCGGTGTGCACATGCCCATGAACGGACGTGCGATGGTCGATCACCGCGGCCGCAACTTCGAAGCCAACACGATCCGCGCGGTAGTGACCAGCCCGGGCGAGGCACTGCGGATTCAGTTCGACCACGACTCTCCGCAGTTGCTGATCCGGATCGAGCAGCGCGCCATGGCCGCCCACCTCACCCGGCTACTGGGCCGAACGCTGACACGGCCGTTGGAATTCGAACCCGAATTCGACCTTGCCAGCGAGGCCGCCATGCGTTGGCATACCGCGGTTCAGCTCATCCACAGCGAAGTGTTCCACCCCGGATCGCTGATCCAGCGAGGCCAGGGCATCGGTGCGATCGAGGAACTGGTGATGAGCACCCTGTTGCAGCTGCAGCCGTCCAACTACCACGAAGAGTTTTTGCAGCCGGCTCAGCCAGATTCACGGCGGGCCGTCGTCCATGACGCCATGAACTTCATCGACGACCATCTCGCTGAGCGCATCACCATGGACGATCTCGCCAGAGTGGTCCATATGAGTGTCCGCTCGATCCAGCAAGGCTTCCGCGACGAACTGAACATGACGCCGATGACCTACGTTCGCGAGCGCCGGCTGGAGCGAGTCCACGAGGAGCTGATGGACGCGATGCCATCCGACGGGATCACCGTCACGGCCGTCGCCGAACGATGGGGCTTCAACCATCTCGGGAGTTTTGCGGTGGAATACCGCAAGCGGTGGGGCGAGGCGCCCTCCGACACCCTGCGGCGTTAATCTCCCGCCCGGTCGTTGCTAGGACGCACGAGGAACCGCGCTCACCTGGCGCCAGCCGAGCTCGGGACGGGAGACCAGGTGCTCGATGAGTAACTCGGTGGCCATGGGTGGCGTGGGTTGGCTGACGACATGCCAGGGCCGCTTGATCGGAGTGCCCGGCACGGCCAGCTCCACGAGTGTGCCTGCGTCGAGCTCGCGCTGCACCGCCTGCCGCGACACCAGCGCGACGCCCAGCCCCGCAACGGCCGCCGCCACCACCGCACCGTGCGAGCCGAGCACCAGCTGTGGAGGCGCGACGTCGAGTTCCTCGAGCAGCGTCATCAGCGTCGAGCGGGTGCCGGAACCCTGCTCACGCAGCAGCCAGGTGGCGGTGCCCGGCGCAAAGCCGTCGGCCAACTCCGGGCACCCGACCACGATCAGCGTGTTCGGGCTGATCGCGCGGACCCGGACTTTCTTGCGCAAATCCTCGGGCGGCCGACCCGCGAACACCAGGTCGACTTCGTGGCGCGCCAGCATCGGCCACAGCGCGCTGCGCGCGGCCACCTCGACATGCAGGACCACCCCCGGATGTTGCGCGCGAAACGACGCGAGAGCCGCCGGGATCAGCAACTCCCCCGCCGATGTCACCGCGGCCAGCCGAATCGAGCCGTTCTCCGGATCCGCCTCGCCGCGCGCAGCCAGAATCGCCTCGTCGTGTAGGCCCAGAATGCGGCGCGCGTACTCCACATAGCGCAGACCTGCCGGCGTCAATCGCACTCCCCGGCCGTGCCGATCGACCAGCGTGATGCCGATGTCACTGCTCAGAGCGCGCAACGCCGAGGAGATCGACGACTCGGTGACCACCAGACGTTCGGCGGCCCCGCGCACCGACCCGGTATCTGCCACCTCAACCAGCGCCCGCAGGCGCGCGTTCGTTGTCATGCCGTCTCCCGCGTCTCGAACACCCGGCTGGCCAATAGATCTACCGCCTCGATCGTGGTCAGCTCGGCCAGGCCGACCGGCGTGTCGGCGTCGGCAAGGAGCCGGCGCGCGTGCCGCAGCCGGGCCCGCTCCAACGCGTTGCGTACGCTGCGCGCGTTGGCGAACCACGGCTGGTCGCGACGAAGGTGCAGGTAGCTGCGCAGCACGCCGCGGGCCTCCTCGGAGAACCGGTAGCCCAGGCCGGCGATCATCAGACCCGCGATGTCCTCGAGTTCGCCGACGGTGTAGTCCGGGAACGTGATGTGGTGGGCGATGCGACTCTGCATTCCAGGGTTGGCCGAGAAAAATTGGTCCATTTTGTCCGCGTAGCCGGCCAGGATCACTACCAGGTCGTCCCTGTTGTTCTCCATCACCTGTAGCAGGATCTCGATGGCTTCGCCGCCGTAGTCCCGCTCGTTCTCGACCTTGTAGAGGTAGTAGGCCTCGTCGATGAACAAAACACCGCCCATCGCGCGCTTGATGACGTCCTTGGTCTTGGGTGCCGTGTGCCCGACGTACTCCCCGACCAGGTCGTCGCGGGTGACGCTGACCAGATGGCCGCGGCGCAGGTAGCCAAGCCGATGCAGCAGGTCGGCCATCCGCGTTGCCACCGTAGTCTTGCCGGTGCCGGGGTTGCCCGTGAAGCACATGTGCAGGGTCGGCTGGGCCGCCCGCACGCCGAAACGTTCCCGCATGCGGTCGACCAACAGCAGCGCCGCGATCTCCGCGATGCGGGTCTTCACCGGCTCCAGGCCGACCAGCTCGCGGTCCAGCCCCGCCAGCACGTCATCGATACCCGAGGTGGCCCGGGCCGCCGCCAGGTCGACGACGGCGTCCGAGTCCAGCGGCTGCGTCTCCGGTTCCGGTTCGGCGAGAGCCGGCCGGTAGCCGAACGCGGTCATGACGACTCATACCTCTGCCCGCTTGGCCGCTCGGTGGCGTAGGCGAACGTGCCGTAGCCGATCTGTCGGTTGGCCCGCTCGGCGCGGTCCAGCCGGAAGCCGGGCTCCTCGGCGGGCCGGTTGACGATGAACGACAGCGCCGTCGTCTGCCGACCCAAACTCGCGTCGTACGCGTTGAGGCGGATGTAGCTGTTTGGGTTTGCCGCCCGGCACGCGTTGACCTCGAGCAGCACGCCCGCCGCGTCCTTGAGGTCGAACATCGGGAGCCCCCACATCTCCCAGTAGATGTTGCGCGGATGCGGGTCGTCGGTGAACTCCACCGACAGCGGCCAGCCGTGGTCGAGGGCGTAGTTGATCTGGGCGGTGATCTCCTCGTCGGTGAAATCGGGCAGGTACGAGAAGGTGCCCTGGGTGATTCGCATGATCGGCTCCTCTGGCTCGCTCAGACCCGGGTCGGCGTCGCGACGACGTCCGGGGTGTCCGTGGATTCGTAGTTGAAGGTGATGTCGCCCCAGGTCGCCAGCGCGGTGTCGAGCGCGCGGTTGCGTGCGGCGGCTTTCTTCAGGATGTCGGGGCCTTCCTGGTAGTAGTCGCGGCCTTCGTTGCGGGCCTTGATCATGGCCTCCAATGCGACCCGGTTGGCCTCGGCACCGGCGGCGATTCCCATCGGGTGTCCGATCGTGCCCCCGCCGAACTGCAGCACCACGTCCTCGCCCAGGTAGTGGATGAGCTGGTGCATCTGACCGGCGTGGATACCGCCGGAAGCGACCGGCATGACGCCGGGCATGGATGCCCATTCCTGGTCGAAGAACAGGCCCTTGACCGGGTCGGCTTCGACGCGGTCAAGGCGCAGTGTGTCGTAGAACCCGGCCGTGGTGTTGGGGTCACCCTCGAGTTTGCCGACCACCGTTCCGGCGTGGATGTGGTCGACCCCGGCCAGCCGCATCCACTTCGAGATCACCCGGAAGCTGACGCCGTGCGACTTCTGCCGCGTATAGGTGCCGTGCCCGGCGCGGTGCAGGTGCAGGATGACGCTGTTGTCGCGGGCCCATTTGGCCATGGATTGGATCGCGGTGTAACCGATCGTCAGATCGATCATCACGATCACCGACCCGAGCTCGGCGGCGAAGTTCGCCCGCTCGTACATCTCCTCCATCGTCCCGGCGGTGACGTTGAGGTAGTGCCCCTTGATTTCGCCGGTGGCGGCCTGCGCCCGGTTAACGGCTTCCATGCAGAACAGGAAGCGGTCTCGCCACCGCATGAATGGCTGAGAGTTGATGTTCTCGTCGTCCTTGGTGAAGTCCAGTCCGCCGCGCAGCGCCTCGTAGACGACGCGGCCGTAGTTGCGCGCGGAGAGGCCGAGCTTGGGTTTGGTGGTGGCGCCCAGCAACGGTCGGCCGAACTTGCCGAGGTGCTCGCGTTCCATCACGATGCCGTGTGCGGGCCCCTGGAAGGTTTTGACGTAATGGGTTGGGATCCGCATGTCTTCCAGGCGCAGCGCCTTGAGCGGTTTGAAACCGAACACATTGCCGATGATCGAACTGGTCAGGTTGGCAATGGAGCCCTCCTCGAACAGGTCGAGGTCGTAGGCGATCCACGCAATCCACTGCCCGGGCACGCCGGGCACCGCGTCGACCCGATAGCACTTGGCCTGGTAGTGCTCGAACGTGGTGAGGCGGTCCGTCCACACCACCGTCCACGTCGCGGTGCTCGATTCACCGGCGACGGCGGCGCCCGCCTCCTCCGGAGGGACCCCCTCCTGCGGGGTGATCCGGAAGGCACAGAGGACGTCGGTGTCCTTCGGCTGGTAATCCGGCTGCCAGTAGCCCATCTCTGCGTACGGGATCACTCCCGCGTTCCATCTGTCGGTCATGGCTCGAATCGTGTCAGCGAATAATCAACCTGTCTATCGATAATAGGCGGCTGATACTTAGGGGATTAGTTAAGTATCCAGCGAACCCCCATTCTTTCCACCGTTCGGGTGACGCCGCACTATCGGCGCTGCTCTTACGGTGTGCGCACCCCGAGAGACAGGAAGCATTGATGAGCACGTGCAGGAAGATCGCCCAGGCCATGACGGCGCCCGGCAAGGGCATCCTCGCCGCCGACGAGAGCATCACGACGATGTCGGCCCGTCTCGAGCAGGCAGGCGTCACCGCGACCTCGGACAGCCGGCGGAACTACCGCGAAATCCTGGCCAGCACGCCCGGGCTCGCGGATGGCGTCTCGGGGATCATCTTCTGCGACGAAACCCTGGGCCAGGTCTTCAGCGATGGGCGGCCGTTTCCGCAACGGGTCCGCGAACTGGGCATGCTGCCCGGCATCAAAGTCGACACCGGCGCGAAGCCCTGCCCGGGTTTGCCGGGTGAAACGGTGACCGAGGGGTTGGACGGGCTCCCCGGCCGACTGGCCCGGTATGCGGAAATGGGCGCGGCGTTCGCCAAGTGGCGGGCCGTGTTCAGCATCACCGATAGCACCCCCAGCTGGGGCGCCATCGCGTGCAACGCCAACGCGCTGGCCCGCTACGCGGCGGCGTGCCAGGAAGCGGGCATAGTGCCGATCGTCGAACCCGAGGTGCTGATGACCGGCGACCACAGCATCGCCCGGTGCGCCGAAGTCACCGCCGAGGTGCACGCGGCGGTGCGCCAACAGCTGGGCCTGCTACGCGTCGACCTGGCCGGCATCGTGCTCAAACCCAACATGGTGATCGAAGGCGAAGACCACCCCACCCGGGCCACGGCCGAAGAGGTCGCCGCGGCGACGGTTTCGGTGCTGCGCGCATGGCCGGCCGACCTCGCCGGTGTGGCGTTTCTGTCCGGCGGACAGTCGCCGACGCGTGCCACCAGCAACCTAACGGCGCTGCAGGCGCATCGCACACCCTGGCCGTTGACCTTTTCCTTCGGCAGGGCCTTGGTGTCACCGGCACTGGAGGCGTGGCGCGGTGATGAAACACGGGTCAGCACGGCGCAGCAGGCGCTATTGGGCCATGTGTCGGCCAACGCCTCCGCGGTGCGCCTGCGCGACGAGCTTCAGCCGGCCTGACCTGCGATACCCGCGCCATCCAGCGGGACCGTCACCGTGACTGTGGTACCCGATCCGGGCGTCGAGCGCACGGCCAGCCGCCCGCCCACCAGCTCGGAACGTTCTGTCATCGACAGCATGCCGTAGCTGGTCGGCGGCCGGGCGGACGGATCGAATCCGGCGATGCCGATCCCGTCGTCGGCAACCTCCAGTCGGGCTACGCCTGCCTCGACGGCAAAGCGCACCGTGGCGGTCATCGCGCGGGAGTGCTTCACGACGTTCTGCAGACACTCCTGCGCGATCCGGTATAGGGCCACCTCGACATGTTCGGGCAACCGTTCGTCGGCCAACTCCAGGTCGAGGTCTACCTCGGGGATCGTCGATACCAGGCTGGCCAGCCCGCCGGCCAGACCAAGGTCGTCCAGCACGGGTGGGCGGAGCCCGCCGATCGCCGAACGGGCTTCCGCCAGCGTGAGATCGACGAGATCGCGGGCCTTTTCGAGCTGTTCCGTGGCCTCGGCGCGGTCGTCGGTCTCGACGGCGTGGGCGGCCGCATCGAGCCGGTAGCTCAGGCTCACCAGCCGCTGAGAGATCCCGTCGTGAATATCACCGGCCAACCGTCTGCGTTCGGACTCCTGCGCGGCGATCACCTGTTCGGCGAAACTGCCGTGCACCCGTTCCCTCGCGGCCAACTGCCGGTGCACCCGCGCTTGGTCGAACGCGCCGGCGGTCAACCGCCCGATCGCCAGCAGCAGCTGGATGTCGCGGTCGGTGAACTCCCGGCGGGCCACCGTGTGCACATTGAGGACGCCGACAAGCCGGCCCGGTCCCGTCTCCATCGGCACCGAAGCCATCGAGGTGAAGTCTGAGCCGCGTAGCGCCGCGATCGGCACATAGCGAGGGTCTTCGTCTTTGCGGCTGGTGATGACAACGGGTTCCCGGTGTTGCGCTACCCACCCCGAGACTCCTTCGCCAAGCCGCAACTGAACCTGGCCGACGCATTCGTCGAACGGTGGCGTGGCGCCGGCCAGGGTCAGCGACCCGCCGGAATCATCGAGGACGTGCACGAAGCACACGTCGGATGCCGTGGCCGCAGTGATGAGTCGCGCAACCGCTGCCGCTACCGGCTCTATCGCCGGACCGCTGCCGGTGGCGGCCACGATGTCGAGCAGCAATGCGACCTCGCGGTCGGCGTCCACCAGGCCCCGCACCGATCCCGTCACTGGTAGATCCCTTCGCGCAGCGCGACCGCCACCGCCGCGGTGCGGTCATTGACGCCCAGCTTGCGATAAATGGAGCGCAGGTGACTCTTGACCGTCTCATCGCCGATAACGAGTTTGCTGGCTATGCCGCGATTCGACAGGCCGGCCACGACGAACGACAGGATTTCGCTCTCCCGCTGACTCAGGCCCTGTCGCGCGCCCGGCCAGAATTCGTCACGTTGCAGCCGAGCCGCAGTGTCGGCGGCCCGGGCGGCCAGGCCCGCGTCGATGGCGGTCGAACCGCTCTGGACGTACTCCAGCTGCCGCACCAGCTCGTCGCTGTTGATGCCCTTCAGCAGATAGCCGGACGCCCCGACCCGCAGGGCCTGGAACAAGTACTGCTCGTCCTCGTACACCGAAAGCAGGATCACCTTGCTCGCGGGATTGCGTTCGCGGATGGCACGGCACAGGTCGAGACCGCTGGCGCCCTGCATTCTGACATCGCAGAGCACAATGTCAGGTTGCAGGCTCTCGATGACCTTGAGTGCATTTTCGGCGCCGACCGCCTCGCCGACGACCCGCACGCGGTTCCGGAAAGAGGCGAGCATCGCTTTAAGGCCTTCGATAACCATTTCATGGTCGTCAACTAATACGACCCGAACGGGCCCGGTAATAGGCACTGCAGTAACCGCCGTCATGCGAACACGATAATTGCCGAATGCCGATGCCGTCATCTCCTTTTGCCGGATTTCACCGGTGAGAATGTCACCCCGGATTCCCCCGCGTTGGGGGATTCAGCGTTCCTGCATTGCCCCTAACGTGCTGACAACGAGTTTCAGGGAGGAATCGCTTTGGTGACACCAACTTTGGTCGCGTCCGTGCTGCCGGCGGACTTCGCCGCACTGGGCCGCGACGTCGCAGAGATCGAACGCGCCGGTGTCGACCGGATCCAGTGGGATGTCATGGACGGACGGTTCGTCCCGAATCTGACCTTCGGTCCCGACGTGATCGCGGCCTGCCGCGACCGAGTCGCAACGGGTTTCGAGGCGCACCTCATGGTCGAGGATCCTGACCCGATGCTGCCGCGCTGGGTGATCGAAGCGGGTTGCGAAATCGTGATCGTGCATGCCGAGGCGTGTCGGCACCTGCACCGCACCCTGTCGAGTATCCGCGGTCTTGGCGCCCGCGCCGGCGTCGCCCTTAACCCGGCTACCCCACTGGGCGCGGTCCTCGAGGTGCTCGACGTCACCGACCTGCTGCTGATCATGACGGTCAACCCCGGGTTCGGCGGGCAACGCTATTTAGCCAGCATGGAACCCAAGATCGCGGCCGCCAGAGCTGAAATCGACCGGCGCGGACTGGATATCGAGCTCGAGGTGGACGGCGGTATCGGGCCGGGCACCATCGCCGCTGCCGCAGCGGCCGGAGCTGACGTGTTCTGCGCCGGTTCGGCGCTGTTCGCCGGACCGAACATGACCGAGGCGGCGCACGCACTTCGCGCAGCCGCCCGCGAGACCAACGGAAGGCTGGTGGCACCGTGACCATCACACCCAGAACGACCAGCACACCGGCAACCACACTGCCCCGCAACGTGACCGAATCATACCCGGGCACAGACGAATTGGACCGGCTAGCCATCAACACGTTGCGGTTCCTGGCCGCTGACGGGGTGCAGGCCGCCGGCAGCGGACATCCGGGCCTACCGCTGGGTGCCAGCGCGATCGCCTGGACGTTGTGGTCGCGCCACCTGCACCACGACCCCGCCGACCCGCACTGGCCCGACCGCGACCGCTTCGTGCTGTCCGCCGGCCACGGCTCGATGCTGCTCTACTCCCTGCTGCACGTGTTCGGCTACGACATGCCGGTCGAGCAACTGCGCAGGTTCCGGCAGCTGGGCTCGCTGACTCCCGGACACCCCGAGTACGGTCATACCGCCGGCGTCGAAACCACCACGGGCCCACTGGGACAAGGGCTTGCCAACGCGGTCGGGATGGCGTTGGCCGAACGGATGCTGGCCGCGCGATGCAATACCGATGGACACACCGTCGTCGACCACCGCACCTGGGTGCTCGCCGGCGACGGCGACTTGATGGAAGGCATCAGCCACGAGGCCGCGTCACTGGCCGGGCACCTGCGGCTCGGCAAGCTGGTCGTGATCTTCGACGACAACGACGTCACCATCGACGGATCGGCCTCCCAAAGTTGCACCGACGACGTCGAGGGCCGGTTCAGCGCCTACGGCTGGCAAGTGCTCCGCGTCCCCGACGGGAACGACGTGGCCGCCCTCGACCACGCGTTCACCGAGGCGGTTCGGACAGACGATCGGCCCACCTTCATCCGGGTGGGCACGATCATCGGCTTTGGGGCACCCGGCGTCGAAGGCACCTCCAAAGCACATGGGAGCCCGTTGGGATCGGAAGTGCTGCATGCCATGCGCTCCCGCTTGGACTGGCCCGACGAGCATTTCCACGTGCCGCTCGCGGTCAGCGCGACCGCCGCCGTGGTGGCGGCGCGGGGCGGCGCGGCGCATGCGCGGTGGGCTCAGATGCATGCGTCGTGGCAGGTTGATCATCCGCAGCTTTCAGCGGACTTCCCGCTCGACACGGTTCCCGCCGCCGAGGACCTGTCGGTGCTCACGTCGCTGGCCGACGGCCTGGCCTCGGGGGGAAAGTCCGCCACTCGCAAGGCATCCGGCGCGGCACTGACAGCATTGGCCGCCGTCTACCCGGGGTTGGTCGGCGGATCCGCCGACCTGGCCGCCTCGACCAACACCGCGATCCCCGGTGGTGACATCACACCCGAGGACTACAGCGGCCGCACAATTCATTTCGGTATTCGCGAGCACGCGATGGCGGCAGTGATGAACGGCATCGCCCTGCACGGCGGGCTGCGCCCCTTCGGCAGCACCTTTCTGGTGTTCGCCGACTACCTGCGCCCGGCCTTGCGGCTCTCAGCATTGATGAAATTGCCTGTGGTGTACGTGTTTACGCACGACTCCGTGCATGTCGGTGAGGACGGCCCCACCCATCAGCCGGTTGAACAGCTGGAGTCGCTTCGACTGATTCCGGGGCTGACCGTGCTACGCCCGGCCGACGCTGCCGAGACCGCGTTGGCGTGGCAACTGGCGGCCGACAACACCGACGGCCCGACGGCTTTGGTGCTGAGCCGACAGGATCTGCCGGTACTCGGCGGTGCTGGGCTGGACGACATCCGCCACTACGGCATGCGGGTGGTGCGGCCGACCGCCGACACCGCTCATGTGATCCTGGCGGCCAGCGGCTCCGAGGTCGCCTTGGCACTCGAAGCCGCCGAATTGCTCAGCGAGCGCGGGATATCGGCGATCGTCATCTCGGTGATGTGGCGCGAACGCATCGCCGCCGCGCTGGAGGCCGACGGCACCACACTGCCCGATCTGCCGGTCGTGTGGATCGAAGCCGGCGTGACCAATGGCTGGCGCGCACTGGCGCGGCCGGCGGACACGGTGATCGGCATCGACCGCTTCGGCGAGAGCGGGCCGGGTCCCGAGGTGGCTGCGCATCTGGGCCTGACCCCGGCGGCGGTCTTCGACGCCGCGCTGCGCAGCATCGCCGCGGCGTCCGGATGACTCGCGGGTGATCTTCGACGTCGAGATCCCCCGGGTGGCCCAGGCCTAGCAGATGCGCGGAAGTTGCTCGCCCAGTTGACGTTCGATGACCTGTGTGGTGCCAAATGGCGTCCGGCCCACCACCAGGCCGGGATGTTCGGCGACAACCCGGCCGATGATCGCGGCGTTGACCCCCTCGGGACGCGACCGCATGGCGTCCAGCACTGCCTCACTGTGCGCAGGGTCGACGAATGCCACCATCTTTCCCTCGTTGGCCACCTGTAACGGGTCCAGCCCAAGGAACGAGCATGCCGACGAAACCGTATCGGGGACAGGGATTGCCGCCTGATCGAGTTCGATACCGACCGAGGCGGCGCGGGCGATCTCGACGACCGCGGCAACGAGACCACCACGGGTAGGGTCGCGTAGCGCGTGCACGCCGGCACCGGCGGTGGCGAGCATGGCCGCAACCAGTCGGTGCAGTGGTGCGCTGTCGGTCGTGACGACGGTGCCGAAGTCGATGCCCTCGCGCACGCTCATGATGGCTACGCCGTGTTCGCCCAGGTTGCCTGACACGATGATGTGGTCGCCGACGCGGGCCCTCTCCGGCCCGACGTGCACACCCGCCGGCACGACTCCTACCCCGGCGGTGTTGACGAAAAGCTGGTCCGCACCGCCCCTGGCAACCACTTTGGTGTCACCGGTGACGATGCCGACCCCGGCGTCGGCGGCCGCCCTGCCCATGGTTTCTGCGACCGCGCCGAGCACGTCCAGCTCGAGCCCCTCCTCGAGGATGAACCCGGCCGTAAGCGCGAGCGGTTGGGCTCCGCTGCACGCCAAGTCGTTGACGGTGCCGTTGACCGCCAGGTCGCCGATGTTGCCACCCGGGAAGAAAAGCGGTTGCACCACATATGAATCGGTGGTCAGCGCGATCCGTCCGCCAGCGATGTCGACTAGTGCGGAATCACGGGCCGCACCGGCCGTGCCGCCGAACGCGGGCAGAAATAGATTCTCGATCAGTTCCTCGGAGAGCACACCTCCACCGCCGTGGCCCAGCACAATCCGTTTCATCTCGCGCAGCGGCAGCGGACACACCCAGTCGGCCGGATCGGTGGCGACACGCGACTCAGGCATGGGCTGCGGCTTCCAACCGCCGGAATTGGTAGTAGGCGGCGCAGGCGCCTTCGCTGGACACCATGGTCGCGCCCAGCGGGGTGCGCGGTGTGCATGACTTTCCAAACGCCGGACACTCGTTGGGCTTCAACAGGCCCTGCAACACTTCCCCGCTGCGACATTCCGCTGATTCGGACACTCGCAGATGCCCGACCCCGAACTTCAATTCGGCGTCGAACTCCGCGTAGCGTGGCGACAGCGTCCACCCGGACTTCGGGATCAGGCCAATGCCGCGCCATTGTCTATCCGTCACCACGAACACATCCGCGAGGGTCTGTTGCGCGACCGCGTTCCCGGCGGCGGTCACCGCGCGGGGATAGGCGTTGCGCAGCTGTGGGGTGCCCGCCTCGAGAAGGTCGATAGCTTGCCGTACGCCTTCGAGCAAGTCCAGCGGCTCGAAACCGGTCACCACGATGGGAACCTGAAACTCCTCGACCAGCGGACCGTATTCGGCGGTGCCCATCACTGTGCAGACGTGTCCGGCCGCCAGAAACGCCTCGACCCGGTTGGTCGGCGAGCTCAAGATCGCCGTCATGGCCGGGGGCACCAGCACATGCGAGACCAGCATGGAGAAGTTGGTGAGGCCGAGTCGCTGCGCGTGCACAACTGCCATCGCGTTGGCCGGCGCGGTGGTCTCGAAGCCGACACCGAAGAACACCACCTGCTTGTCGGGATTGTCAGCCGCCACCCGAGTGGCGTCCAAGGGCGAGTACACGATTCGGACGTCACCGCCCCGAGCACGCACACCGAACAGATCCTGAGTGCTGCCCGGCACCCGCAGCATGTCGCCGAACGAGCAGAAGATCACGTCATCGCGGGCCGCGATCTCCAGCGCACGGTCGATCATCTCCAGCGGCGTGACACAGACCGGGCATCCCGGTCCGTGAATGAATTCCACCGCACCGTCCAACAATTGGTCAATGCCGTTGCGAATGATCGAATGTGTTTGCCCACCACAGACTTCCATGATGGTCCAGGTCTTGGTGGCGCGCCGCTTGATGTTGGCGACCAAGGTGCGCGCGGCCGCTGGATCACGAAATTCATCGAGGTATTTCATGCCGGCTCCCTTCTGCCCTGGCCTTCGTCCCCGGCCAGTTCCTCGTCCAGCACGCCGAGGTCGTGGAACATTCGCAGCGTCTCATTCGCCGACGCCTCGTCGAGTCGGGTGATGGCGAATCCGGCATGAACGATGGTGTACTCCCCGATCTGCATGTCCGGAAGGTAGGCGAGGCACACGGTTTTGGTGGTGCCGCCGAAGTCGACGGTGCACATCCGCGTCCCCGCTTCGTCCCATGTGTCGATGACCTTTCCGGGAATTCCGAGACACATACCTATGCCCCCCTTTCTTGCTGCCGTGCCGCGATCACGGCCTGACCTAACGCGAGTCCGCCGTCGTTGCACGGCAACACCGCATGCGTCAGCACCTCGAAACCATTGCCGGCCAGTTCGTTACGCAACCCGTCGCGCAGCAGACGGTTGACGAACACACCGCCGGTCAGCCCGACGGTACCGACGCCGGCGGCCGCCTGACCGACTGCCTCCGCCGTGGCTCGGATGACGGCGGCGTGGAACCCGGCGGCGAGATCGGCCGGCGTCGTGCCGGCTCGCAAACCCCGCACCAACGCGGTGATCAACGGCGTCGGGTCCAACACACCCTCGGTCACCTCGAAGTCCAACGGTGCCGGTCGGCCCCGGCGCGCGACGTGCTCGAGTTCGACGGCCGCCTGCCCCTCGTAGCTCACCTCCTGGCACACGCCGAGCAGGCTGGCGACCGCGTCGAACAAGCGGCCCATGCTGCTGGTCTGGACACATCCGGCGCCAAGTGGAAGCTGTTGGGCAAGGACGTAACGCGCCTGCGCACTGAGACTCTCGACCGCCGGGAGGTCCGGCGCCCACTCGATCCCGGCTCGGTACAGAAGGTCCAGGGCGATGCGGGCCGGCTGGCGTACGGCCCCGTCGCCGCCGGGCAGTGTGAACGTTTTGAGGTGTCCGACCCGGGTGCAGGCGGCCGGGTCGCTGACCATCAGGAGTTCACCGCCCCAGATGGTGCCGTCGGTGCCGTAGCCCGTGCCGTCGAATGCGACCGCGAGCATCGGGGAGGCGAGCCGGCCGTGCTCGGCCAGCAGAGACACCGCGTGGGCGTGGTGATGTTGCACCCGCACGACCGGCCGGTCCTGCCGCTGTGCCCAGCTGGTGGTGGCATACGACGGATGCAGATCACACGCGATGACCGTGGCATGCCGGTCGGTCATGAACGCCAGGTGGTCGAACGCGGACTCAAAACATGTCTGGGTCCGCGGGTCGGCCATGTCGCCCAGGTGCGACGACAGGTGCGCGTTGCCGTCGCAGGACAACAGACAAAACGTCGTCTTGAGGTCCCCACCGGTTGCCAGCACGACGGGGGCATCGGCCGCGGCGGGAATCGAGACGGGAAGCGGCGCGTAACCGCGGGATCGTCGGATCGGCACCACGGCGCCGTCGTCGTCAACCGTGAGGACCGAGTCCTCGCACGGCACGTGGATGGGCCGGTCGTGCGTGAGCACGGCATCCGCCAGCCCGTCGATCCAGGTCAGGTCGCAATCGCGGAAGACAATCGGGGATCCCCCGTTGTTGGCCGACGTCATCACCAGCGGCACCGGCCCCAACCGATCGAAGAGCAGATGGTGAACCGGCGAGTAGGCCAGCATCACACCGATTTCGGACAGGCCAGGTGCCACCCCGGGGAGCATCGAGTCGTCGCGGGCGGCCAGCAAGACTATCGGCGCCGCAGGCGACTGCAGCAACTCAGCCGACGCGGCCTCGATATAACAAAGACGTTGTGCCGCAGTGATATTCGCTACCATCACCGCAAACGGTTTGGCAGGCCTGTTTTTTCGGCGCCGCAGATCTGCGACCGTCGCGGCATTGTCGGCTCGGCAGGCAAGATGGAACCCGCCGATGCCCTTGATGGCGACGATCAGGCCGTTCTCGAGCGCCTGCGCAGCGGCGGCAAGCGGTTCGAGGCCCTCACCGGGACCACGCCAGGACAGGGTCGGTCCGCAGTCCGGGCAGGCGATGGTTTGCGCGTGGAACCGTCGGTCGGCGGGATCTCGGTACTCGACCGAACAGGTGGCGCACATCGGAAACTGCGCCATGGTGGTCGCGGGCCGGTCGTAGGGCAGGTCGGTGATCACCGTGTAGCGCGGGCCGCAGTTGGTGCACGTGATGAACGGGTGACCGTAACGACGGTCGGCGGGGTCGCGGAGTTCGCGCAGGCAGTCGGCGCAAACGGCGATGTCGGGGGGCACCAGTGTGCGCCGGTCAGCGACGGCCCGGCTGCCGATGATGCGGAACTCGGATTCGCCATTAGGAGGCAGTGCAATGGCCTCGATGGAATCGATGCGGGCCATCGGCGGGCGGTCGACGCTGATCGCCGAGACCGCAGCCTGGACCGCATCGGGTGCGCCCTCGAACTCGCAGTGCACCGACCCGGAATCGTTGTACACACACCCGGCCAGGCCGTGACGTGCGGCGATGCGCGCGACTGCGGGGCGGAATCCAACGCCTTGAACGACGCCGGCAATATGGAGGCGCAATCGCACGCTCGCTAGTGCGCCACGCTGACTGCCCACCACCAACCTCCTGAGCAGCAAGCACTCCCGTGTCTATGGGCTGGCGACACGGGCGGTTACGCTCAGGTTAGACCGGGCCCTGATGTGTCGACAATCACAATTTCGCACACAAAGTCTGCGTTTTTCCGCACTTAATTCTCGCGACAGCGTTGTCCCCTTCGAGGCAGCATGGTGTAGTGCACGAACTGTCGCTGTGTAGGGCTATCGCTGGTGTCGTGAAGCCCCATGCGGCGGGTCGTCACGTCGATATAGTCCGTGTCCAAGTCGGCGCGCTACGACAGGTGGTGCCCGATTCTCTGGAGTTCTGTTGGTCGTTGGTGTGTCAGCACCTCGACGACAACATGGTCGATGCCGAGCTGGAACTCGACCTGGTGCTCGCCGAGGTCCGGTGCCACACCTGCCAGCAACAGTCGCGGATTGAGTCTCGATACTCGGTCTGCTGTCCGAGTTGCGCGAGCACCGACGTTGACGTGTTGTGCGGCAACGAGTTTCTGGTCACGTCGGTCGAAGTGTCATGAAAGGGCAAGTGCGTGGGTAGATTTCATCGTCACGACGACGGCACGGTACACAGCCATGACCACGACCCCGAGGGCCACCAGCACGAGCACGGCGACCACAGCGGATACGCGTCCGGGTCGCAGCGCATCGAGGTGCTCGAGTCCATCTTCGCCGAAAACGACAGTCGCGCCGCCATCAACCGCCACGCCTTCGAGACCAACGGCATCCGCGCCTTGAACCTGATGAGCTCGCCGGGATCGGGAAAGACCACGGTGCTGGCCGCCACCCTGGACGCACTCGCCGCCGAGTTGTCCCTCGGGGTGATCGAAGGCGACATCGCCACAGACCTCGACGCCGCGAAGCTCGACGGCCGGGGCGCGCAAATATCACTGCTCAACACCAGCAATGGCTTTGGCGGTGAGTGCCACCTGGACGCCCCCATGGTCAACCGGGCACTGCAGGGGCTCGAGCTGGCGGCACTGGACCTGGTCATCATCGAAAACGTCGGCAACCTCGTCTGCCCTGCCGAATTCGACGTCGGCGAGCACGCCAAGGCAATGGTCTACTCGATCACCGAGGGTGAAGACAAGCCGCTGAAATATCCGGTTATGTTTCGGTCGGTGGATGTCGTGCTGCTCAACAAGATCGACCTGGCCCCCCACCTCGACGTCGACATAGCGACCTACGTCGACCACATTCGACAAGTAAATCCGACCGCAGAGATACTTCCGATAAGTGCGCGCACCGGTGACGGCATGACGACGTGGTTCAACTGGTTGCGGCAGTTCTGCTCCGCGAATGACGCCCGCCTTATCCGTGAGACGGCGGATCAGTAGCTCGGGCGTCGCACGGAATACACAGAACGCCAACGGCTTTCAATCTTCAACACCCGACGATGCTCCAGCGCAAGCCAAACCAGGCCGGCTACGATCGCTGGTACCCCGACCGTAGCCATCGTCAGCGTCCAGTCCTGGTGCCCATACGCTGCCGCGGCGACGCCGCCAGCCAGCGACGCGACACCCAGCACGATCGCCATCAGCCCCGGCCAACACAGTCGGTCGATGAAGAATTCGCCGGCATGCGGACACGTCGTGCGGAAATGATCGGTCGGATCTGCGGTGTCACCCATGGCTTCTCCTCGGTAGAGCTGAGACGAAGCTAGTGGTGACGATTCGATCGGCCCTCCCCCATCCGGGTGGTCGGCGACGTGATTCTGCCTATGGCGTCAGCGATCCTCAGTGCCCGCTGAGCGTCAGCGTTCCCTTCGTTTGAAGCACTTTGCTGGCGGTGATTTTCTCGGTCTTACGCGCCTCGCGCTCCAGGTAGCGCTGCTTGGATTCGTCGAATTTGTCGGAGGCTTCTTCGAGTTCCTTGACCAGCGCGGCGAGGTCGTCGCGCATCCTTGCGGCCTCACCGGTGAAGTCTTCCCGTTCGAAGATGCGCCACTTCTTGAGCACGGGCATAACCACTTCGTTGAGATGGATGCGCGGGTCGTACACACCGCCGACGGCGATAATTACCGCCTTGCGCCGAAACTCCGGGACCGTGAAGCCGGGCATCTTGAAGTTGCGCAGGATTCGGTGCACCGATTTCATCGCTTGATTGGGCGCGATGTCCAGACCTGCGGCGCTGACATCCCGGTAGAAGATCATGTGCAGGTTCTCGTCATGCGACACCCTGGCCATCAGCTGTTCTGCGATCGGCTCATTGCTGACTTTGCCCGTATTGCGGTGCGAGACGCGGGTGGCCAATTCTTGAAATGAGACATACATGACGGAATCGAACAGACTCTCAGCAAACATATCGCCCTGCCGATTCTGGCCGGGGCTGAAACCCCGCGTCATTTGCTCGAGGCGGAGCTTCTCCAGCTCTACCGGGTCGACCGCGCGGGTGACCACCAGGTAATCGCGCAGCGCCGTGCTGTGCCTGGCCTCTTCCGCGGTCCACCGATTCACCCATTGCCCCCAGGGGCCGTCCATGCTGAAGTTCATCGCGATTTCACGGTGATAGGACGGTAAATTGTCCTCGGTCAGCAGGTTTTGAACAATCGCCACCTGGGCTACGTCGGGGAGCCGGGTCTGCCCAGGCTCCCAATCTTGGCCGTCCAGCGCATAGAAATTTCTGCCATCCGACCAGGGCACGTAGTCGTGCGGATTCCATTCCTTGAACATCGACAGGTGGCGGTTGAGTAGCTGTTCGACCACCGGTTCGAGTTCGCGGAGTAGCTGCACGTTAGTCAGGTCCTTGGACACGGAATCCCCTCAGTTATCTCTCTACATGATGTATATGTGTCGTGCGGTTACATTAAGATGGCACACCCGGGGTGAAGGGAAATAGGGTCCAAAGTCCTTTTACGACCCAAGCGGGCGTAGCGAGCGATCAGACGGCCACTGCCGCAGCCACTTTCGGCGCCGGGTTCAGACTCATGGCCGCGCCGGGGCATGATGGTCGCAGAGCGGTGCGATGAGCAAAGGTGAGGTCATGACCGGTCCGGAGAGCGGCACTGCAGCGCCGACCGTCAAGGCCAAAGGCCTCAGGGGCGGTGCACTTGGGCTGCTCTCCAGCGTGGTGGTCGGATTGGCGTCCATGGCGCCGGCCTACAGCCTGGCCGCGACACTGGGTCTCATCGTGGCCACCGGCGGCGCGCAGCTCTGTGGCGTCAAAGCCCCAGCCGTCGTTCTCATTTCGTTCATCCCGATGTACTTGATCGCCACCGCATACCAGGAACTCAACAAAGCCGAACCGGACTGCGGCACCACGTTCACCTGGGCGTCGCGGGCATTCGGGCCCATCGTGGGATGGCTGGGCGGCTGGGGCATCATCGCCGCAGAAGTGATTGTGATGGCCAACCTGGCCGAGATCTCCGCGGCTTACTCATTCAGATTCGCCGGGGACCTGGGCTGGCTTTCGCTCGCGGACATGACCAACAGCAGGTTCTGGCCGACGGTCGTGGGCGTCTTCTGGATCGTGACCATGACCTATATCTGCTACCGCGGAATCCAGGTCTCGGCCAGACTCCTGCACGCGCTGTTGGCCTTTCAAATCGTGGTGCTGGTCGCCTTCTCGGCGGTCGCCCTGGTCAAGGCGTATACCCTTGATGGCCAAGGGGTTTCGCTGCACCCGTCGCTGTCCTGGTTTTGGCCCGGCGGTCTGGATTTCGGGACCACCATCGCCCCAGCAGCCCTGATGGCCATCTTCATGTACTGGGGCTGGGACACCGCGGTGGCATGCAACGAGGAATCCGACGACCCCAGCCGCACACCTGGTCGGGCCGCTATCATCTCGGCTGTCTTGCTGCTGGCGACCTACACCCTGGTCACCGTGTCGGCCATCGCGTTCGCAGGTGTCGGGACCCAGGGCATCGGGCTGGGTAATCCCCACAACTCGAAAGACACTTTCGCGTCCATCGGTCCGGCACTGTTCGGCAACGGCGTCCTCGGAAGGATCGCACTGCTGGCGTTGGGGACGTCGATCCTGACCTCCGCACTGGCGTCGACGCAGACGACGATCTTGAAGACCGCACGCACCACCTTGTCGATGGGGGTGTTCAAGGCACTGCCGGCGTCGTTCGCCAAGACCCACCATCGCTATCTCACCCCGACCACCTCCACCGTCGCGGTCGGCGTGGTGTCCGTCGTCTTCTACGTCCTTTTCACGCTGATCAGCACGAATCTGCTTGCCGCGCTGATCGGATCGGTCGGGTTGATGATCGCGTTTTACTACGGCCTCACCGGGTTTGCGTGCGCGTGGTACTACCGCCACACCCTCACCAATTCGGTGCGAAATCTCATGATGCGCGGCGTCGTCCCGTTGCTGGGCGGTGTCACCCTGCTGATCGTGCTGATCTATGGGCTAAACCAGTACGCCAGGCCCGAATGGCTGACCGACGACAACGGCCACAACATCACAATCCTGGGAGTCGGCGCCGTCGCAGCGGTCGGCATCGGCGCGCTGCTGCTCGGATCGATCCTGATGGTGATCTGGTGGGCAATCGCCCCGGACTTCTTCCGCGGCCGCACCATGAGCCGCGGCAGCGCCGCAACGGATTCCGGCGCGGACGTCGCCGAATCGGCAGGCCCGTGATCGCATGCTGGTCGGGCTGAGGTATGCCGCGAACCCGACAAAAATCTTCTGCATTGCTGTGGCGACTCCTCGGACTCGACATCGCAAGTTCCTCAAGCGATTTGTTGTCTAACTGTGGTGTCAACCGGTCTAATTCGGTCCTCGCCCGGTGACCTGCGTTCCACCCGGTGTGCGCGCCAGCTCAAGGGACCAAGGGCCCTAGCCCCAGAGTGCACTGACGCGCACGCTCACTTCGTGCGGTGAAGTTGAGACGGACGTCTCGAAGCTGCAGCTGCGGCGCATAGTTCGACCACCCGACCGGAGGAGATCATGGGGCAATTACAGCAACTGGACCTGGTGTCCACATACATGCAAGCGCCCGTGCTGGGCGCCCACACCATCTCACTTCGGCTCGGCGAGTCAGAAGCAGGGCATTTGAACGGCCAGCTCACTCTTGACCCGAATACCTGCACTCTCGACGCCTGGGGTGACCACACCGGATGCACCAAGATGGCCGTTTTGCGTCGAGATGCGACAGCGACGGCGATGAAAGCTCTTGACCCCCAAGGCCATAACCGAGTCCTATGGGTTCTGGATACTCACGGAGCATCCACAGACGACGTCAAGCTGATCGAGTACCCGCAAGCAAACCTGTGGTATTTGACGGTGGGCGAGGCGGCGGTGGTGCCACTTTTTGATGCCCGGCTCTTCGCTGCCGATCCGGCGGGCACCATCCAGATGCGGTATGGCATGCCGCTTCGGGATCTCACCCAGCGTGGCGACGTCAATGAAATGCGATCCGAGGCTGAAGTCGTTCGAAATGCGTTGGGCGCGCTGGATGCACACCCCGAGCTCGGTCAAGCCTGTGGGCTCGACGCCAGCCACGTCGCCGATGTGCGTGCCGCCCTGGCAGACCTCGACGACACCCTGGCGAATCTAAAGGATTGACGCATGACGCAACCGACGCGGTTGCCAAGCGCACAGGACTGGACGGCTGCACGGCCCGTATATGTGGTGTGGGAGCTGACGCTGGCCTGCAACCAGCGATGTGGCCACTGCGGTTCCCGCGCGGGAAGCAAGCGCAGCGGTGAACTCACGTTGGACGAATGCCGCGACGTAGTCGAGCAGCTCGCGACACTGGGCACCCGGGAGATCACGCTCATCGGCGGAGAGGCATACCTACGACGAGACTGGGTCGAGGTGGTTCGCGCTATCTCTGAGCACGGGATTCTCGCCACCATGCAGACGGGTGGCCGCGGGCTTCACCCGCACCTTCTCGACGCCGCAATCGCCGCGGGTCTGCGCTCGGTCGGGGTATCAATCGACGGACCCGATGATGTGCACGACGCGCTGCGCGGCGTCCCGCGCTCCGCCGCATCGGCCTGGCGCCTGCTGACGCTGTGCCGCGATCGCGGTTTGCCGACGACTGTGAACACAACCGTGACGCCCCCGGCGTTGACGCGCCTCGATGAGATGTTCGAGCGGCTTATCCAAGTCGGCGTATCCAGCTGGCAGGTCGGCATCAACGTGGCCATGGGTCGGGCAGCCGACGACCCGACTCTGCTGCTGCAACCATATGACTTGCTCGAGCTGGTGCCGCGGCTTGCCGCGCTGGCCCGTGCCGGTCAGCCCCGCGGCCTGGTCGTCATGCCGGGAAACACCATGGGCTACTTCGGCCCCGAAGAGGCGCTGCTCCGGCAGGGCGGCGATACCCTCATGCACTGGACCGGATGCAACGCCGGTCGTAACGGCATGGGTCTGGAATCCGACGGCACGCTCAAAGCCTGTCCGTCGCTGCCTCGCGAAGACTACACCGCCGGTAATGTGCGCGAATTACCGATCGAACAGCTCTGGCAACGCTCCGACGGGGCACGATACCTCCGCACCCGGACCGTAGACGATCTGTGGGGCTTCTGTCGCACGTGCGTGTATGCCGCCGACTGCCTGGCCGGGTGTACTTGGGTCAGTCATTCCTTCCTGGGCCGTCCGGGCAACAATCCGTACTGCCACCACCGGGCACTAGCGCTTCAGCAGCAGGGTTTTCGCGAGCGGGTGCAACGGGTCAACGCACCGCGGGGTGAGCCGTTCGACATCGGCGAATTCAGCTTGATCCTTGAACGCGAGGATGGTCGCGGTCCTCGTGAGGTTCAGGCCCCGCCGCCCTGGTCGCGGCCGAACACGCGTGATCGCACCGAACGACCTGTGCCGCGAAGACTCGCGCTATGTCCCGATTGCAGGCGATATTCGGATCCGGTTCATGGGCAATGCGTCTACTGCGGCTGCGATTTGGCTCAAGCCAACATCGAGCGCGCGCGGCATTTGGCTCAGGCCCGTCAAGCGCTGGCCCACCTTCGCAAAACGCTCGCTGAATCGTACTGGTGGCCTGAAGGGCTAGCAGATGACCTCAGGGAACGCGGAATTGCCGCCGGCGGTACGACGAGTTATTTGTCGCCGTCAGGCCAACCGCCTTCGCGGTCGGACGGTTCTTCTGCTTGATGGAGAGTGCGGATTAGGATCCGGTCCTACGAGACCGAACACCGATCAATCGATGAGGAAGCTTTGAGAGCGGTGGCGTGCCGATGCAGATCCATCACCATGGCACGTGTCAGGAATACGCGACCGAGTTGAATTCAGGTCCGCGTGGAACTACTGGTAAACGGTAACGATAGCCTCAAAAGTGCACGCTTCTTCTCCACGAGCCCACGGCTGTTTGTAGTCAGCCGTAATGGTAGTTGTGCCTGCCTTCAAAGCCTTGAACGTCCAGACATCTTGACCCGGTTCCCCCAGAACCAGCGGCGGGCCGATCGGTCCTTCCCACTCGTGACTGGTTTGCTGCACGACCGTGGGATCGCCGATCTCTGTGTCCGTTGTCCAACTGTATCCGGTGGTTGGATTCGAGCCTAGGCGGATTTTCAGTATGTTATCGACAGCCACATCAACATTGGAGATGATGGATCGCTCCATCACGTTCATCACCTCGCCGTAGTAAACATCGATAGCCGCAGCAGGATCGCCACCCGGCCCGCCCAGGTCCCGGCCCCGTATAGGCGGCAGGGCGTCCACCCTAATAAGGTTGGGCTTCTCGAGCTCCCCCTCTAACTCCACGACGTGGCGGTTATAGAATTCCAGCTCGAAATCCGGTTTGAAGAGTTCTCGCTCATGGAAATGGAGCAGGTACTCGCCATCGCGCGTCTGCAGCCAGTAGTCCGGGCCCTCGCTTTTCGTCCCTACCCGACCAAGCTTCACGTAGAGAAAACCCTCGAACTTCATGCTTCGCTGCCCTCTTGGCGATGTTGCGCATTTATTAAGGTGACCTGTTTAACGGCATCTGCCCCGAAGTAGCCGCCAACAACGATGCCGGTTAGTACCGTAAAGTTTGGAATCAAATTTTCAGCCAGTGCAGATAACGTTCGGTCCTTCGACGTGATCAAAAACGCCGCCCAACCGGCAATGACAAGATAGGTGACAACGAACGCGGCAGCAATTCCATCGCGCATCGAGTTCTTATCATGACGGCCAGCCCCCGCGTGCCGCTGCAAAAGCCAAACACCCAGAAAGGTGGTGACCGCAATCACCGCAGCGCCTACCTGCAGTGCCGTGTCAGATTGCGTGAAGTATTGATCCCACAGCGGAGCGCCCGCCGCCACTACCACATCTGCTACCACCAGAATCGCCGTACCAAATCTCACGGAACGACGCCGCGCATCGTTCTGTAAGACGCCTTCGACGTCGGAGGCGGCGTGGGCCAATGCGTCAGTCATAACTTACCCTCCCTGTCACTATTCAGGTGGATGCCACCCAGCCTCCACAGCTGGTGCGCGCCGACATAGGGCCAAAAGCCCATCGACGCTAGAGACGAACGGCCCCAGTCCTGGAGGCCGCGAAGAGTATCGTCAGCAGATCCCCTGCGAATCAGTACATTAAGCGGCTTGATTTATACATCCTGGATTCGTCGGATCGTTCGACGAGTTCTGCAGTCCTTGAATTCGATTCGGATGCGATCGAGGGCTCCAAATGAGGGCATCGGTTGACGCGCTCGTGACAAAACCGAGAATGATTTTATGAGCATATCACGTTCATTTCAGTTATCCAGAAAATGTATATCGACAGAACCAGTATGCCTATTGCCGTGTCGTCTGACGAGCTCAAACAATAAAGAAATTTCCGAAAGGTGCCTCATAAGAACGAAACTAACTTACGACAAAAAATGTTTGTTCTTGAGCGCCGCCTAGCTGATCGAGCCGCGCCGCTATGGCAGCCGGACACGGTAAGCACAACGCTTAGGCCGGTCAGCCCACGCCGGTCGAGGCGCCAAGGGTGGGCCCCAAGGGGGGGCGCCAACTCAGGTGTCGTTCGCCGAGACACTTAGGGCCTTAAGCCCCTTGGTCGAGGGTGGCGCCCGGCCAAGACTCGAAGGCAACACGTTCAGGCTCGTACGTGTTAGCGGGAAGTAATTCATTCGTACTTGCGGAAATTTCCAGCAGTACAACAGAGCGAGCGCAGAGCAGAACGGCGTCGCGAAAACTGTGTTGATCACGCAAATTGTTTGCCCTCGGCAAGGGGAAAGTTGTGAAGCTCATCGATTTTTCTGCCCAGGAGATCCCACCAGCCGCCATCAAAGCTGCCGGGTATGGCGGCGTGATCGCCTATGTGTCGGAATCGCGGCCGGGCACCACCTTCGGCGCAAAACCTGTAACCCGCGAGTACGCCGACGCGCTACGCGCTCAGGGCCTGCAAATTGTGAGCAACTTTCAATATGGCAAGCCGGACGGATCCGCGCCGTCAGATTTCACCCGCGGTTTCGCCGGCGGGGTTGCTGATGCGCAGACCGCGATGCGGCTGCACAAAGCTGCCGGCGGGCCGGACTCGGCGCCAATCTTCTTCACGATCGATGAGGACATCGATCTCGCTCGCTGGAACAGCGTGGCCGCCGAGTGGTTCCGCGGGATCAACTCTGTTCTGGGAGTGGACCGTACCGGTATCTACGGCCACTCCCGCGTATGCGCCTGGGCGATCGACGACGGCGTCGTTGGTTACTCGACGACGCCTGGTCGTCGCTGGGTCTGGCAAACGAAAGCCTGGTCGTGTGGTAACCAGGAACCCTCAGCGGTGCTCTACCAGGACGTCGTCGACACCGCGTCACACCCCGGTCCCCGTATAACCGACATCGCTGTCGACGAAGACGAAGTTCTCGCAGACGATTTCGGTCAGTGGAGTCTTGACCGGCCAGACCACGCCACAGTGTCGAAGCCTGACTTCGAAGAGCACACTGACATGGAAAGCCCCTATTTCGACTCCCGCAAATCCGAGGTCTTGTGGTTCGTGCTCCACACCGAGGATGGCTACAGCAAGTCTGCGCGAAATCTCGCCAACTATATGTGCAACAACGACGCTGAGGTTTCGTACCATTACACCGTCGACAACGATGGACAGGTATACAACGTCGTTGACACCGACAATCTCGCCAACGCGGTGTTTGAGCCCGGCAACTCCAAATCCATCAATCTGGCTTTCGCTGGGTCGTTCGCGCGGTGGTCCCGCCAGGACTGGTTAGACAGGATGCGGCATGGCATCGACGTAGCCGCCTACATCGCAGTTCGGGATGCGCGGCGGTACGGGCTGCAGCCAAGGGTGATCAGTCCCGCCGACGCGGCCAGGGGTGAATCGGGCCTCACGGACCATAACGGCGTGCGGATTGCCACCGGAAAGGGTGACCATACTGACGTGGGTCCGGGCTTTCCCTGGGATTACTTCGGGCAAAAGGTGAGCGAATACGTCGGCGAAGTAACAGCCTCGGCGCCAAATATGGGGACTTATTCAGACCGGGTCGAGCCTATCGGCAGCGGGTCTGTCAGCCTCCATGTCGCCCATATTCAGGATCGGTTGAACACGGTCTTCCATGCGGGCCTGCTACCCGACGGAGAATTCGGTGAGAAGACGCATGCTGCTGTAGCACAGTTTCAGACGAGCCGTGGCCTAATCCCCGACGGCCGAGTCGGGCCTCATACGTGGTTGCAGTTGTTCTCCGATCGCGATCGTCTGGCAAAAGCTATGTACAGCGGATGGCGCCCACCACTTCCCGGAGCACTAGTTCTGCCGAAGCCCATTGACCCTGGACCACCGGTGTCCTTATCAAACAAGCTCAAAGATGTCACCGGACCTGGCGGCCTCACCGATCAGTTCAGCATGGCTGCAACGGATCTGGGCGTCATGGCCCGCACTCCGTCGGGCCGCATCTTGGCTGTATTCGGCGACACGTTCCGCGAGCCGCGGGTGGCCGGCAGCGACTGGCGTGCACCTGTCGCCCTGTTCTCCGATACCAAAAATTTGGACCAGGGCATTGTTTGGAGCGAGGCGGCCGGCGGAGACCCGAACTACGCTCGACAACTCTGGCCGTACCCCCACCACCTCCCCTCGGGTGACACCACCGTGTTGCCCTCGGACGTGATGACGATCGGCAACGCAATGTACCTCCACGCGAGCGCGCACTTCCCGTTCGGAAACGTCGGGTTCACCGAAATCTGGAAATCCACCGACGACGGCCACACCTGGTTCCGCCCGGGCCCCCGCTTCGACGGCGGGACCCACAACGGGCTGGCGCAGCTGTGGACCTGGGACCTCGGTGATGACGGGTTCGTCTACGTGATGTCCACGGCCTTCCGCGTCGCACGCGACGCGCCGATAATTTTGCGTCGCGTTCCCGCCGACAGGCTTACCGACCCGGGCGCTTATGAGGGCTGGGGTTTTGGTGCAAACGGATGGGCTTGGGGCAACGAACCGACGCCGGTTCTTGAAGGCGGCTACGGCGAGATGTGCCTTCGGCGCATTCAGGGTCAATGGGTGTTCGTGGTTTTCAACAACTTCGCATACCGCCTTGAGCTGCGGGTGTTCCCCGACATCACCTCCAACCTCTACAACGTGCCCATGAACATCCCGATACACGGCGCCGACTGGGGCGCCGAGGCCGGCGACGCCGTGGCCCAATTGTACGGGCCTTCCATCGTTCCGGGTTCGCGCCTAGACGCCGGCTTCCATATCCTCGTCAGCCAGTGGAAAGCACCCGGTCCCTGGCCTTACCACGTAATGCAGTTCAAGGTCCCGCTACCCCCGGATATGGCGTCAGTTCAGACTTTGGAGCGCGCCGTTGGCTCAAATAATGGTCGTAAGCGACCCTCAGTCAGCCCAAACGGGCAGGCCAAAAAAGCTGCGACGAAGGCTCAGTCCCGTCGGCGGAACGCACCCGACACTGGGCCTAGCCAGCCCGCAAGAAGCGGCAGCGGCATGTGAAGTGAATACCCTGATGGCCGGGAACTGGAAGCGCTCCTGTTGTCGAAAGGTTCTGCTTAACCAAGCTTGCTCTGCATATCTGCTTATGTGAGCCGTTTACTTAGGGAGGTTTCCGCATGGACACCGATTATGGCTGGCCTGATCTCAGCGATGCGTATGCCGATCTTGAGAGTCAAATCCAGCACGTCCACTCCGACTATCCGGAAACACAAGATGAGGACCCAACTTCTGATCAGGACAGCCAGACCCCGACCTATACGGAAGACCCGGGACCGGTTCAACCGCCCGTTGAAAGCCAAGTTCACAAAGACATCAGGCAGCAGCTGAAACATCTCAGCGCTACCCGGGCCGATCTTGCGCACCGCGGAGGACTGCTCCTTAACGCGCTGGAACAACTGGAAAGCAAACGCGACTGGCAAGGAGAACTCGACTACTGGGTGCAGGAAAGCCAAGAAGCGCAAACAGCTGCCGTGATGAGCTGCTTAGATCTGCTCGTCGGGGTTGCCGGCCCTGTTGCCGAAGCGCTACAGACCCACCACTTCAATAGCGGACTCCTCTGGTCCAGGTACCTCGAAAAGAAAGGCCGATTAGAGTCCCTTCGGCTGGCGTTGAATTCGCATAACCTATCAAGTGCCGAAGCGCGCCAGGCCGCTCAAGAACTCACGGTGGAAATCAGCGATATTTCGAAGGCAATCTCAAAAGAGTCCACCCTCATCAGTGTGTATAATTTTCTTGATAGGTGGTCTTTCCGGATCGAGAAAGCGGTCGAAGTAATCGAAGCAGTCAACTCTAGCGCCGAGAAACACAATCTTCTCTTGGCCGCACATCGCGTTGGAGAGTTTTTTGCGAGTCAAATCGCTGACATGGGCATGGTCAGAATCGAAAAAGACTTGATAAAAGAGGGACTGCTTCCGTGGGAACGAGGTCTGCTGCTGGCAAACTTCTTTGTCGGATATGGTTATAACAGCTTTAGATTTTATACGGCGTTCAATAATGTCCATAGCATTCTGGCAGACATCGACAACTCTTCGGCCACGGCAGCAAGGTTAAGGAAACTCCACAGCGAAACGGTTAGCCAGATAAGAAACATCGACAAGCAATTGAATCGACTGAAACAGGTTCAGGACAATGACGCACAGGCGACGGAACTCCTCCGGCAGCTAAAAGCCGATCGAAGAAGATCAGCATTCAACGCGGGCATCGGGACCGCTTACGCTCTCACAACTGTCCCAGAATCCCGGTGCCCCGCATGACAATTATTCTGCACAGCCTGGGGCGATTGTCGTCCCAGCGGGTAGTAAGCACAATATGGCCCGCGGGCCGTACCGGCCACCGGTCGCACCCGACGAGTAACTGATGGAGGTCCAATGCAATGACTACGGAAAATGCTGAACCTCAGGGCAATCCCGTCGAATCCGCGGCCCAAGGCGACCTCGCCGACTCCGCCGCCGGCGGAACACCCGCCGAGACGCCGAAGACAGTGCACGTCGCCTGTCGTCACCTCGAGATTTATTCGCAACCACCCGGGGCTGATGTATACGTGAGTCTTCGCATTCTGGGCTGGGTCCACATCGGTAAGACCGGAGTGGATACGCCCGCCCAGTGGGATTACACAGAGATTGTCGAATGGGATGCCGAGAAGAGCACTTGGGCGATACCGGAATTTTTTCTCTCTGACGGAAATGTCAACATCACTTTGGCTGCAGGAATACCCAATTACGGCGATGCGACTGTCCAATTAGTACGAGGCCCGGAGGATTTCCAGTGTTTTTCCGATCCGCCAGACGTTCTCGCCGCTCAAGGAAAAATCGGAAACTGCCCAGAAGCAAATCCGGCGTACACTAGCTCCGTTACCATAGTTATTCCTCCAACAATGAATTACGCAATCGCGTGGTACTATCTTAAAGTCTATTCTGATCCGCCGGGCGCTCATATCTATAATGCCCAGGATAATAGCTACTGGGGCAAGACCGGGTTGGACAAACCCATATTCATACATCTGGCATTGCCCGTGGTATGGAACGAACAGGGCAAAAAGTGGACTTGGAAGGAGCCACATTTCGTTGGCGGCTGCTATGAAGCGACTGTCATTGCGAGGAGGGTGGGCTACAGCGATGCGACGCAGACATTACGGATTCCCTCAACCCACTTCATTTGCTTTCCAGATTCGCCGGACGAGCTTACCGCTCAAGGCAAAATCGGCAGGTCTGACCAGCCAAACCCGAGTAATACCAGTGAAATGATGATCGTCTTACAATCGGGCGCCGGTGACGCCCTCGCGGGGTAGGACAACCGGTCATCGCACGGGTTTACCTTCACCAATCGTCACCTTGGTTGGTCATCGACGAGTTCGTTCAACTTTCCCACTAGCTCATCGGTCCGGGGCTGCATCCACATAGGACCTCCGCCGGACTTGACACTGTACGGCGAGTTTTCGCCAGGTTTGACGCCATTAGCATTTCTCACCGCGTCGTAGTTGATGGGGACCAGTCGAATGTCACGTTGGTCGAAGAGGTCCCATCCCTCTGGCCCGGGTCCCCACAAAAACACCGCACCATGTTTGCGGGAATATGCCGCCTTCGTCGCCATCCCTTCTTTCGGCATAAGCAACGGCCAGCCGTTTTCATATTCACCGGTTATGTTCGGGAGCACTTTGCCATGACGGCTTGCTTCTTTGGCGAGTTGCCCCGCCTTCTGGAGTAAAAATTTGGCGCCGAAGCCGTCTTCTTTGTCGAAACCGGGATACAGATTCATCCCGTACATCGCTTGCCGATTGTCCCATCTATCCTGCAATTTCTGCTCGCCATCGCCAGGCCAGGCAACGAATTTAGGAAATTCATTCTCAGCCCAGGCGAGGGCATCGGAACCCTCTTTGCTCTGCTGGATCAGCATAGGCAAGGTTGTCTCATCGAAATCGCCAACGGTGTTGGCGGGCTTGTACGACGGATGTTCCCATGGCGACGGGTAAAAAGACAGTAGGCCACTGAACCTAAGGACCGCGTCGTCATGATCGCCAGTGAGTCGGGACGGCTCCCCTACCCAAATAAAGTAGGGGTCTCCGTTGATGTCTGTGGAGATAATTGGGTACAGGCGATAGGCGTTGCGCCGCACTAACTCTCCGGCCAACGGGAAGGCGTCCAGCGTTTTGGTGGTTTTGTTTTGATCACGCCTAGCCCGCAATGGACAGTCCGGATAAGGATTTTCCTGATAAATGTATTTTCCTTCGTGTTCGATGATAGCTACTACGCCGAAGGGAATCTCTTTGAGCCATGCGTAGTTTTCGACCCAGTACTGATAGTGTTTGTACATCGGGAACTGGTTCGGGTCGTGGGGATCGATATGAAGTTCTTCCTTGAGTTTCACTTCCAAGCGCTGAACGAAGCTGAGATCCTTTTTGGTCGTATCGGTTTTGAGCTTGTCAGTCAGAAAGTCGCCGACATTCTTCAACGCGTACCGGAATTGGTTGGCTGAAATTGCGATAGCTGGTCCAAGCATATCTTCGTACTGGGCGCAGTAGTCGAGGTATTGGGCAAAAACAGCCCGGATCGAGAACCACACCAAGGCTTGGCCGAACACGACTTGGGCGGGCGTACACATCTTGCTAATGTCGCCCAGCTCGGGGAACCGATACGACCAGGGCTGGTAGACGTAGCTTCGCGGGGTATATCCGGAAGATGGGTCCCCCGCACCCTCGACGGCCGCGCCGGCGGAATAGACCGCATCGACGTTGAGCAGGGATCGCGCCTTGAGGCTGGGCGACAGCGGCGCCGGGTTTGACTGGAGCGGTCGGGCTGCTAGGTCGTTGATCTCTTCCGCGGTGCGCGCCTGGCTCTGCAACGTGGCGAACTCGGCGCGCAACGCCTGCTTGCGCTCCGAGTACTCGTTCTGGATTTCAGGGTCTAGCCGCTCGTATTGGATGATTTCGATCGCAGTGCTGATCGCGGACCTGATCGCAGCTGTCTTCACAACTTCTTTCACATCTTCTGTCGCACCGACCGGCTCCGCCGCCCGGGCTGAGAGGAACCTGTTGGGTAAGACCGCCCCCGAAGGAAGATCCTTCGGGGCGTGTTCCGGCACCTCCGACACCGCAGGCTTCTCGAACACCGCCTCCCACACCTCGGGATTGACGCACTTCTCAATGCCGCCCTTCTCAAAGAGGTCGGCTTGGGTCTGCGCCCAATCCAGGGGGGTGCACCCGAGGGGGCGGCCGGCAACCCGCACCGTGAATTCGTTCGCAGCGGTGGCGTTCCTTAGCTTCTTCAAGTAGTCCGCCGCAATCCCCGCACTGACCAAAGGTAGGGACACCGAGACACCGCCCCCGATGCCGAAGGTGTCCTCGGTGAGGACACTGTTGCCTTTCAACGTGCCTTCGAAGATCCCTACGCCCGACTCCTCGATCTCGTCGACGTAGCCTGTGCCGAAGGTGTCGTAGAAGTCGGCCAGTGCAGCGACTAGGGCTGAGACGCTGGCGAGATCACTCTCATCGAAAGCTTTGGCGGCTTTCAATACGTTGTCCATCTTCTCGGCGAACAGTTTCGTTCTGCAGTCCAATAATTGTTGCTGAGTGCCCATCTTAAATGTGGTGGTTGTCGAATTGATCCTTCTCCCGAACACCTTCATTTGCGTTGAGCGACGGCAAGCATTGAGCGATTGTTGGACGTAAAACTTTGCCGAAGCATCGATGATCCCGGTTTTCAGCGTCAGGGACCCAGATACACTCCACGCCCATGCGTCTTGCGATTCGGAGCTAGAACCGTCGCCATACACATCGGTTACCGACTTACCCCGGCCACGATCAAGCAGTCCCGCTTGTTCCAAAAGTTGCGTATCAAACGCCTCGGCACCGGCGAGGAGCTGATTGGTATCTGCATTGATCGCCGTGCCGATGTGAAGGAATTCAAACTCTTCTGGATACGGATCGTTCAGAGGATCGAAGGCGTTATCATCTTCGCGGTCAGACATTGATTTCCCCGTCTGCTCTTTTGGTCCCCGTTGTAAAGCATGAATCGATTTCAACGCTATCCAGCCAAATGACAACCCACTAGTGTCAAAAGTCCCTCAGTCGAGCCCTTTGGCTAGCGCCAGTCTTGCCACCGGCCCCAGGTGAGGGCGGATCACGGATGCAACTTGCGGGGTGGGGACGTCATCCAACGCGTGCGCCCGATTGGCGCTGCGTGGTTAAGAAACGGGCGATGTCAGCGTAGCCTTGCGAGGCTTCAACATTGATGACTATGTCGATGCGAGGAGGTGGCTGAGGACATAATTTGTAGCCGCAGCGTTCGCTGAACATCAAAGCGGAAAGGTAACGCCGGTCAACTCCTCTGAAACTGTCCAGAGTCGCTTTTGCAGTGCCTGGTAGTGCGATTGCTTGCTGGATCTAACGATCTTCGGATAACCGTGGTTCTCGAAGATTCGGTCACCGTGGCGATGCATCGACGACGTCGAGCTAGCAACCGCCGAACGGGTGGCCTGGTACAACCAGGAACACCTGCACGAAGCCCTGGGCTACCAGAGCCCAGCCGAGTACGAGGCCGCCCTCACCGGCACCTCACAACCAGCGAGCCAGCCAACCCCGGCCCTCGCAACCGACCAGGAACAAAACCTGGGGCAGTTCAGATCCAGGACCTCACCATCAGATGAAACGCCCTGGAAATCCCGGAGGCTCCTGACCTTGGAAACGAGGATGCAGGTATGCCGAAGGAACAGTTGCCGGGGAAGCCCACGGCGCGTCG